>JBQCGM010000116.1:0-4015 GCA_051955585.1 Novosphingobium sp.
CGTCCCGGCGTACTCGAAGGCGTGGAAGTCCTGGCGCCGCATCAGCGTGGCCATGCCGTCGGTCAGCTGGATCTCGCCGCCGGCGCCGCGCTCCTGGGTCTCCAGGATCTCGAAGATCTCCGGCTGCAGGATGTAGCGGCCCGAGATGAACAGGTTGGAGGGCTCGGTCCCCGGGGCCGGCTTCTCGACCATGCCGGTCATCCGGTTCAGCCGCCCGTCCGGCCGCTCCAACGCCACGATGCCGTATTTGTGCGCCTCGCCTTCCGGGGCGGGCTCGACCACCACGAGGTTGCCGCCCACCTGTTCGTAGGCCGCCACCGCCTGGGCCAGCGCCGGCGGATCGGCGACCATCAGCATGTCCGGCAGGATCACCGCGAAGGGCTCGTCGCCGATCACGTCGCGGGCGCACCACACCGCATGCCCCAGGCCGTGCGGCGCCATCTGGCGCACGAAGCTCATCTCGCCGGGCCGGGGCAGGTCGCGCCGCACGTCGGCGAGGATCGCGGTCTTGCCCTTGGCCTCGAGCGTCTGCTCGATCTCCGGCTGGGCGTCGAAATAGTCCTCGATGGCCTGCTGGCCGCGGCCGACGATGAACACGAAGTGCTCGATGCCTGCGGCGCGCGCCTCCTCGACGATGTAGGACAGGATCGGACGGTCGACGACGTTCAGCAGGTTCTTCGGCGTCGTCTTGGCCCCGGGCAGCACCCGGGTCCCCAGTCCCGCCACCGGCAACACCGCCTTGCGTACGCGTTTGGTCATCTAAGCCCTCCGACCCCCGGTGACATGCCGAAGCTTGAGCGTTCGGCGGAGCCCAAACGCGTGCGCTGCGCTTACGATCCCGCGGGCTCGCGGGGAAGGGCCGCCGGGCGTGCGGCGGCACAATCGCCCCCCGATGCGACGAAAATGCGCCCCAAGCCCACCATCACGATTTCGGGATCACACGAAGACGTGTAAGATTCAGCGGTCGGGGGATTGTCCTCCAGGGGAGCCTAGCAAATGAAAATGCGTGTCCTGACCTCGGTCGCCATCGCCGCCGCCCTGGCTGCGAGCCTGTCGGCCTGCCAGAAGAAGTCCTCGGACGAGTCCGCCAACACCGCGGCGGCTGACGCCAACGCTGCGGCGGCCAGCGCCGAGAGCGCCGCGAACACCGCCGCGATGTCGGCGAACACCGCGGCCGGCGAAGCCGGCAACGCCGCGGCGGCGGCCGGCAATGCGGCCATGGCCGCCGGCAACGCGCCGGCCGGCAACGCCCAATAAGCCAAGGATCGCGTGCGGCCGTCCTGCGGGACGGCCGCCGCAACTTCCCGTCGCGGCGCGCCCCCGCGGGCGCTATTCGACCGTAACGGACTTCGCCAGGTTGCGCGGCTGATCCACGTCCGCGCCCTTCTGCACCGCCACATGGTAGGCGAGCAGCTGGATCGGCGCCGACAGCACCAGCGGCGCGATCAGCGGATCGCAGCGCGGCGCCGTCACCACCACCTGCGCGCCCTTCGGCGCATGCCGCTCGCCGTCCGGGTCGGTGATGAACACCACCTGGCCGCCGCGGGCCATCACCTCGCTCATGTTCGAGGCGGACTTTTCGAAATAGCCGTCGAACGGCGCCAGGATGACGATCGGCGTCTGTTCGTCGACCAGGGCGATCGGGCCGTGCTTCAGCTCGCCGGCGGCGTAGCCTTCGGCGTGGATGTAGCTGATCTCCTTGAGCTTCAGCGCGCCTTCCAACGCCAGCGGGTACATCGGGCCGCGGCCCAGGTAGAGAACGTCGCGCGCCTTGGCGACGTCGATCGCGATGCGGCGCACCGCATCTTCCAGCTGGATCGACTCGGCGATCAGCCGCGGCGCCTCCAGCAGCACCCGCACCAGCCGCCGCTCCTCGGCCTCGTCGATGCGGCCGCGCGCCCGGGCCGCGGCGATCGCCAGCGCCGTGAGCACGCTGACCTGGGCGGTGAAGGCCTTGGTCGAGGCGACCCCGATCTCCGGCCCGCAGTGAATCGGCCAGACCACCTCGACCTCGCGGGCGATGGTGGACTCCACCGTGTTGACGATCGCCGCGCTGCGCATGCCCTTGGCCTGGCAGTAGCGCAGGGCCGCCAGAGTGTCGGCGGTCTCGCCGGACTGCGACATGGCCACGGCGAGCGAGCCCTTGGCGAGCGCCGGCTCCCGGTAGCGGAACTCCGAGGCGATCTCGACGTCGACCGGCAGGTCGGCGAGCTGCTCGATCAGGTACTTGCCCAGCAGGCCGGCGATGTAGGAGGTGCCGCAGGCGACGATCTGCACCCGTTCCAGGGTCGCGAAGTCGAAGTCGCCGGCGACCGCGGTGCGCTCCGAGAGGGTGTCGACATAGGCCGCGATGGTCCGTTGGCAGCCCTCGGGCTGGTCATGGATCTCCTTCTCCATGAAGTGCCGGTAGTTGCCCTTCTCCATCACCGCCGCCGAGGCGGGCAGGGTCTTGATCGGCCGCTCGGCGGGCAGGCCCGCGTGGTCGAAGACGGTCGCCCCGTGGTGGTCGACGACGACGTAATCCCCGTCTTCCAGATAGGCCACGCGGTTCGTGAAGGGGCCGAGCGCCAGGCCGTCGGAGCCGACGAACATCTCGCCGTCGCCATAGCCCACCGCCAGCGGCGGGCCGTTGCGCGCGCCCAGGATCACCTCGCGCTCGCCGCCGACCAGCACGGCCAGGGCGTAGGCGCCGCGCAGCCGGTCGAGCGTGGCCTTGAACGCGGCGGTCGGCTCCAGCCCGTCCTGCAGGTGTTCGTCGAGCAGGTGGGCCACCACCTCGGTGTCGGTGTCGCTGGCGAAGATGCGGCCCTTGGCCACGAGCTCGGCCTTCAGCTCGGCGAAGTTCTCGATGATGCCGTTGTGCACCACGGCCACGCGACCGGCGATGTGCGGGTGGGCGTTGCGCTCGGTGGGCCCCCCGTGCGTCGCCCAGCGAGTGTGGCCGATGCCGGTCTCGGCGGGCAGCGGCTCGCGGGCGAGCACCGCCTCCAGTTCGCGCAGCTTGCCCGGGGCGCGACGGCGCTCCAGCCGGCCGCCCACCTGGGCCGCGACTCCGGCGGAATCATAGCCGCGGTACTCCAGCCGCTTCAGGCTCTCCACGAGGCGCTCGGCGACCGGTCTGGTCCCGACGATGCCGATGATGCCGCACATGGGCTATCAGGTCCTTTGTGTTAAACGTCGAATGATACGGTCACCGTGGCCGTCCGCGGCTTTATCATCGGCTAAGCGGTCATGAACCAAAATCTATGCTACCAATGGTTTCAGGGGCGACCCCAATGAGCAAGCGCGCCTACTTCGGCACCGACGGCATCCGCGGCCAGGCGAACCGCCATCCGATGACCGCCGAAGTCGCTTTGCGCGTGGGCCTGGCCGCCGGCAAGCTCTTCATGTCGAAGGACGACCGCCGCCATCTGGTGGTGATCGGCAAGGACACCCGGCTCTCCGGCTACATGATCGAGCCGGCGCTGGTGGCCGGCTTCACCAGCGTGGGCATGGACGTGCGCCTGTTCGGCCCGTTGCCGACGCCCGGGGTGGCGATGATGACCCGCTCCTTGCGGGCCGACCTGGGGGTGATGATCTCAGCCTCGCACAACGCCTTCGCGGACAACGGCATCAAGCTCTTCGGGCCGGATGGCTACAAGCTCTCAGACGAGCGCGAGATGGAGATCGAGGCCCTGATGGACCAGGGCCTGCAGGAGGGGCTGGCCGGCGCCACCGCGCTCGGCCGCGTGCAGCGCATCGACGACTGCCAGGCCCGCTACATCGAGATCGCCAAGGCCACCTTCCCGCGGGGGTTGAGCCTGTCGGGCATGCGCATCGTCATCGATTGCGCCAACGGCGCCGCCTACAAGGTCGCGCCCGAGGCGCTCTACGAGCTGGGCGCGGAGGTGATCCGCATGGGCGTCGCGCCCAACGGCTTCAACATCAACGAAGAGTGCGGCTCGACTCAGCCGGCGGCCATGCAGAAGCTGGTCAAGGAATACCGCGCCGACATCGGCATCGCGCTGGACGGCGA
>JBQCGM010000117.1:0-6446 GCA_051955585.1 Novosphingobium sp.
CGTGATCGAGAAGAGCTTCGGCGCTCCCCGCATCACCAAGGACGGCGTGACCGTCGCCAAGGAAATCGAGCTCAAGGACAAGTTCGAGAACATCGGCGCCCAGCTGCTGCGCGAAGTCGCCAGCAAGGCCAACGACGCCGCGGGTGACGGCACCACCACCGCCACCGTGCTGGCCCAGGCGATCGTTCGCGAAGGCCTAAAGTCGGTCGCCGCGGGCACCAACCCGATGGACCTGAAGCGCGGCATCGACCTCGCGGTCTCGAAGGTCGTCGAGAACCTCAAGGGCCGTTCGAAGCCGGTCGCCGGTTCGCAGGAGATCGCCCAGGTCGGCATCATCTCGGCCAATGGCGACACCGAAGTCGGCGAGAAGATCGCCGAGGCCATGGAGAAGGTCGGCAAGGAAGGCGTCATCACCGTCGAGGAGGCCAAGGGCCTCGAGTTCGAGCTGGACGTCGTCGAGGGCATGCAGTTCGACCGCGGCTACCTCTCGCCCTACTTCGTCACCAACGCCGAGAAGATGATCGTCGAGCTGGATAACCCCTATATCCTGATCCACGAGAAGAAGCTGTCCAACCTGCAGTCGATGCTCCCGATCCTGGAAGCCGTCGTCCAGTCGGGCCGCCCGCTGCTGATCATCGCCGAGGACATCGAGGGCGAGGCCCTGGCCACGCTCGTCGTCAACCGCCTGCGCGGCGGCCTGAAGGTCGCAGCCGTCAAGGCGCCGGGCTTCGGCGACCGCCGCAAGGCCATGCTGGGCGACATCGCCACGCTGACCGCCGGCGAGATGATCTCGGAAGACCTCGGCATCAAGCTCGAGAACGTCACTCTCGGCATGCTCGGCCAGGCCAAGAAGGTCACGATCGACAAGGACAACACCACGATCGTCGACGGCGCCGGTAACGCCGACGACATCAAGGGCCGCGTCGAGCAGATCCGTGCCCAGATCGAGACCACGACCAGCGACTACGACCGCGAGAAGCTCCAGGAGCGCCTGGCCAAGCTCGCCGGCGGCGTTGCCGTCATCAAGGTCGGCGGCGCCTCGGAAGTCGAGGTCAAGGAGCGCAAGGACCGCGTCGACGACGCCCTCCACGCGACCCGCGCCGCGGTCGAGGAAGGCATCGTCCCGGGCGGCGGTACCGCTCTCCTCTACGCCACCAAGGCCCTCGAAGGCCTGACCGGCGTGAACGAGGACCAGACCCGCGGTATCGACATCATCCGCAAGGCGATCACCGCTCCGATCAAGCAGATCGCCGAGAACGCCGGCCATGACGGTGCCGTCGTCGCGGGCCGCCTGCTCGACAAGAACGACGAGAACCAGGGCTTCAACGCCGCGACCGACACTTACGAGAACCTCGTGGCTGCCGGCGTCATCGACCCGACCAAGGTCGTCCGCACTGCGCTGCAGGACGCCGCCTCGGTCTCGGGCCTGCTGATCACGACCGAAGCCGCGATCAGCGAGAAGCCCGACGACAAGCCCGCCGGCGGCATGCCCCCGGGCGGCATGGGCGGCATGGGCGGGATGGACTTCTAAGCCTGTCCTGAGCGGGCCGAAGGGTCCGACCTCTCAGTCGAAGATTGGGGCCGGAAGGAGCGA
This sequence comes from Novosphingobium sp., assembly GCA_051955585.1. Lineage (GTDB taxonomy): Bacteria > Pseudomonadota > Alphaproteobacteria > Sphingomonadales > Sphingomonadaceae > Novosphingobium. Next base: position 1,595 of record JBQCGM010000117.1, read on the forward strand.
TCTTTCCGGCCCTTTTCTTTCCACCCGACAGCGGCACCCGATAGGCAATCTAAGGGAGGTTCCGCATAATGCGGCCTTAACCGTTGGGATCGCCGCAAAATCGGCGCGGTTCGTCGCCGCGCCCTTTTGAGGCCATCGGCCTCGCGGTTAAGGCTCTGCAAAGGGTGGACGGTGTACGGTAGCAACGTGACAAAGACGGGTCTCTCATCGCTGGTTCTCAGCGTCCTGGCATTGGCCGGGGGCATGATTCCGGTCGCTACGGCCCAGGCCGACGACCTGGAATCGGCCTTCGACCGCGCCGTCGGCCTTCAACGCCCGGTACAGGCCCCGCGCTCCGCACCGATCGGCCTCCAGCCCGTCACGCCGGTTTCGGCCTACCAGCAGCAGTCCTATTCGAGTCCGCTCGAAGCCCAGATAGCCGCGCTCGCCAATGGCGCGCAGGGCCGGATCGGCGTCGCCGCCATCGACCTCAGCTCGGGCCGGATGGTTTCGGTGCTCGGCAACCAGCCGTTCCCGTTGGCCAGCACCAGCAAGATCGCCGTTGCCGCGACATTCCTTGAAGGCGTCGATCGCGGGCGGTTCCGCCTGACCGACCAGTTTCCGCTGATGGTCCCGGTGCCTTCGCCCAAGTTCTCCTCGGCCGAAGCTCCGGCCCGGCCCGGCGCGATGGTCTCCGCCGAGCGGCTGATCGAGCTGATGATCACCCGCAGCGACAACAACGCCACCGACGCGCTGCTTGCGGCGATCGGCGGGCCGACCGAGGTCAATCGCTGGCTGGGCCGCGCCGGTATCTCCGGCATGCGGATGGACCGCACGATCGCTACCCTGGTGCGCGACGACGGTGCGGTCGATCCCGCCCGTTCGGTCGACCAGCGCGACAGCGCCACGCCGCTGGCGATGGTCGAACTGCTGGGCGGGCTCTATCGCGGCCAGTGGCTCAGCGACTCCAGCCGCTCGGTCCTCCTCGGCGCGATGAGCCGCTGCGTCACCGGCAAGAACCGCATGCGCGGACAGCTGCCCCTCGATGCGCGGATCGCGCACAAGACCGGCACTCTGTTCAACACCTCGAGCGACGTCGGCATCGTCGAGACGCCCGACGGCCGCGCCATGGCCGTGGCGGTCTATGTGACCGGGCAGGGCGGCAAGCCCGGCCGAGAGGCGCGGATCGCCTCGATCACCCGCGCGATCTACGACGGCTACCGCAGCGAGCCCTATGCGGCCCGCCTCAGCGCGGCGCGCTAGAGTTCCCCCAATCCGCCTTCGCGGGAACGACGACGGTATTTACTGCAAGGTAGCGTCGTCTTCGCCGTGGTGGCGGCCGAAGAATTGCATCAGCTGGACCAATAGCTCGCAGCGCCCGCCGATGCCGTCGGCCTCGAGCAGGGCCTGCTTGGCCGCCGCATCGAAGGGCGCGATCTGAGAGACGCCGTTGATCAGCGACAGATCGTCGAGCCGCGAGACCGAATCCCAGTCCACCCCATAGCCCTGCACCTCGGCGAAGAACCGCGCCTCGCGTTCGAACAGGGCGCGCTCCACCGGCGAGAGCACTTCGTCGGGATCTTCCGGCAGCAATTCCGCCTCGACCTGGCGGAACGGCGTGGTCACCTCGAGCTCGCGCAGCATGCGGAAGCGCGATTCGCCTTCGAGCACGATGTTGAACCGCCCGTCGTCGAGGGCCTCGACCTCGCCGATCCGCCCGAGGCAGCCGATCTGGTAGAGCGGCGCACCCTCCAGCGGCCGCTGGGGCTGGATCATCCCGATCCGCCGGTCGCGCGCCAGGGCGTCGCTGATCATCGCGCGGTAGCGCGGCTCGAAGATGTGCAGCGGCAGCTGCAATCCGGGAAACAGCACCGCATCCACGAGCGGGAAGATCGAGATGCGGGTGGCCATGCCGCGCGGCGTCAGCCGAACAGGATCGTCGAGAGCCTGCGCCGCGTCGCCGCGACCCAGGGGTCTTCTAGGCCGATCGCTTCGAAGATCTGCAGCAGCTTGGCCTTGGCCGCGCCTTCGTTCCAGTCGCGGTCGGCGGCGATCATCCGCAGCAGGGTGTCCGCCGCCGCCTCGCGGTCGCCCGCGGCGAAGACGGCATTGGCGAAGGCGAGCTGCGCCTCGTGATCGGCCGGTCGCTCGGCCGCGGCCGCGCGCAGGGCGGCGAGCTCGCCCTCCTCGGGCACATCCTTGGCCAGGGCGACCGCCGCCTTGGCCCGTTCGATCGCCGGATCGGCCGCCAGCTTGGGATCGAGCGCACCGAGCATGTCCTCGGCTTCGTCGGTCCGCCCGGCGAGCACCAGAGCGCGGACCAGCCCGGCGATCGCGGCGGGGTTGTCGGGCGCCATGTCGACGATCTGGGCGAAGATACCCGCAGCCCGCTCGCCGTCGCCGCCTTCGAGCACTTCCTCGCCCATCGCCAGGAGTGGGGCCAGGTCCGCGGCCGGCGCGCCGCCGGCCTGGATCGGCAGCTTCTCGAGCAACTGGTCGAGTGTCGCCTTCAGCTGCGATTCGGTGCGGGCATTGGTCAGGTCGGCGACCGGCTGGCCCTGGAACACGGCATAGACGGTCGGGATCGAGCGCACCTGGAACTGGGCGGCGATGAACTGTTCCTCGTCGACGTTGACCTTGGCCAGGACCACGCCCTTGTCGGCATAGTCTGCCGCGACCTTTTCGAGGACCGGGGTCAGCGCCTTGCACGGCCCGCACCATTCGGCCCAGAAATCGAGGATGACGAGGCTGGTCATCGAAGGTTCCGCAACGTTCTTGCGGAAGCGTTCGACGGCCTTCTGCTCGTCGAGATTGAGGCCGAGGCTTGCCAAGGGGAGGCTCCGTTTCGCTATCTGAGGTTCGCAGCCAATTTGGGCCTTTCCGGCGATTTGTGAAGGGCGAATGATTCATGATGCAAAAGGCATTTTCCCCCTTGCCGGGGCCAAAACCCGCTGCTAATCGCGCGCCTCCACCCCGGGCCAGACGCTCTCCAGCGCAGGCCTTGGACGTTCGAGCGGGCGTAGCTCAGGGGTAGAGCACAACCTTGCCAAGGTTGGGGTCGAGGGTTCGAATCCCTTCGCCCGCTCCAGGTTTCCTTCGCATTCGAGCTTCGCGGCAGGTAGGCCCTCAGTCTGGGCTGACGGTCCGCTGCCGCTGCCGCGCCCATGTCTTTGTGGAACCCACGCCCTTGAACGCGGGTTCTGCGAGCATGGACCGGCTGGCTGAGCAATTTTCCCACTTCGACATTCTCCCCCACCTCGTCGCCCTGGCGATCGCCTATGTGCTGGCCCTGCCGATCGGGTGGAACCGCGAGAAGGAAGAGCGCTCGGCCGGGCTGCGTACCTTCCCGCTGGTCGCCGTGGCGACCTGCGGGTTCATCCAGGCGGCGGAACGCATCGCCATCGGCGAGCCCGAGGCCATGGCGCGGATCATCGAGGGGCTGATCACCGGCATGGGCTTCATCGGGGGCGGGGCGATCCTGCGGCTGCAGGACTCGGTGAAGGGCACGGCGACCGCTGCCAGCCTGTGGATCACCGGGGCGATCGGCGTCGCGGCAGGCCTGGGGGCCTACGACGTGGCGGTCATGCTGTCCGTCGTGACGATCCTCACGCTCTGGGCCTTGTCGCCGTTCAAGCGCGAGCCGAGGGACTAGCCGTTCGTCGCCGTGACCGCGTTGCCGAACATGGAGTTCGGCGCGCGCCAGTCCTCGCGGACCTTGCGGTGGGCGATCAGCCATTCGTCGCCGACCTTGCGGAACTCGTCGAGGTAGTAGCCGGCGTGGTCGGGGCCGATATCGGTCCAGGCGACCCAGTAGGTGCGGACCCGCGCAGTGCCGGGGCCGGTCAGGTCGATCTTCGAGGTCGAGAGATGGTGGCGCACGAAGCTGGCGCCGTGGACCTTCTCCGCCGTGCCGGTGCGCTCCAGCCAGCGGGCCTGCCAGGCGCGGATCGTCTCGCGCCCTTCGTAGCGGAAGGCGGGCGCGGTGGTCCGGTCGTTGGCCTCGATCACGCCGTCCTCGGTGAAGCAGGCGGCGTAGTCGTCCACCTTCAGGCGGTCGCCGCTGACGTTGTACTTGGCGATGGTGTCGCGGATCGCCTCGCGGGCGAGGAGGTCGTCCAGGGTCATATCGCGATCACCTTGCGCATGATCTCGTGGCTTTCGGGGCTGCCGTCGAGCGCGCGGTTGACGCGTTCGGCGATGCGCCAGCCGCCCGCAGTGCGGCGCAGGGTCCAGTGGTTGACCGCGGCGCGCCAGAGGTACCAGCGCTCTCCTTCCTTGAGGATCACCACCGAATAGCCGACCGCCTCGGCCTCGTCGCCGTGGACCTCGATCCGCGGGGTGCCGGTCAGGTGGGCGCAGCCGGTGTTGACGAGGTCGAGGTGCCCCTGCCAGCCATACATGCCGGCGATCTCGTCTGGCGCGGAAAGGCGCTTGGTCCCGCCATCGGGGAGGGTGAAGCTGTAGCCGCCGCCCCGCTCCCACAGCGCGCCGGCGGGTTCCGCCGTGGCGCTGTCGACCAGCGGGCCGTAGGTGTTGAGCAGGTTCAGGATCTCGAGCTGATCCTCGGCCTTCTGCAGCCGGGCTTCGAGGGCCGCAAGGCGCGCTTCGATAGTCATCTTCATCCTCTCAGGTGATCGAGAAGCCCGCATCGACGGCTAGGCTCTGGTTGGTGACCTTGCCCGCGGCGGGCGATGCGAAGAACAGCACCGCCGCGCCCAGGTCGCGCCCGTCGCACAGGCCGAAGGGGCCGGGGCGGCGGCCGGGCCCCTCGGGGCGCGGGCCGGTGGCGTGGATCGCGCCCGGGGTCGCCGCGCCGCCGGGGAGCACGGTGTTGACGGTGATGCCGTGCGGTGCCAGTTCCAGCGCCGCGCCG
>JBQCGM010000118.1:0-88087 GCA_051955585.1 Novosphingobium sp.
GCGGATGACCCCCATCTGCCGCGGAAGCTCTGGCCACAAATCGCGAACCTCGAATACGAAGGGCTTTCCTCGCAGCCATCGGCCGGCGATTCCGGGCACGCTCGCGGTCAAGGGGGTGCTGGTCGCAAAGACCAGGTCATAGGATTCGAACAACGCCACCCGCAGGCCGCCGAAAGCATAGCGCAGGAAAGTCAGGCTACGTTTCAGGAAGCCGTCGCGATTGGAATAGGACAGGTCGAACTCCACGACCGTGATCCCGTCAACCATGCCGCGGCGGCAACCGCGCCGGAAGGGACGGTCCAGCCCCGTCTGGCCAAGACCGAAACTGCCACAGACCATAGTCACCGTGTGCCCTTGTTGGACGAGGTAGCGGGCCATCTCGTACGAGCGGATCCCCGCAGCACCGCGGGGGGTCGAGAAATGCTGGTGAAAATAGAGAACTCGCATGGGTCAGAGCTCGATCCGGGTCACGATCGTCGTGGGAACCCGGGTCATCACTTCGACGACCGCCACCGGCTGTTTGTCCAGATAATAGCGGGATTCCAGCCCGCTCCCCAGAACGAGGCGCATGGCGGGATCGTCGCTGGTGATGGTCAGGGCAACCCGACCGTCGGTTATTTGCGGCCCCTCGCGCCGCCACGCCCCCGGATCGAGGCGCCAGCGCAGCGTCGCGATTTTCGCGCTTCCTCCCAGTCGATCGATGCAGATCAACTCATGGCCGCGCAGATGGATTCTGCGGTCGTGGGTGGCCCCCTTCCAGTCGCGATAGGCGGCCCGGGCCGCGACGCCGCCATCCATCTCGTGCACCGGCTCGACGTCGTATGGCTTCAACCAGGCGCCGAACAGAAACCGGCCGAGGCGCGGCATTTGGTCGCGACCGTCGATCTCGACGGTATTATGGGCGGCCGTGCCGCTGAAATAGGCGTGATCCTCCGATCCCGCACCATAGGAATAGGTTCCGCCATCGCGCAGGACGTTCCGTCCGTCGTGCCATAGATCGACATGCAGAGCGTCGGCGTGGCCGGGCCGGAAGCGAAAGCGTGGATAGCGCAAGTATACCGTCGTGTTCCCACCGCGCAGCACGTGCATCCCCCCTTGATCGAAGGTCCGACTTACCGGCGCGGGAAGCACCACGGCCGACTGCGGAAGGCCGAGCCAGGCGAAGGTCTGGTCCCATGACCCTGGCTCGGCCAAAGCACGGGCATCGCAGAACAGCGCGGCCGCCCACTGCAGCGATGGACGAAAGTCCCGGTTGTCCGTGTCCGCCAGCACCATCAACTGCGCCCCGTCGTTCGCGCCGAAATTGGGGCCGTCTCCGCTCGTCCGATCGACGAATTGCTGCAGCCAGAGCGTCGCCGCCGCAAGCCGGCCGCGCAATCGCGCGGAAAACGGCGGCAGCCGCCACCGTCGGCGCCAGGTCTCCACCAGGGCATAGGTGTCGAGCATGACACGGTGATAGACGAGCGAATGCTGGCTGAAGCTGCCGTCGTCCGCAATCAGTGTCCGAGCCCGCTCCTCCAGCAGGCGGAACCCCACTTGCGCCCAGCCCGCGGCTTCCCCATCGCCGCGCGCGCCAAGCCAACTTCCACCGATGAACAGGGCGGCGGCTTCGGAGGTGCCATGATTGTTTTGCTGCGCCACGGCATAGCCGAGCGTGGGGACTATGCGGCGAAGGTGAAGCCGGATCAGGTCGGCGAGGCCCGGCAAGGGGTGCGCATCCTGCCCTGACAGCATCGCCGCAAGCGCCAGATGCATGACCCGGATCGATGCTTCCTGCCCGCACTTCCAGTTCGCGCCGAGATAGGGGGGATTGGCCTGGGTCCAGCTGTCCAGCCACGCGTTGAGCCGCGCAAGCTCCGCGGCATCGCCCAATGCCGCCCGCTGCGCCATGGCTAGCAACCAGTCGAACCGCGAGGCTTCCCAGATGGTCTTGATGTCTCCGACCGCGGCATCGAAATCCGGGATGGCGAACCACGGCCGGGTCGCGGGGATGCCGTTGCCGTTGAAGGGGTTGGCATGCCAGTCGAGGTGCTCGCCGACGGCGAAGGAATGGCGGCCGAACCACAATCCTGTCTCGCGCCAGCCCCGCCGGGCGATAGCGTTCGGCGACGGGGCCGCACCCGTCGCAAAGAAGGGGCCCACGGGTACGGTGCCGTGCAGCCGCTGCACGGGATGAATGCGGTATCGCAAGCCCAACCGATACCCTGCTACCTTGACGAGGTTGGCGGGCCCCAGCGCAGCATAGGTGCGCAACCGGGCAATCGTCCCAAGTCGAGTCATGAGCGCGGCTCCCGGCCCCGGATCTTGGCCGCCGGAATCCCGGCATAAATCGATCCCGGCTCCACATCACCGAGCACCACGGCATTGGCCGCGATGACGGCATCGTCGCCGATGGTGACGGGCCCGAGTATCTTCGCCCCGGTGGCGACGAATACATTGTTGCCGATGCGCGGAACACCGCCCTTGCCGAAATTGCCGCCTAAGGTGACATTGGTGCCAATGGTCACGTCGTCGCCGATGACGCAATCGCCGTGCACCACCGTGCCCATCCCCCCATAAGCGAGCACGAACCGCCGCCCCACCCGCACCCCGGGTGAAATCTGGCACGCAAAAACGATGCGGACCAACAGCGACAGGAGCTTGGCAACGCCCGTCCGGCACAATAGCGGGCGGCCGAGCAGCCAGGCGCAAAGGCGCAGAGCCTGGGTCATGCCGACACCTCGAGGATGGGGTCGAGGTGCTCGGCAGCGGCATCCGGCCCATAATGGGTCGCGATGAGCGCCGCTCCACGGCTGGAGGGCGGCGGCCCCGTCCTGGCCTCCATGGCGGCTCGGACCATCGCTACGAAGGCACGTCCAAGTGCTGCCTCGTCGTCCACGATCCACCACCCCTTGTAGCCGGCGGTATGGGCAAAGAACTCCGCGTAAGCCTCGAGATTTGCCGTCAGAACGGGGCGGTCGAACCACACCGCCTCGATCAGCGTCGCGCTGGTCTGGTCGGAGCGTGGGAAATTGATGCAGATTTCGGCATCGCGAATGCTGGCAAGAAACGCTTCGTGAGGCAGCGCCTCATCGATGAATTCGAGCCAGGGTTCGTCGAATTCGGCCCGCAGGCGAGCGAAATAGGCCGGATCGCCGTTGCCTAGCGGAACGGCGAGGGAAAAAGGGGGTGCTTCGCCGGCCACGGACCTTACCGCCAAGATGATCTCCCGAGTACGGTACTGCGGGCCGCAGCTGCGTATGCACATCGCCCGGACCGGACCGGAGGACTTGCCCTGGGCATGCTCTGCCGCGACGCCGGCGAGCCGCGTGGGATCGACACCGGTATGGAAGCAGAGCACCTTGCCGCAGAGCGCCGGATCGATCTCCCGCAGGCGTTTGCGAGCCGCGTGAGAAGTAACCGTGACGATCGCCGCATGTCGCAGCACGCAGCGCATCATTGCAGCATAGAGGCGCCCACGGGTCGCCAGCAATTCGCTGCCATAGATGGTCACGACATAGGGCCGCCCGCTGAGCAGCGCGGCAAGGCCGTAACCCGAGGCGCCATGGGCGTGAACAGCGCCACCGCGCCGTGCTCGTCGTCTCAACCACAGGCCAAGCGCTACGTAGGACAGTGCCTTACCAACCGCCACTACGCGATGCTCGATCGGAAACTGGTCGCGCGGCGCGTGGATCGTGTACAGCGCGGCGATGGCGCGGCCTCGCCGGGCGTACAGCGCGCGCCACGTATCGAGATGCGGCGAAGCGGGATTGCCTAGGAAAATCATGTCAATCCGGGCTCTTGAGACGCAGGCCCGATGGCCGTGCCGCGTACGATCATCCCGACGAGAATCCACAAGTAGGCGAACGCCCCGAACCAAGACGCCGCGACGAAAGCCCGAACGGCCCCAGCGAGGCCGCCCGCCGGGACCAGGGCGGCAAAGGCAGCGAAGGCAACCGCAGTGGTGGCGATCTCCACCCGCATCACCAGCCGGGACCAACCCATTCGACTAAAGTAGGCCGCCACGCCTTTGGCCAAGGCAAAGGCGATCGCGCCGGTCAGCATTAGCGGACCATGCGCCACGACCGCCGCAAAGCCCGGTCCGTAAAGGAACGGGATCACGATCGGCAGCGCGATTGCCAGGCCTGCCACGCAGAAGACGGTGATCGCGCAGCTGGCGAGAGCGGCTCGAGCCGCCTCCCGCGCGAGCATCGAAGCACTTCCCCTGGCCGACAATACATATGTCGAAACGGTCACGGGGACGAGATAGAGCACCTCCGTGAGCGCCTGCATGACCTGATAGTTGCCGATATCGTGCGCGGGCAGGTACAAGCCCATCAGGACAATGCCGATACGCAGGCGCAGAACGCCGCCCAGCGTGGCGAGCAAATAGTGCCGGCCTTGCGCAAAAAGGTCTCGAAAAGTTTCGCGATAGGAAAAACCCGCGCGGCGTTCATTCCATCGGCACGCCAATGCTCCAAGGCCCAGCGTCGCCAGCACTAGCGAATAGAGCGCCGCCGTGGTGGTGAGGCTGGCCAATGCCTGGGCCGCCAGCAGCATGATCGTCCCCGCTTGCACGGCCAAGAGCCCGGCCATTGCCAGATTGGCCCAGACCTGTTGCTGAAGACCGCTCAACACCGGTTGGGCGAGTTGGTTGAGCACGAAGGTCGCCGTCACGAGTGCGAACAGCAATGGCGAGGCGTCCGGCGCACCGCCCGCTCGGTCGCGGGCCAGCCAGATCAAGCCGGCGACCGGAAGGGCGCACGCCGCTTGCATCGCCGCCAGCCGCAGCAGATTCCCACCGCCGTGCCGATCAGCTGTCGCTGCCAGATTATAAGGGACTTCCATGCCCATGCAGCACAAGGCTCCCACAACCCCTGCGACCGCGACCAGGTTTGCGTAGTCGCCGAGGCCGGCTGGACCGAGGGCGCGGGCCAGTGCGATGCCGACGAGCATCCCCGTCGCGGAGGCGACAAGGCGGGAACAGACGATTCCAGCTAGCCTGTGCCGCAGCAACAGCATGACGAGGCGCGTCATGGCCCCGCCTCCCCATCGTTCAGCAAGGACTGGGTGAGCCGGCGATAGGCGTACTCTTGCCCCTGACCTCCGGCGTAGATCGAAAGCTGCGCCTCACGGCACGCGACGGGATCGAAAAGCCCGGCAACCAATCGCTGCCCGTTTCGACCGAGCCGTTGGCGCTCGGCCGCCGAGGCGGTCAATGCTTCCCCAAGCGCTCGCGCCAGATCGATCGGATCGCCCGCCCGGAATCGAAAGCCCGTAAGCCCCGGCAGCACCAGTTCGCTGAGGCCACCGGTATCGCTTGCCACGACGGGAATTTCCGCAGCGAAGGGTTCGACCGCGCCGCCGCAATTCTCCGAGAGCGACGGTACGACGGCCACGTCGGCCAACGCGATCAGTTTTTCCACGTCGTCGCGAAAGCCGGTGAAAACGAAGCTCGGCCCGACGCCCGAAGCCTCCGCCCGTGACCGCAGCCGATCGAAATTCCTCCGATCGCCGCCGGGATCTTCGCCCACGACCAGGAACTTCGTACGGGGATGCCGGACCAGGACTTCGGCCGCAGCCGCAATCAACGTCTCGTGCCCCTTGAGACTGACGTGGCGGAACCGGCGATAGCCGGCGGGATACATATGGGCGACAAGCACGATAACCGGATCATCTTCAGCCAGGCCCAGGGCGCACCGTTCCGTCCGCCGATCATCCGCCGCTCCCGCGGAAGCGAACCGCTGCTGATCGAAACCGTAGTAGAGGAGCGCCGTCTTGCCGCGTGTGATTCGGTGTCTGCGATAGAGTTGCCTGACACCCAGACTGGGACAGATGACCCGCGTGTCGAGAAATGCCGTCGCAAGGTCCAGCCAGCGGAACCGGGCCATCTCCAGCGACAGGGGACCGCCGAGTTGGGAGTATCGGCGCGGCGCGCGGCCGAGCCACCCGCAGATCCGGCCGACGATGATGGCCTTGATGAGATGACAGTGCAGGACGTCCGGCCGAAAACCGCGCACATACCGAACGATGTCCGCCATGCTGCGGAGAATCCGGGGAATATCCCTGAGCTTCGCGCCTTGAAACGGGCTGACATGCACCCGCAGGCCGCGGTTCCGACAGGCGGCCGCGAATGGTCCCTCGCTCGGGCAGATGATGGCAACCTCGTGCCCGCCGCGCGTCAGCATCTCCGCCTGGGTCACGACGAAGGAACCGCCCCAGTTATGGCCGTAGAGGAACAGGATCCTCATCGCCGCTCCTCTAGTTCGGGCTGGCGGCCTGCATGGATCGCGACGACATAGTAGGCATAGGATAAGAGGCCGTACAAAGGCTCTCCGGTCAGCGACGACGACACGATCGCCATGACAAACGACAATATGAAATATCTCTCTTTCCCCCGCCACTGGGCGGCGCGCTGCAAGAACAATACAAGTGAAGAAATAGTTATAATAAATCCAATCATTCCCAATTGGGATAATTGGGTTAGAAAATAGTTATGGCTATATATAATTTCTTCATGGCGAACATCGTATGTTGGAAGTGGCGATTTGCCCGATCCGCTGCCGAAAATAGGGTTGTTTTCGAAGTCTGCGATTGCGGCCTGCCATATGTCGATGCGGGCCTCCGCCGAATCGTCGAACATGTTGGCCCCGCGGGCTTCGAACGTATAGTCGATACGGTCCAGGATAGGGCTACCGGGCGCGACCAGCGCCACCCCGAGGACTACCAGCAGCGGCACTATGGCGCGGCGCACCCGCCATCCGGCGCACATGGCCAGGATCAGGAGCACGGCCAGCGCGATATAGCCCGACCGGCTGAACAGCAGCAACAGCGCGACCAGGATGATCGCTGCGCAAATCGCGGTCCACACGCGTGGGAGGTTCAAAGGCAGGAACATTATTGCGGAAAGCGCGATGACATAGATCGGCGCCACCGAGTTGCGGTTGGAACTCACTTCCATCGCCACGCGGGCCCAACCTCGCGCGCCGCTGTCGATCAGCACATTGATCGCCAGGCCAGACGAGATCAGCCCCGCCACTGCCGCGCCGGCCACGAAAGCAGTCATGATCGACCGAAATGCAGCTGTGGAAAGGCTGGCGTTGAGCAACCACAACAGTGCTGGAAGTCCCAGCAATGCCGTGACCACCGCAGCCGGCCCGGCTCCACTTGCTCCCAGGTAGGCCAGGCGTGAGATCACCGTGTAGAAGCCGAGGATCAGCAACGACCAGCGCAACGCGCCCCGCTGCAGCCCAACCGGCGGGCGAGCCGTCAGCGCTGCCAGGCCAAACAGCGCGGCAAACAGGGCGACCTTGATCCCATCGAACAGCGGAACCGAATCCAGACTGGTCGATGCCGCTTCCATGATCGGCAACAGGAACATTGCCAAACGCTCGAAGCCGACGGTCGGCCGCGCGCCGCACGCGGTGACCTGCCCGGGATAGGCGAAAGGGACAGTGGCCATGGGAATCAGGCCCAAACGCCGCGTGCGTCGACCAGTTCTCCAGGGGGGGGCGCAACCTCGTGGAACTCGCGGTGGTCGACCAGCATCACGTGCACTTGCGCCGCGAGCCGGGCCTCCGCCTCGGTCGCAAGGCGCGCCCGCGCCAAGGAAGGTGGCAGGATATCGATATTGGGGTCGACCGCCAGGATTGGCCCGGGATGACTCCGCGCCAGCTCTGCGACGATCGCCAGTGCCGGGCTTTCCCGCAGATCGTCGATGTCGGGCTTGAAGGTCAGACCATAGCAGGCGATCGTCACGTCAGCCGCCGATGCGCCGGGGCAGGCCGTAAGATAATCCACCACGGCACGACCTACCTTGCCGACGATCCAGTGCGGCTTGCTATCATTCACTTCCCGCGCGGTGCGGATGATGCGCGCGTCCGCCGGAGAGCGCGAAACGATGAACCAGGGATCGACGGCGATGCAGTGCCCCCCGACGCCGGGTCCGGGCTGGAGGATGTTCACGCGCGGGTGCCGGTTAGCCAATCCGATCAGTTCCCAAACGTCGATGCCAAGATCGTCGCAGATGATCGAAAGCTCGTTGGCGAAGGCAATATTGACGTCGCGGAAGCTGTTTTCCGTCAGCTTGGCCATTTCCGCCGTTCGGGCATGGGTGACAAAGCAGTTGCCCTCCACGAACTGGCGGTAGAGCGAGACTGCCATTTCCGAGCAGCGCGGGCTGAGCCCGCCGATGACACGATCATTGTGGATGAGCTCCTGCATGACCTTCCCGGGCAGCACCCGCTCCGGACAGTGGGCTATCCGCACGTCCGATTGTTCGCCGTGAGTCTGCGGAAAGGTCAGGTCAGGACGTGCCGCGGCCAACCATGCCGCCATCTGCTCGGTGGTCCCGACTGGAGACGTCGATTCCAGTACCACAAGGTTGCCGTGCGCCAGTACCGGCGCGATCGCCTCGCATGCGGCCTGGACGCAGCTGAGATCCGGATCGCGGCCTTGCCCCTGAAATGGTGTGGGCACTGCGATCAGGAATGCCTCCGCCGGTTCCACGACCGTCGTCGCGCGAAGATAGCCGCGCTGGACGGCCGAGTGCACCGCGATATCGAGATCGGGCTCGACGATGTGCACGCGTCCCTGATTGATCATCGCGACGGCGGGTTCATTGATGTCCACCCCCACGACATGGATCTTGCGCGAAGCGAACATGGCGGCCGTGGGCAGCCCGATATAGCCGAGTCCAATGACGGAAATGCGGTCGAACTTGCGTTTCATGATGCCTTCTTGGTCGCGAGATGCCGCTTGGCGGCCCAGTCCTGGATGGCGGCGACGATCCGGCGCGCGGCCTGCCCGTCTCCGTACGGGTTGTGCGCGAAGCTCATGGCCTGGTACGCCGCCGGGTCGTCGAGCAGTTCGGTAGCACTGGCGACGATCCGGTCCTCGGCCGTACCGACCATCCTGACCGTACCCGCCTCGACCGCCTCGGGGCGCTCGGTGGTGTCGCGCATAACTAGGACCGGCTTGCCCAACGAGGGAGCCTCCTCTTGGACGCCGCCGGAATCCGTCAGAATCAGGTCCGCTCGGCGCATCAGGTAGACGAAGGGCAGGTAGTCCTGCGGCGGGACGAGACGGACATTGGGCAGGCTGCCAAGACGTTGCTCCACCGGGCCTTTGACATTGGGATTGAGATGCACGGGATAGACGATCTGCGTGTCGGACCTCGCGGCAAGCCGGGCGAGCGCGGAGCATATCCCGTCGAATCCCGGCCCGAAGTTCTCCCGCCGGTGCCCGGTCACCAGGATCAACCGACGCGCCGGATCGAGGCCCAGGATCCGCGCCTGATCCGCTTGGAACGCGGTATCGCCGTCGATGCGCGCGGTGATCTGGTGGAGCGCATCGATCACCGTGTTGCCCGTCACATGGATGGCGGCGGGATTTACGTTTTCAGCCAAGAGGTTGGCACGTGACCGCTCGGTCGGGGCGAAATGGAGCGCGGCGATCGTCCCGGCGACCTTTCGGTTTATCTCTTCGGGCCAAGGCGACAGGATATTTCCTGTCCGCAGACCCGCTTCGACATGACCTACCGGGATCCGCTCGTAATAGGCCGCGAGCGACGCTGCCAACGTGGTGGTGGTATCGCCATGCACGAGCACGAGGTCGGGACGGCAATCGGCCAGGATCGGCTGCAGGCCCTGGATGACATTTGCGGTAATGCCGTTCAACGTCTGGCCCGGTCGCATCACGTCGAGGTCGAAATCCGGCACGATGCCGAACAGGTCGAGCACCTGATCGAGCATCTCCCGATGCTGCGCCGTGACGCAGACTTGGGCGGTCACCGCGGTCGTTGCCGCGAGACTCTGAACCACCGGCGCCATCTTGATCGCCTCCGGCCTCGTGCCGAACACCGAGAGCACTTTCAGTTCCTTCGGCATTCGCTATCTCGCCAGACCGGAGGTCGTCGCAGCCGGCGCCGCTGCACCGCCACGCGGGGCGGCCGGCAGCAGACGAAGGTGGCTCAGCTGGAAAGACGTCGTCGCCTCCCCCGCCGTGCCCCGCTCATCCAGGCCGCCATCGACGACGAGCGCGATCAGCGCGGCGCTGCAGGGATAGGGTATCGGCTGGATCCCGCCTCTGGTTCCGCCCCCGAGAAGGTCGCCCGATATGGCCAGTCGCCCGTCGTCTTCGCAGCGGATTACCCATTGGGCACGGCCGCCAGTGGCACGGCCGCCAGCATCCGAGATCCATGACAGGGCGACGGGATGGGGCGGCAGCAGCACGACCCTAGAGGCCACCTCTCCGCGGGTGAAAGGCGCGGAGCGCACGGCCAAGACGGGATGGTTCGACGGGTCTGCGATCAGCCTGGCCTCGCGCTCGGGGGTGGCGGCCATCGCCCATCGGAACGGCGCGTAGCCTTGAGACAGGCCGGCGGCAGTCAATCCCGGGTCGGCCGGAGACCCGGCGCCCGGAAGCCGCCGGTACAGTTTCCCCAGGGCATCGAAGGCGCGTTCCTTGACGAGCGCGGCCACTACGGCGGCATAGGCCGAACGATAGGCCGTGGCATCCGGCAGGACCGGAAGGGCGAGCAAGAGGGCGGCCGCGCCGTCTGCGTGTCCCTTGCGGGCGGCGGCGTCCAAAAGGTCGGGAAACCAGGGGCTGCGCGCGTCGGCATAGTGCGCAAGCCCCAGCCGGACCTGATCGTTCTCCAGTCGCACCGACAGTTTCTCGAGCAAGAGACCACGCAGATCGGTTTGCGTGCGCAGCAGCACGTCGTAGCGGCGCAGCACCCCGGCGACGTCGTCGCGGCGGACCGCCTCTTCAAGCAGCCAAAGCTGGGCGACGGCATCACGGCGCGTAATCCGGTCGATCATCCGAATGCGCCCGAGTGCCTCTGCCTCGCGCCCCCGGCGGACGTCGGACCAGGCGGTCAGGCGCAGCGCGGCGCTGGATAAGGGTTGCGATGCCAGAATCCGCCGCTCCACATCCCGCAGGCGCGCGGGGTCCGGCGGCGGCGACGCGGGAAGCATCAGCTTCTCCTCCAGTACCTGATGTGCCGGTTGCCAGGCGAAGAAACTCGGCCCCAGCTGCGCGAACCATGGGATCGGCAAGCCGACGGCCGCCGCCGCCTGGGCGAAGGAAAGGCTCGCCGCTGCCCCGGCCATAGCCACGCCAAGCCATCGCCAGCGGCGAACCGCATCACCGCAGGACCGAAGAACGGACCGCTTCATGCCGCCGTCGCGCCCAGCCCGTCGTTGTCATCGACGTACTGGTAATATTCGTAATCGTAGCCGGAGCCGTTACGGGCAGGCCGGTAGCGCGTGAGCACCGCTCCGAAAATGCGCGCATTGGCCGACTGCAGGCGGTGGATCGCAGCGCGCACCACCCTGGTCGGGACGCGCTCAGCCTCGACGACGAGCACCATCCCTTCGACCGCACCGGCGATCAGGGTGGCGTCGGCAATGCCCAGGAGCGGAGGACTGTCGAGGATGACGTGGTCGAATTGCCCCAACAGCTGCTGCACGAGCTGGCCCAGCCTCGGTCCGCTGAGCAGTTCGGCAGCGCTAGGGGGGATGGGGCCCGAGGTCATGACGCTGAGCCGGTCGACCGCAGCCGGATGAACCAAGGCCCCCCAGTCGTGCTCGCCCGCAAGATAGTTGCTGACGCCCCTGGAGCTGTCGATTCCAAGAAGCTTGGCCAGGCGCGGACGACGCAGGTCCATGTCTACGAGCAGCACCTTCTTTCCTGTCCGCGAAAGCGATCGAGCCAGGGCGAAGCTGCTCGTCGACTTGCCTTCGGCTGGAATCGAACTGGTGATCGCAATGGATCGAGGGAAACCGTGGTCGGTCGTGAACCCCAGATTGGTCTGCAGCGTCATGTAGGCTTCGCTGATCGAGCTCTTGGGGTCTTTGACGAGCTCCATCATATCCCCGCCCTCGACGGCGGGAACCGTGCCCAACAGAGGAACACCGAGCACGCGGGATACCTCTTCCTGCGTCCGCAGACGCTCGTCGAGATTTTCCAAGACGAACACCGCAGCGGCCGCGAGGGCTGCGCCGACAAGGAGCGCCAGCAGCAGGTTGAGCATCAGCTTGGGCGACGATCGCACGGTCGGCGCGATGGCAGGATCGACGATGGCGATGTTGTTGGTGCCGACGCCGGCGATGCCGATCTCCTTGTAGCGCTGCAACAGCCCGTCGTAGAGTTGGCGGTTCGTATCGACCTCGCGCTGAAAGATGTTGTACTGAATGGTTGCCCGGTTCTGGCCGTTGAGGTCGCCCAGCAGCTTGTCGAGCTTCGCCCGCAGCATGCCTTCGCGTTGCCGCGCCGCCTGGTAGGCGGTCGTCGCAGCACCGCGTACGCGTTGCTCTTCCCTACCGAGCGCCTGGTCCAGCGCAGCGATCTGCCCCCGTAACGCCCGGGCCTGAGGATAGTTCGGATCGAAGCGTTCCATCAATTCGGCGTACTGCGCACTCTTTTCCGCCCGGCTCTGGCGCAACTGGTTGATCGCGGGGTTAGCGATCGTATCGCTGTTGGAGCGGCCACCCCGTACCGCATCCATTTGGCTCTCCGCCTCGACCCGGCGCGCCGTGGCGTTCACCAACTCGGTGTTGAGAGCTTCTATTTCCGTGCCCAACAGCGTTCGCGAGGTATCCGTCTTGCCGTCGACGGACTTGGTTTCGGCCAGTCGCACGATGCTGCGCTGCTCGGCGTAGCCGACCAAATCGCGTTCCGACTGCTCCAACCGGGCCCTCAGCGCCGCCAGCCTGGTTTCCAGAAACCGCCTGGCATCGGCAGTGGAGGCGAAACGGCGGTCCATGCTTTGGCTGACGAACTGCTGGACCCAAGCATTGGAGATGCGCGCCGCCAGGGCTGGCGAGGTGCTGCTGTACGACACATCCACCAGCGCCGAACCGCGGACCGGAGCTACCGCGACATTTTGAAGGAGGGCATTGACGGCCTCACGTTCTAGCCGCCGGGTCTCCGCGGGCGATGGTTGGCCGGAGTGATCGGACGAAAACAGGCCGGCCTGAAGACCATGCGCCTCGATAAAGGACTTGTCTCGCGTCAGCCGCAGCGCGGTTACGACGCGCTCGGCAAGAGAGCGTGCGTTCAGTAGCGAATATTGGGTTTGGTAGAACTCCAGGTTCTGCCGGTTCTGCTCGGGCTGCAATCCTTCGACATTGGTGATGTTGGCCTGTTCACGCTCGATCTCGATGCGTGCCGTCGCGGTGTAGCGCGGCGTGACGAGCAGCGTCAGCACGAGCCCGACGGCCAGGCTCGCACCAACGATCGCCGCGATCAGCCAGAGATGCCGGCGCATGACGGCCCAATACTGCAGCACCACGGGCGAACCCTGCTCGACCTCGATCGGCGCCGGTCGCGGCTGAAGAAAATGTATCTGGTTCATGAGCCTCGCCGACGAGAGAATGAAGGATGCCGCTGGCGACTATCGCGTGAACGCGATGATTGGGGCAGTCAGCAGCGGTGCGGTGGATATGATGTCGCGGAACAGGCGGCGCGCCGGCGAATTGCCGACCACCACGATGTCCAAGGGATAAAGAACGGGATCGCCGTAAAGGCCGCGGCGTATCGCTCCGAGGTTGTACAGCGCGGCCATTTGCTGCCCGTCCACTTTTCGGAAGACGACGACGTCGTCCAGCTTGGCGAACTCGCTGGCGCCCTTGGCGGCTGCGATCGCCCGCATGAGCGTCATCTGATTGACCACCGGGACGTTTCCGGGCTGCGTCACCTGCCCGTCCACCGTCACGAACCGACTCAGCGATTCCTTGATGTTCACCGAGACGCGGGGATTGCGCACGTGGGCGGCGCGCAGCGCATCGGCAATGCGACGTTCCGCTTCGTCGGGGGTCGTACCGGCGACGGTCATCGAGCCGGCGATCGGGATCGACAAGCGCCCCGCAGCGTCGACCTGGAATTCGCGCTCGGTCAGTTCGGTGAAGCCTTGGACGTCTATCACCAGCCGATCGAGTTCGCCGATCCGGTAGAGCTGGGTCGACGAGTCATCGCGCGATGGCGGAGGTAGCTCGGTCGCGCCAACCACTTGGACGTAGGGACTGGTTCGCAAAGGCGGCGCGCCGGCGCAGCCGGTTGCCAACAGGATGGCCGGCAGCACGCCAAGAAGCTTGCCCTGCAAGCTTCCCCGGCGGGCGCTTGCCGATGGAATGAACAGCCTCATGATACGATCGCCTTCAATGTTTCGCGCGCTTGATATTCGGGCACCAGCCGGCGCATCGCCGCGATCGCCATGGACGCCCCGCCCTCGCGCAGATGCCGCTCCATCAGCTCCAGCTCGTGCCGGAGATAGGTCCAAGGCATCATGTTCTCCTGGGCGCGCATGATCCGCGGGTGGGTGGTGCGCGTCGGGTTGTCGCCAATCAGCAGTTCCTCATAGAGCTTCTCGCCGGGACGAAGGCCGACCTGCACGATCTCGATGTCGCCGTCGGGATGCGATGCGTCGCGTACCGACAGGCCGGACAACCGCACCATCGTCTCGGCCAGATCGCGGATACGAACCGGTTGCCCCATATCGAGGACGAAGACGTCGCCGCCGCGCGCCATACCCGCCGCCTGAATGACCAACTGCGCTGCCTCGGGGATGGTCATGAAGTAGCGAGTTATCTCGTCATGGGTGATGGTGACCGGGCCGCCGGCGCGGATCTGTTCGCGAAACCGCGGCACGACGGATCCGCTCGAGCCCAGGACGTTCCCAAAGCGGACCATGGTGAACACGGTTCCTTCCTGCTGTTGGGCGCGGGCCTGGAGAATGAGTTCGCAGATGCGTTTGGAAGCGCCCATTATGTTGGTGGGCCGGACCGCCTTGTCTGTGCTGATGAGGACGAACCGGCGGACTCCGGATGCCTCGGCGGCGAGGACGCTATGCAGCGTCCCGAAGATATTGTTGTACAGGCCCCTAACTGGATTGGCCTCGACCAGGGGAACGTGCTTGTAGGCCGCAGCGTGATAGACCGTGTCCGGCCGCCAACGCTGGAACAGACGCTCCACCGAACCACGCTCCGCGACATCGGCCAGCTCGGCAACGATTTCGATCCCCGACGCCTGCCCTCCCAGACGCTCGCGCAGTTCGGCATCGACGGCGTAGAGTGCATATTCGGACTGTTCGACGAGCACCAGTCGCCTGGGCTTCACCGCAACGATCTGGCGACATAGCTCCGCCCCGATCGAACCTCCTGCGCCGGAAACCATGACCGTCTTGCCGACCAGCGTCCGCCCCATGAGAATTTCGCTGGGAGCGACCGGATCTCGGCCCAACAGATCATCGAGCTGCACCTCGCGCAGGTCGTTGATCGTGACCTCCTCGTTGACCAGCTGCCCCATCGCCGGAAGCGTCTTCACCTGCAGGCCATATTTCTGCAGTTCCGCAACTATCTCTCGGCGGCGCGACCGACCTGCGGTCGGCAACGCCAACAGCACCTCGGACAATTCGGATTCGCGGGCGAACTCCTGCAGCCGCTCCGCATGCCAGACCGGCACGCCGTCGATGATCTGGCCGTCGAGCCGGCAATCATCGTCGAGGAGGCCGACGATGGCGATGTGCGGCTCGTTGCGCAACGAAGCGACGAGTTGGCGACCGGCTCGGCCCGCTCCATAGATCGCCACCCTGCGGCGCTGCGGCCACCCCAGCCGCAAGCGCGAAGGAAGATCGTTCAGGCAAACCCGGATCAGCACACGCGACATCGCCAAGATCAGGAAGAAGATGATCGGCTGCAATACGGCCAAGGTTCGGGGCACGCCTTCGACCGGGCGAACGGAGAATGCCAACCCCAGCACCGGAACGAGCCAAGCACAGGCATAGCATACGCCGAGAATGGCCTTGACGCCCGAATAGCGGATGAGATTGCGGTGGACCCCGGCCACCCGCGAGATGACCACCCAGGATAGGAAGGACACCACCGCGAAGGCGGTGACGCCCGCCGAAAAGCGGGGCCATTCACCGATGCGAAGAGCAAGCGCGAAATAGACGGACAGGACGCAGCACAGCGCGTCGAATACGAAGGCAAGCCGACGGCGCAACGGACGCGGCACGAATTCGAGAACGTCGAGACATCGCTCCGCCCAGGCCGGAAACGCCCTTGGCATGTCAGACAACTCCCCAGCCGACAGTATGAAAATAAACGGAACCCAGATGCTTCGCCCTATTCCGGACGACCAGCGGACGCGCCCCGTCCGCGACGGTTCGGAGGGCCGGAACGGTCGAGCCGGGGAAGAACAAGGAACATGCCACCACCTCACATCAGATGATGATGTTTATAATCAACACATCGTTCGGTGAAAAGGAATTTATCTCCTTATTTTTATTATTTAAAATCAATCGCTTAGTTGAATTTCTGTCTCAGGCTCAATCGATTCAGGGCCAATCCGCCCGCAACCAGGATGACGTTTTTCTGCCACACGATCCGGTTCGGCCGCCGCCCCGCAATCCGTGCCCCGGGCAGCGTCCCGCTCAGACTATTTGGCGAACCGGGAGCAAGCGCTCGAGGCCGCTCCCGGGAGTCCGCTCAGGCCAGGACAGCGCGAGCGTTTTTTGCCGCTTCGACCATGTTGACCAGCGCTGGCTTCACGTCTTCCCACTTGCGGGTCTTGAGTCCGCAATCAGGGTTGACCCAGAGTTGGCGCTCGGAGAGCCGCTCGCCGGCCTTGACGATCAGGTCGGCCATTTCGCCCGGCAAGGGAATGCGCGGCGAATGAATGTCGTAGACGCCCGGCCCGATTTCGTTGGGATACGCATAGTCGGCGAAAGCATCGAGCAGTTCCATCTTGGACCGCGCCGTCTCGATCGAGATCACATCCGCATCCATTGCCCCGATCGCGGCGATGATATCGTTGAACTCCGAATAGCACATGTGGGTATGGATCTGGGTCTCGGGCCGAACGCCCGCAGCGGAGAGGCGAAATGCCTCGACCGCCCAGTCGAGATAGCGCTGCCATCCCGCACGGCGCAGCGGCAGGCCCTCGCGCAGCGCGGCCTCGTCGATCTGGATGATTTTCGCTCCCGCAGCCTCGAGGTCGAGCACCTCGTCGCGGATCGCGAGCGCGATCTGCCGACAGGTTTCCGAGCGCGGCTGATCGTCGCGGACGAAAGACCACTGCAGGATGGTCACAGGCCCGGTCAGCATCCCCTTCATCGGTTTGTCGGTCAGGCCCTGGGCATAGCGCCACCAGTCGACCGTCATCGCTCGCGGTCGCGAGACGTCGCCATAGATGATCGGCGGGCGTACGCAGCGCGAGCCATAGCTCTGCACCCAGGCCGAGCGGGTGAAGGCAAATCCGGCCAACCGCTCACCGAAATACTGGACCATGTCGTTGCGTTCGAACTCGCCGTGGACGAGCACGTCGAGGCCGATCTCTTCCTGCCACCGGACCGCACGCTCGATCTCCTCGCGCAGGAACCGTGTATAGGCGGCATCGCCGAGTTCGCCCTTGCCATGTGCAGCGCGGGCCTTGCGGACTTCGGCGGTCTGCGGGAACGATCCGATCGTGGTGGTCGGCAGCAGTGGCAGGTTGAGGATCGCATGCTGGCGCGAAATGCGATCTTCGAACGGCACGACGCGCCGCGCCCAGTCGGGGGTCGCCTCGGCAAGGCGTGCACGGACCGCCTTGTCGTTGGTCAGCGACGAGGCGCGGCGGCCGGCCATAGCCTCCGCATTGGCAGCCAGCTCGTCCGCAATGACATAGCGGCCGCCCGATAGGCCCAGGCGCAGGATCAGCAGTTCTTCCAGCTTCTGGACCGCGAAGGCCAGCCATTCGCTGCACGGGCTGGGCAAGCGGGTTTCCAGCGCCAGGTCGATGGGGGTGTGAAGGAGCGAGCACGAAGGTGCGATTTCCACCTCGTGGCGTTGCCCGACTACGGGTTCATAGCGATCGAGCAGGGCGGTCAGGTCGGCCTTCCACACGTTGCGCCCGTCGATCACGCCGAGCGAGAGCACCAAATCTTCCCGTGCGCCGGCGAGCACCGCCTCGAGCTGCTCGGGTGCGCGGACGAGGTCGACGTGCAGCCCGGCAACCGGTAGCGAGAGCGCGGTCTCCAGGTTATCGCCGAGAGCGCCGAAATAGGTTGCGAGCATCACCCTGATACCCGGCATGCTGCCGAGCTCGGCATAGGCTGCAACGAAGGCGGCGCGGGCCGCATCATCGAGATCGAGCACCAGGGCGGGCTCGTCGATCTGGACCCAGAACGCACCGGCGTCGCGCAGCCTCGCGAGCAGTTCGGCGTAAACCGGTAAGAGCCGGGGCAGCAGCGTCAGCGGATCGAAGCCCGGCGTCTTGGACTTGGCGAGCAGCAGCCAGGTCACCGGCCCCAGGATCACCGGCCGGGTGCTGTACCCCAGGGCTGCGGCCTCCTTGTAATGGTCGACCGGCTTGCTGGTGGTCAGCGCGAAGTCCTGGCCGGGCCAAACCTCGGGGACCATGTAGTGATAATTGGTATCGAACCACTTGGTCATTTCCTGCGCCGGCACGTCGCCGTCCCCCCTCGCGGAGGCACCGTCAACGTGCACGCAGGCTTGGCCGGGAGCGCAGGCGTGACCAGGGACCAGGGTGCGGGTGCCGCGGGCCATGGCGAAATAGACCTCGAGCGAGTCCGGCGCGCCGAGGTGACGGTAGATCTCCGGGACCGCGCCGAGCATCACGCTGGTGTCCAGAACCTGATCGTAGAGCGAGAAGTCGCCCGAGGGGATGATGTCGATCCCGGTGGCTTTCTGCCGATCCCAGGTCGCGGCGCGCAGGCCCTTGGCGGTGGCGAGCAATTGGGCCTGATCGGTCTTGCCGGCCCAATAGGCCTCGACGGCGGCCTTGAGTTCGCGGCGGAGGCCGATACGGGGAAAACCGAGATTGGCGGCGAAAACGGACATAAAGGTCTCCTTCGGCCAAGCGCACTTTGCTGGCCGTGATGGTGGATCGGAACAGGCAACGGTTTCGGCGCGCCGCCTCAGTCGGCGGCGCGCAAGCGCATTCGGGCCCGAGGCGGGCTGAGCGATCGGGGAACTGGATTCGTCGGCATCGACCGGACCACCTGTGATGGGGACGAAGCTCAGCGGCGAACGCGCGAGGCTACACGCAGGCGATCGACGTAGTGCCGATACGACTGCAATCGCGCGATCCACCGGAGAAACCCCGTCCGAGGAACGTTATCGCGTCAGAGGCAGGTCTCCTGGCTCACGGGTCAATACGATGGTCCGGCCTTCCCGGCGCCTGCAGCGAAGCGCCAGTGACACTGAAAATGAACCACCGCTCACCGCTTACAGTTGCGGGGGCAGCGCCGGATTCCATCCCCTGCGGAATGTCACCGGCTTCCCGTCTTAGCCCGGCTCGGACAACCGCGAACAGGGAACCTCGACCCCGTTGTTAAACGACAAGTCTCCGCGAAGGTCAAGGCTGATATAAAGATTTCTTTATATGATTTTTTCACCTGTCTGCGATCTTCGCAAGATTCGCGAATTTGCAGATTCCCGGCCGCAATTCTTCGCCATTTCAGCCATTTCCGGCCGTTCGTGCGTGCGCGAAGGCCACAGCATGATGTGCAACGCCGCCTACCGCAGCCGCCTGTCCGGTACCACGATCGACTACTTCGATGCGCGCGCCGCGATCGACGCCATCCGCCCGGGGGCCTATGACGGGCTTCCTTATGTCTCCCGCGTGTTGGCTGAGCAGCTGGTACGCCGCTGCGATCCAGGGCTTCTCCCCGAAGCCCTGACCCAGATCGTCGAGCGCAAGCGCGATCTGGATTTCCCGTGGTACCCCGCTCGCGTCGTGTGCCACGACATTCTCGGCCAGACGGCCTTGGTCGATCTTGCCGGGCTGCGCGATGCGATTGCCGAACGGGGCGGCGACCCGGCCAAGGTCAACCCTGTGGTGCCGACCCAACTGATCGTGGATCATTCGCTGGCAGTCGAACACGGGGGCTCCGATCCGCAAGCCCTCGCCAAGAACCGCGCGGTCGAGGATCGCCGCAATGAGGATCGTTTCCATTTCATCGAATGGACCAGGCGCGCTTTCGAAAACGTCGACGTGATCCCCGCGGGCAACGGCATCATGCACCAGATCAATCTCGAGAAGATGTCGCCGGTGATCCAGATACGCGATGGCGTGGCCTTCCCCGACACCTGCGTCGGGACCGACAGCCACACGCCGCACATCGGTGCCCTGGGCGTCGTCGCCATCGGCGTCGGCGGGCTGGAGGCGGAAACCGTGATGCTCGGCCGCGCCTCGATGATGCGGCTGCCGGACATCGTCGGGGTCAGGCTGAACGGCCGCCGACGCCCGGGGATCACCGCAACCGACATCGTTCTCGCCCTCACCGAGTTTCTGCGCGCCGAGCGGGTGGTCGGCGCCTGGCTGGAGTTCTTCGGCGAAGGCGCCGACACCCTGTCGATCGGCGACCGCGCGACCATCTCCAACATGTGCCCGGAATACGGTGCAACGGCGGCAATGTTCTACATCGATCAGCAGACCATCGACTACCTGCTGCTGACCGGGCGGGACGTGGTCCAGGTCTCGTGGGTAGAACATTACGCCAAGGCCGCGGGCCTCTGGGCCGACACGCTCAAAACCGCGGAATATGAGCGGGTGCTGGAATTCGACCTATCCGCCGTCGTGCGCAACATTGCCGGGCCTTCCCACCCACACAAACGCGTGCCCACCTCGGCATTGAAAGAGCGCGGAATCGCCGTAGGCCTCGCCGCCGCCCAGGCGGAAGAGCGTGAGGGCTTGCTGCCCGATGGTGCCGTGATCATCGCCGCGATCACCAGCTGCACCAATACGTCCAACCCCCGCAACCTGATCGCCGCCGGACTAGTCGCGAAGAAGGCCAACGCACTCGGGATTGTCCGCAAGCCGTGGGTCAAGACCTCTTTCGCTCCCGGCTCCAAGGTCGCGCGGCTCTATCTCGAAGAGGCGGACTTGCTACCTGAACTCGAGACCTTGGGTTTCGGCATCGTCGGCTATGCCTGCACTACCTGCAACGGCATGTCCGGCGCGCTCGATCCGGAAGTCCAGCAGGAGATCTTGGGCCGCGATCTCTACACCGCCGCCGTTCTATCGGGGAACCGCAACTTCGACGGCCGAATCCATCCTTACGCCAAGCAAGCCTTTCTCGCCTCCCCCCCACTCGTGGTAGCCTATGCGCTGGCCGGAACGGTGCGCTTCGATATCGAGAACGACGTGCTGGGGGCCGCGGGCGGAAGGGAGTTCCGCCTCGCCGATCTCTGGCCTGCGGACGAGGAGATCGACGCGATCGTCGCTCGGAGCGTCAAGCCCGCGCAGTTCCGCGCCGTCTACGACCCCATGTTCGCGGATCGCGGCACGGTCGATCGGGCCGAACCGCTCTACAACTGGCGCCCGCAATCGACCTACATCCGCCGCCCGCCCTATTGGGATACCGAAGGCATCGGCGCCCTGGCGGCCAATCCGCGCAGCCTGACGGGGATGCGCCCGCTCGCCCTCCTGCCGGACAATGTCACGACCGATCATCTCTCGCCGTCGAACGCGATCCTCGCGAGCTCGGCGGCGGGGGAATATCTGACCAGGATGGGGGTGCCCGAACAAGACTACAACTCCTACGCCACCCACCGCGGCGACCACCTGACCGCAATGCGCGCAACTTTCGCCAACCCGCAATTGATCAACGAGCTGGCCGTGGTGGACGGCACCGTGCAGAAAGGTTCGCTGACCCGCGTCGAACCGGACGGCAAGGTCATGCGAATGTGGGAAGCGATCGAGACCTATCTCGACCGCCGCCAGCCCCTGATCATCGTCGCCGGGGCCGACTACGGCCAGGGTTCATCGCGCGACTGGGCAGCGAAGGGTGTACGGCTGGCGGGGGTTGAGGCGATCGTCGCCGAAAGCTTCGAGCGCATCCATCGCACCAACCTGATCGGAATGGGCGTGCTGCCGCTCGAGTTCGAGCCGGGTACCACGCGGCTGACCCTGGAGCTCGACGGCACGGAGACGTACGATGTCGTCGGCGAACGCCGCCCGCGCAGCGAACTGACGCTGGTGATCCGGCGCAAGACCGGCGAAACGGACCAGGTTCGGGTGGCCTGCCGTCTCGACACCGCAGAGGAAGTTTCGATCTACGAGGCCGGCGGCGTGCTGCAGCGCTTCGCCCAGGACTTCATGATGGCCGAGACGGAAGTCGCCTGATGGGAGCGGTTCCGCAGATGCGCATTCCCGCGACCTATATGCGCGGGGGCACCAGCAAGGGGGTATTTTTCCGCCTCGAAGACCTGCCCCCAGCCGCGCGCGTTCCCGGCGCCGCGCGCGACCGCCTGCTCCAGCGGGTGATCGGCAGTCCAGATCCCTACGGCGCCCAGATCGACGGCATGGGTGGGGCGACTTCCAGTACGAGCAAGGGCGTGATTGTCTCGCCCAGCGCGCATCCCGGTCACGACGTGGACTATCTCTACGGTCAGGTATCGATCGATGCGGACTTCGTCGACTGGTCGGGCAATTGCGGCAACCTCTCGGCCGCGGCGGGCGCCTTTGCGCTCCACGCTGGCTATGTCGATCCCCGCCGCATCGAGAACGGCCTCTGCATGGTCCGGATCTGGCAGGCCAACATCGGCAAGACGATTATCGCCCATGTTCCGATCGAAGACGGCCAAATCCGGGAAACCGGCGATTTCGAACTGGACGGCGTTGCCCACCCCGCCGCGGAGATCGTGCTCGAATTCGTCGATCCGGCCGAGGACGGCGGCGGGGGATCGATGTTCCCCACCGGCAATCTCGTCGACGAACTGGAGGTACCCGCAAACCTGGTCCCCAGCGGGAGGCTACGCGCCACGCTGATCGATGCCGGCATCCCCACGATTTTCGTGAACGCCGCCGAAATCGGCTATACCGGCACCGAACCGCGCGAGGCGATCAACCGCGATCCGGCCGCCCTCGCGAGGTTCGAGGCGCTGCGCACCATCGGCGCGCTCCGGATGGGTCTGATCGCGAGGCCCGAGGAAGCGCAGCGGCGCCAACACACCCCGAAGATCGCCTTTGTAGCGCCACCGGCCGACTACATCGCGTCGAGCGGCAAGACGGTCCGCGCGGGCGAGATCGATCTCCTCGTCCGCGCCCTCTCCATGGGCAAGGTCCATCACGCGATCATGGGTACCGCCTCGGTCGCGATCGCTGCCGCGGCGGCGGTTCCGGGCACGCTGGTCAACGTCGCGGCCGGCGGCGGGATGCGCAACGAAGTCCGCTTCGGCCACCCCTCAGGCACCCTGCGCGTCGGGGCGGAGGCCGGTCGCATCAAGGGGCAATGGGCGGTGACCAAGGCAGTCATGAGCCGCAGCGCCCGCGTGTTGATGGAAGGTTGTGTCCACATTCCCGGCGACACGATCTGATGCGTGCCGGCCTGCGCGGGAAGTGGGACTGCCGCGAGATGCAAGTTTTGCAAGATTTGCGGATTTGCAGTCTCGGCTTTGCAAGGCTTCGCCTTTTCAGCCGTTTCCGCCACCTTCGCAAGGCCGGATAAGGCACCCATGCTTTCGAACCAACCCGTCAAAGGTCTGGACCTGCTCACGCGGATGACCGAATCCGCCTCGGAACGTGCGGCGGCCCAACTGTTCGGCGCTATCCGCCTCGCCAAGTGCGACTCGCTCGCCTTGGATGAGGGCTACCTGCCCGGCGACGTCGACATCGAAAGCTGGTCGGTCTTTGCCGATCACCAGGCGGTGGTCGTCTCGGTCTTTGCCATCGCTCCCCGCGACGATGGTGCAGGAACCCGCATCGCCGGAACCGGCCGCTTCACCTTCACGACCCTGACCCACAAGAGAAAGTACCGCGCATGACGCTCGAAGCCGTCCGCACCGAGTTCAAGCCGAAGAAGTCGGTCGCCCTGTCCGGCATTACCGCCGGCAATACCGCACTCTGCACCGTCGGCAAGACCGGCAACGACCTACACTACCGCGGCTACGACATCCTCGACATCGCCGAGCGCGCCGAGTTCGAGGAGATCGCGCACCTGCTGGTCCACGGCGACCTGCCGACCCGGCCGCAGCTCGCTGCATACAAGGCCAAGCTGCGTAAGCTGCGCGGCCTTCCGCAGTCGGTAAAGGAAGCGCTCGAGGCAATTCCCGCGGCGGCGCACCCGATGGACGTGATGCGCTCGGGCGTCTCCGCGCTCGGCTGCGTCCTGCCCGAGACCCACGACCACAACCTGCCCGACGCCCGCGACGTCGCCGACCGGCTGATGGCCTCGCTAGGCTCGGTCCTGCTCTACTGGTATCACTTCGCCCACAACGGCCGGCGGATCGAGGTCGAGACCGACGACGAGACGATCGGGGGCCATTTCCTCCACCTGCTTCACGGAGAGACCCCACCGCCAAGCTGGGTCCGGGCGATGCACACCTCGCTGATCCTCTACGCCGAGCACGAATTCAACGCCTCCACCTTCACCGCGCGGGTGATTGCCGGTACCGGATCGGACATCTACTCGGCCATCGCCGGAGCCATCGGAGCACTGCGCGGCCCAAAGCACGGCGGCGCCAACGAGGTCGCCTACGAAATCCAGAAGCGCTATTCGACCCCCGACGAAGCCGAGGCCGATATCCGCCGCCGGATCGAGGCCAAGGAAGTGGTGATCGGCTTCGGCCACCCGGTCTATACCGTTTCCGATCCACGCAACGCGGTGATCAAGCGCGTGGCACGGTCGCTAGCCGACGAAGCCGGCGCCCAGCGCCAATTCGCGGTCGCCGAACGGATCGAGAGCGTGATGTGGGACACCAAGAAGATGTTCCCCAATCTCGACTGGTTCTCGGCCGTATCCTACAATCTGCTGGGCGTACCCACCGCGATGTTCACCCCGCTTTTCGTTGTCGCGCGCACCTCGGGCTGGGCGGCGCATGTGATCGAGCAGCGCGTCGACAACAAGATCATCCGCCCCTCGGCCAACTACACCGGACCCGAGAACCTGACCTTCGTGCCGCTTGCCGATCGCGGCGAAGCCGTTCCTGCCTGAGGAAATTCCATGCCTTACCTCGATGCCGCCGAATATCCTCAGGCCAGCGCCGGCCAGCGCTTTCGCCAGGCCCTCACCAAACCGGGCATCTACCAGTTGCCCGGTGCACATAACGGCCAGGCCGCGATCCAGGCCTAGCAGGCCGGCTTCGACGGACTCTACCTTTCCGGCGCGGCGATGACCGCCTCGATGGGCCTGCCCGACCTGGGCATCATCACCGTGGACGAAGTCGCGTTCTTCATCCGCCAGATCGCCCGTTCCGCCGGACTGCCGCTGCTGGTCGACGGCGACACTGGCTACGGCGAGGCGCTGAACGTGATGCACATGGTGCGCACGTTCGAGGAAGCTGGCGCCGGCGCGGTCCACCTCGAAGACCAGGTCCTGCCCAAGAAGTGCGGGCATCTGAACGGCAAGAACCTGGTACCGGCCGACGAGATGGCCGCCAAGGTAGCCGCCGCGAAGAAGGCCAGCCGCGATATCGTGATCGTCGCCCGCACCGACGCCGCCGCGGTCGAAGGCTATGACGCTGCGCTCAGCCGCGCCAGACTCTACGTCGAGGCCGGGGCCGATGCGATCTTCCCCGAAGCGCTGGTGACGCGCGACATGTTCATCCAGTTCGCAAAGGATATGCCCGGCGTCCCACTGCTGGCCAATATGACGGAGTTCGGCAGGACGCCGTTCTATACCGCCGCTGAATTCGAACAGATGGGCTACAAGATGGTGATCTGGCCGGTTTCCTCGCTGCGTGTCGCCAACAGGGCCCAGGCGGAGCTCTACGCGGCGATCAAGCGCGACGGCGGCACGCACAACCAGGTCGAGCGGATGCAGACGCGCCGCGAACTCTATGACGTGATCGGCCTGCATGCCTTCGAGGAGCTCGACGCCTCGATCGTCAAGACGATCCTCCCGCAGGCCGTTCCACCGGCCTGACCTGGTCTCCGATTTGGAAGCAGCCGCGTTTTCAGCAAATGCGCAGCCTCCGCCGCAACGCTATCCTACGCGCCGATAGCAGTACTTCGCAACATCCGCCTTTTATGTTAGGCACAAAACAACTTAATTTGCGAATATTTGCGGAAGGTGTCCGCCAAATTTGCGAAGTTTGCGAAGGTTGATTTATGCGAAAGGCCTACATGGGGGTGCGGCTGAGGCGGCTGCGCGAGGAGCGCAAGCTCAAGCAGGTCGAACTGGCCTCTGCGCTGGGCATTTCCTCGAGCTATCTCAACCAACTGGAGCAGAATCAGCGCCCGCTGACCGTCCCCGTCCTGCTCAAGATCAATGCCGTGTTCGGGATCGATGTCCAACTCTTCTCGGAGGACGAGGAAGTCCGGCTCATCACCGAGTTGCGCGACGCGCTGACCGGCGATGCCGAGACGATCTCTCTCGCCGAGATTCGCGAACTGGCGATGAACATGCCGGCAGTGGGGCGCACCCTGGTATCGCTGCACCGCAAGTATCGCGAAGCTACCGAACGCAACGAGGCGATGGCCGCCCAACTGGGCGACGAGTGGATCGCCGGCGGCGCCGCACGAATGCCGTTCGAGCAGGTCCGCGACTTCTTCTACGCGCGGCACAACCATATCGAGGTTCTCGATGAAGCGGCAGAACGCCTTTACCGGCAGGCCTGTTTGAGCCCGCGGTTCGTCCAGCAGGGCCTTGCGACCTGGCTCAAGAACCGCCACGCGGTGCAAGTCGTTCTGGTGGATGATGCCAAGTCGCAGCGACACTACGATCCCGCGACCCGCACGCTGCACCTCTCGGCCGATCTGGAACAAGGGCAGCAAGCTTTCCAGATGGCGACCCAGATCGCCTTTCTCGAACTGGCCGACGTCATCGACCGCCTGGCCGACAACACCATCCTGACCGGCGAGGAGGCCCGCAGCCTGGCGCGCGTAGGGCTTGCCAACTATTTCGCCGGTGCACTGATCCTCCCCTATGGCGACTTCCTCGCAGCGGCCGAAACGGTTGCCTATGACATCGAGAAGCTGGGCCGCAGGTTCGGAGTCGGTTTCGAAACGGTGTGTCATCGACTGTCGACACTTCAGCGTGCCGAGGCACGGGGCATCCCGTTCTTTTTCGTGCGGGTGGATCGGGCCGGCAATATCTCCAAGCGTCAGTCGGCGACGGACTTCCACTTCTCCCGGGTGGGCGGGACCTGCCCGCTTTGGAACGTCTATGAAGCCTTTGCCCGGCCCGGCCGCGTCTTGACGCAGATCGCGCAGATGCCCGATGGCCGAACCTACCTGTGGATCGCCCGGACGGTCGGGGGCGGCAATGCCGGTTACGATGTGCCAGGGAAGACCTTCGCGGTCGGCCTGGGCTGCGACATCCGCCACGCATCGCGGCTTATCTATTCCCGTGGCCTCGACCTGACGGATCCCGCCACAGCCATCCCGATCGGTGCGGGGTGCAAAGTATGCGACCGGCCTTCCTGTCCCCAGCGCGCCTTTCCCCCGATCGGCAGGACGGTGCTCGTGGACGAGAACCGGAGCATGCTCACACCCTATCCGGTCGCCTGAAGTGCCCCTTGGAGCAGCCGGGCAGCCCATGCCGACCAATTCCGGTCCGATCGGCACGCGGCGCACTTAGCGGCGTCGGCGCCCAATCTGTGCCCTCGCCGCCGGGACGAACTCGCCGCGTCCAGGCCTTTGCGTCCGATCAGCCTCCGAACAGGTTCGGATAGCGGCGAGGCTGCGAACGCAGGTATTGGCTAGGCGCTTCGACTTGCGCCCCAAGGTGAGCGGCGGCGTGCCACGGCCAGCGCGGATCGTAGAGAATGCCGCGGGCCAGGGCGATAGCATCGGCATCGCCAGTCGCGACGATCGCCTCTGCCTGGTCGAATTCGGTGATCAAACCTACGGCGACGACGGGAATACCCACGGCCTGCTTGATCGCACGCGCCAGGGGTACCTGATAGCTGGGCCCGACCGGAATCTTCTGCCGCGGATCGAGGCCGCCGCTGGAGACATGGATCGCGGCCGCGCCGCGCGCTTGCAATGCCTGCGCGAAGACAGCGGTCTCCTCGATGGTCCAGCCGCCCTCGACCCAGTCGGTGCCCGACACGCGGACCGTGATCGGCCGGTCGGCGGGAAAGGCGGCGCGAACCGCATCGTAGACCTCCAGCGGAAAACGCATCCGGTTTTCCAAACTGCCGCCGTATTCGTCCTCGCGCCGGTTCGACAGCGGCGAGAGGAACTGATGTAGCAGGTAGCCATGGGCGGCGTGGATCTGCACTGCGTCGATCCCGATCCGTCCAGCCCGCACGGCGGCGGCGGCGAAGGCATCACGGATCCTGGCCAAGCCCGCCGCGTCGAGCGCGACCGGCGGATGTTCGCCTTCGGCAAAAGGCAGGACGGAGGGTGCCTCGGTTTGCCAGCCATCGACGTGCCCCGGCGCGATCTGCGCCCCGCCATGCCACGGCAGGTCGGTCGAGGCCTTGCGACCGGCATGGGCGAGCTGGATCGCTATCGGCATGTCGGACCAACGGCGGATGCTCTCAAGCGTTCGCACCATGGCCTCTTCGTTGGCATCGTTCCACAGCCCGACGTCGGCATAGCTGATGCGGCCCTCGGGCAGAACCGCGGTGGCTTCGATCGTCAGCAAGGCCGCGCCCGACAAGGCGAGTTGGCCGAGATGGATCAGGTGCCAGTCGGTCATGTTACCCTCGATCGCCGAATATTGGCACATCGGGGCGACGATGATGCGGTTGCGCAGCGAGAGCTGCGCCGCGAACAGCGGCTGGAACAGGGCAGGCTGGGGCATGAGGATCCTTTAGGCGGGAACGGCCTCCGCACGAAGGCGGGCGAGATGTTGGTCGATCAGGGCGTCGCAGGTCACCACCAGGGAGCGTGCGGGACCCTCTCTGCCAAAGATGTGATGGGTGGCGATCGAGCCCTCGATCAGCAGCACCAGGCCGTCCGCCAGCACCTCCGGTTCAGCAACGCCGATTTGCTCGGCAAGCTCAACCACCAGGCCGCGCATCTGCAGCTTGCAGTCCATCACGATCGCACGGCCCGGATGAGCCGGCTCGGGCAGTTCGACCGCGACGTTGCTCGCCAGGCACCCGCGAAAATCGGGGCCGTGGAGCTTATCGTAGAAATGGCGGATCATCCCTCGCAGACGGTCCCGCGGGTCCGGACCGGCCGCCTCGATCGCGGCCAGAACCGAGGCGCGGCCTTCGCGCGCACTTTCCTGCAGGCAGGCGGCGACGAGTTCATCCTTGGACCTGAAGGCGCGGTAGAGGCTGGGTTTGGTCACGCCCGCCTCGCAGACGATCTCATCGACGCCGACAGCCCTGATTCCCCGCCGGTAGAACAGGTCAAGGGCAGTGTCGAATATCTTCGCCGCGGCGGTTTTTCGCGCCGGTTCGGCTTCACAATGCACGCCTACGCCAGCTTCTTTGGCCATTCGCAAGACATCCTATCCTCTTCGCTTGACAAGCAATGTAACAGATCGGTACGTAGCACGCAATAGACGTACCGGTCAGTAACATTCTGGCCAACGAAGGTGGGAAATTTCATGTACTTATCCGAAATCACGGCCGATTCGAGTGCTGATCAGGCCGGGCGGCAAGCCCCCTGGTACCGTGGCCGCAAGGCCGGATACGTGCTGCTTCCGGTCATCGGCCTCCTGGCTCTGTGGCTTGGAATGAAGCTGTGGGGCGGTAGCAGCGAGGCCGCCCCACCGCCGCCCTCGGTGGTGACCGTCGCGACCCCGCTTTCGGCCATGGTGACGGATTGGGACGACTACACCGGCCGTTTCGAAGCGAGCCAGGCGGTCGAGGTTCGCCCGCGCGTTTCGGGCCAGCTCGTCGGGGTGCATTTCAAGGACGGTGACATCGTCCGCAAGGGCCAATTGCTCTTCACGATCGATCCCCGCCCCTTCACGGCCCAGCTCGCCGAGGTCCGCGCCCAGGTCGCCAGCGCCTCGACCGCATTGACACTAGCCCGCGCCGATCTCGCCCGCGCCCAGCGCCTGATCGCCGACGAAGCGGTGAGCGCGCAGGAAGTGGATTCGCTGCGCGCCAAGGTCCAGTCGGCCCAGGCCCAGCTCGCCGCGGCCCAGGCCCAGGTCCGCAGCCGCGCGCTCAACGTCGAGTTCACCCGGATCGTCGCCCCGGTCACTGGCCGCATCTCGGACCGCCGCGTCGACGTCGGCAACCTCGTCGCCGGCGACAGCGCGGCCAATGCGACGATCCTTACCACGATCAATGCGCTCGACCCCATCTACTTCTCGTTCGATGGCTCCGAGGCGCTCTACCTCAAGCAGCGCCGCCAGGGTAATCAGGCCCAGGAAGTCGAGATCCGGCTTCAGGACGAAACCGGCTACAACTGGCGCGGCCGGGTCGATTTCACCGACAACGCGATCGAGAACGGCTCCGGCACGATCCGCGCCCGCGCGGTGATCGCCAATCCGAACTACTTCCTGGTCCCCGGCATGTTCGGCAACATGCGGATGGGCAGCGGCGCGCCGCACCAGGCGCTGCTGGTGCCCGACGCCGCGGTCGTCACCGACCAGGCCCGCAAGGTGGTCTACGTCGTCGGCAAGGACGGCACGGGCACGGCCAAGCCGGTCCAGGTCGGTGCGCTGGTCGACGGGCTCCGCGTCATCCGCTCGGGCATCAAGCCTAGCGACCGGGTGATCATCCAGGGCACCCAGTTCGTCCAGCCGGGCGCCCCGCTGAAGCCCGTCGCCGGACGGATCGTGCCGACGAAGCCGCCCGCCGTGGCCGCCGTCGCCGCGCCGGCCGCCTCGCAGGCCACGCTGGCCAACTGATCTCGACCTCGCGGGCCGCGTCCGGCCCAACCGAACCGCCCGTGGGCAGCAAAGGATAGGCCACATGCGCCTGAGCCACGTCTTCATCGAGCGCCCGATCTTCGCCGGCGTCATCGCCGTCATCATCACGATCGTCGGCGCGATCGCCTACTTCGGCCTGCCAATCGCGCAGTATCCCGAAATCGTGCCGCCCACCGTGACCGTCAGTGCCAACTACCCGGGTGCCTCGTCCGAGACCATCGCCGAGACGGTCGCCGCGCCGCTCGAGCAGGAAATCAACGGCGTCGACAACATGATGTACATGTCAAGCCAATCGACCGGCGACGGCCGCACGGTGATCACGATCACCTTCAAGCTCGGCACGAACCTCGACGAGGCGCAGGTCCTGGTCCAGAACCGCGTCGCCTTGGCGACGCCCCGCCTGCCCGAGGAGGTCCGCCGCCAGGGCGTGGTGACTCAAAAGACCTCGCCGGACTTCCTGTTGATCGCCAACCTGATCTCGCCCGACAACTCGCTCGATACCAGCTACATCTCCAACTACGCACTGACCCAGATCAAGGACCGCCTCGCCCGCATCGACGGAGTCGGCGAAGTGCGCATCTTCGGCGCGCGCGACTATGCCATGCGGGTGTGGATCGATCCCGGCCGAGCCGCCGCGCGCGACATGACCGCTGACGAGATCGTGGCAGCGCTGCGGGCCCAGAACGTCCAGGTCGCCGCCGGCTCGATCGGCAAGCCGCCTCAGGCGACCGGCGGCGCCTATGAGCTCAACCTCGAAACCCAGGGCCGCTTCAACACGGTCGAGCAATTCAGTAACATTGTCATCAAGGCCGACGCGCAAGGCCGCCTGACGCGTCTGTCCGACGTCGCGCGGGTCGAACTCGGCGCCAACGATTACGGCATCAACCTTTACTTCTCGGGCCAGCCTTCGGTCGGCATCGGCGTCTTCTCTCGCCCCGGTTCCAACGCCCTGGCGGCCTCCGATGCGGTCCAGGCCGAACTGAACGCGATGGCCAAGAAGTTTCCGGCCGGGCTTAAGCACGACGTGTTCTACAACCCGACCGAGTTCATCCGGGAATCCGTCAACGCCGTTCAACATACCCTGTTCGAAGCGGTGGTGCTCGTCGTCATCGTCATCCTGGTGTTCCTGCAGAGCTGGCGCGCGGCGGTGATCCCCATCATCGCTATCCCGGTCTCGCTGATCGGCACGCTCGCCGTGCTCTTGGGCATGGGCTATTCGCTTAACAATCTCTCGCTGTTCGGCTTGGTTCTCGCCATCGGCATCGTGGTGGACGATGCGATCGTGGTGGTCGAGAACGTCGAGCGAAACCTCGAAAACGGGCTTGGCCCGCGCGAGGCCTCGCACCGCTCGATGGACGAGGTCTCGACCGCGCTGGTCGCGATCGTCCTGGTGCTTTGCGCGGTCTTCGTGCCGACCATGTTCCTGACCGGCCTGACCGGCGAATTCTACCGCCAGTTCGCCGTGACGATCGCGACCGCGACGATCATCTCCCTGGTCCTCTCGCTGACACTTTCGCCTGCGCTGGCCGCCCTGCTGCTGAAGCCCAAGGCCGAGGACGAACCGGACGGCCGCTGGGCACGGATGGTCTATCACGGCGGCAAGAAGTTCAATGCCGCCTTCGATCGGCTGAGCGACTGGTACGCCCGCTCGACCCGCCGGCTGCTCCGGGTGCGAGGTACGGTTCTGGCCGCCTATGCCTTGCTCCTGGCCCTTACCGGCTTGCTGTTCAGTGCGACGCCCGCGGGCTTCGTGCCCGCCCAGGATCAGGGCTATCTCATGGCCGCGACCTTCATGCCCCCGGGCACTTCGCTCGACCACACCGACAAGGTGCTGCGCGACGTCTCGGCCCGGATGATGAAGATCAAGGGCGTCAAGGGTGCGGTCATGCTGGCCGGCTACCACGGCCCGACGGGGACCGTGGCACCCAATGCCGCCGCGGCCTTCCTCATCTTCGACTCGTTCAAGGAGCGCGCCAAGCACGGCTACACCGAAGCCGCGATCATCGGCGAGGCGAGCAAGATCGCGGCCACGGTCAACCAGGGCCGGGTCTTCGTGATACCGCCGCCGCTGATCCGCGGCATCGGTTCGGGCGGCGGCTTCAAGCTGGAAATCCAGGACCGCGCCGGGCTGGGCTATGAAAAGCTGAACGGCATCGTCTGGGGCGTGATCGGCGAGGCCCACAAGGATCCGGCGCTGGCCGGCGTCCACAGCAAGTTCGAACCCAACGCGCCGCGCATCTTCGCCGATGTCGACCGGGCCAAGGCCGACATGATCGGCGTCGCCCCGGCCAAGGTGTTCGACACGCTGCAGGTCTATCTGGGATCGTCCTACGTCAATGACTTCAACTTGCTGGGCCGCACCTACCGGGTGATCGCCCAGGCTGACCTGCCGTTCCGCGACGATGCCGGCGACATCGCCCAGCTCAAGACCCGCTCGAACTCGGGCCAGATGGTCCCGATCGGCGCGGTCGCGACCTTCCAGGACAAGACCGGCCCCTACCGGGCGATGCGCTACAACCTCTATCCCTCGATCGACATCGAGGGCGATACGGCGCCCCGCCACTCCTCCGGCCAGGCGCTGGCGGCGATGGAGCGGCTGACCTCGGCCCTGCCCGCGGGTGTCACCGCCGAATGGACCGACGTCGCCTATCAGCAGAAGCTGGCCGGCAACGCCGCCCTGCTGGTCTTCGCCGCGGCAACGCTGTTTGTCTTCCTGGTGCTCGCGGCGCAGTTCGAAAGCCTGATGTTGCCGCTGGCAATCATCCTTATCGTGCCGATGACCCTGCTGGCGGCGATGATCGGCGTGAACCTGCGCGGCATGGACAACAACATCCTCACCCAGATCGGCCTCGTCGTGCTGATCGGCCTGGCGGCGAAGAACGCGATCCTCATCGTCGAATTCGCCAAGCAGGCCGAGGAGGAAGGGCTGAACCCCGTCGACGCGGTGGTCCGCGCGGCGCAAGCCCGTCTCCGGCCGATCCTGATGACCTCCTTCGCCTTCATCCTCGGTGTCCTGCCGCTGGTGATCGCGACCGGACCCGGCGCCGAACTGCGCCAGGCGCTGGGCACGGCGGTGTTCTTCGGAATGATCGGGGTGACCTTCTTCGGCCTGGTCTTCACCCCGACCTTCTACGTCGCGACTCGCGTCCTGTCCGAGAGGATGCGCGTCTGGCGCCAGCGCCGCGGCGGCACGGGTGAGCCCGTGCTGGCCCCGGCGGAGTAATGGAAATGCAGATGATCAAGTCCCTCCTGCTCGCCGGCGCCGGCGCCCTGACGCTGTCCGCCTGCGTCGCCGGGCCGAACTACGAGAAGCCCGCCATATCCCCCCGTGCCGAAGGCGCCTTCATCGGCAGCGCCTCGCCCGCGGTCACCTCAGCGCCCGTCGAGGGCGACTGGTGGCGGCTCTACCAGGACCCGGTGCTCGACCGCCTGGTCGCAGATGCGCTGGCGGCCAACACGGACCTGCGCGTCGCCCTGGCCAATGTCGAGCGGGCCCGCGCCCTGCTGCGCGAAACCCGCGCCCAACGCCTGCCCTCGACCGGGGTCCAGGCCGGCGCCGACTACAGCCGTACCCCGGCCCAACAGCGCGCGCCGGGCATGGCGGCGGAGAACTGGAGCTTCGACGCGGGCCTGAGCCTCTCCTACGAGCTCGACCTCGCCGGGCGCGTCCGCCGCTCGATCGAAGCCGCCCGCGCCGATGCCGACGAGACGCAGGCCGCCGCCGACGCGGTGCGCGTCGCGGTCGTCGCCGAGACCGCTCGCGCCTATGCCGATGCCTCGTCGGCCGCCGAGCGGATCGCCGTGGCCGAGCGCACCCTGGCCCTGCTCGACCAGACCGTCACGCTGTCGCAGAAGCGCTTCCAGGCCGGCCGGACCAGCCGGCTCGACGTCGCGCAGGTGTCCGCGCTGCGCGGCCAGCAGCTTGCCACCATCCCTCCGCTGCGCGCCCAGCGCGACGCAGCCCTCTTCCGGTTGGCATTCCTCACCGGAAGAACCCCGGCCGACCTCCCCCCCGAGGGCGGCCAGCGCGCGGCCACGCTCCGCCTGACCCACCCCCTGCCGGTGGGCGATGGCCGCGCGCTTCTCTCCCGCCGCCCGGACGTGCGCCAGGCGGAACGCCACCTCGCCGCCGAGACCGCGCGGATCGGCGTCGCCACGGCCGATCTCTATCCGCGGATCACCCTGAATGGGTCGGTCGGCTCGACCGGCCCCTCGATCGGCGACATGTTCGGCGGCGGACCGTTCCGCTGGCTGGCCGGTTCGCTGATCAGCTGGGCCTTCCCCAACATGGAAGGCCCGCGCGCCCGGATCGCCCAGGCGCAGGCCTCGGCCAAAGGCGCGCTCGCCAGCTTCGACGGCACAGTGCTGAAGTCACTCCAGGAAACCGAAACGGCGCTGTCGGCCTATGCCCATACCCTGGAGCGCCAGCAGGCCCTGCGCGCCGCTTCGGAGCAGGCCCGGATCGCCGCCCGCATCACCCGCGCGCAATTGCGCGAAGGCCGGGTGGATTCACTCGCGGTCCTCGACGCGGAACGGACCCTGGCGGGCGCCGAAGCCGATCAGGCGCAGGCCGATGCCCAGGTCGCCGAAGCGCAGATCGACCTGTTCCGCGCGCTGGGCGGCGGTTGGCAATAGGGCACGGTCGAGCGGTTCTCCTACCATTACGCCTTGCATCAATGCTGACCAAATGCTCAGGTGACGGCAACGACAGCAAACCCGAGCGAGAGAGATCAGCCCATGCAGGCCCTGAGCGACATCCACCTGCCCCATCTCCCAGTGGATACGCCCGAATTCGCGGCCGATCCCGTGCGCTTCTTCCGGGAAGCCAAGCGGCAGCATCCCTGGATCGCCGCGTCGGACCTGGGCTATTGGGTCCACGACTATGGCGCGATCCGCGAATTGCTGGGCCACGATGAAAAGCTGCGCCCAGCCTATGACGGGATCGTCGAGATGCTGGGCGCCCACGGCACGCCTTGGGGCCGCTTCACCGAGGAACAGCTGATCTCGCTGCCCAGCGAGGTCCATGCCCGGCTCCGCCAGACCTTCGCCGCAAAGTTCACCCCGCGCTACGCCAACCAGATGCGCCCGATCATGCAGGAGAGCATCCGCCACTTGCTCGACGAATGGGCGCCCAAGGGCAGCTTCGATTTCGAGGAGTTCGCCGCGAATTTCCCGATCTCGGTGATGTTCCGCCTGGTCGGCGCCCCGGTCGAGGATATCCCCGGCATCCGCTCCAGCCTGGAGACCCTGGGCCTCGCCTTCAGCATGGACAAGGACCGCATCCCCGAGATCCATGCCGCCTTCGACCGGCTGGAAAGGCTGGTCCAACGCATCATCGCCGAGCGGCGGGCGAGCGGCAAGGTCGGCACCTACGGCGACCTGCTGGACCTCCTGATCAGCGTCAGCGACGAAGGCGACGTGCCCGACCGGCAGCTCGAGGACCTGGTCATCTTCTTCTTCATCGCCGGCTACGATACCTCGAAGAACGTCCTCACCCACACGATGTGGAAGCTGCTCGACCGGCCGGAGATCTACGAGCGGTGCGCCGTGGACACCGAATATTGCCGCAAGGTCCTCGAGGAGGGGCTGCGCGTCTTCAATCCGGGATCGGTCCCGCGCTTCACCGACGAGGACATCGTCTACCGCGACGTGCTGCTGCCCAAGGACACCATGCTGTGGTTCACGCTCAACGTCTCCGGCCGCGACGAACTGGTGTTCGACGATGCCGACAGCTTCGATCCCGACCGCGAGGTCGGCCCCGGCAAGCGGCACATCGCCTTCAGCCTGGGCAAGCATACCTGCCTGGGCCAGTACATCGCCCGCGCCCAGCTGCAGGAAGCCCTGCATCAGTGCGCCCAGCGGCTCAAGAACCCGCGCCTGGCCGGGCCGTTCAGCTGGCGTCCGTACCCCGGCGCCTGGGGGCTCAAGGGCCTGCCGATCGCGTTCGACCCGGCGTGACCCGGGAGCCCGCTTTGAAAGCCTCCGAAGGGTTGAAGTCGGTTCAATTCCAGCAGGACATACTTTAGGTTGAACTGAAGCGATGGCTGCACGGCGGAAACGATGTGGCCACCTCGGTAGGAGAGGAAGGCCATGCCACTCAAGCAGCACGCCGATCGCGTTCGTCCAAAGGCCAGCAGGGCCCTGCGCACCGCGACCGTCGCCCTCGCCGCGTCGACGGCAGCGCTGTTCGGGGCCGGTTCGGCCCAGGCGCACTACATCGGTCCGGCGCACTTCAGGCTGGCGGGCATTTCCGGCGGCGCCCGGGAAACGGCCTTCAAGGGCTGGGTGCGAACCGAATCGCACTACTGGGGCAAGCGTCCGCGCACCTGGTTCTTCGGCAAGAGCCTGCTCACCTTCTCCGGGCCGATGGCGCCGGCCAGCGGAGCAAGCCAGCTGGCCGTCGCCATCGACAAGCGCAGCCCGGCCTATCGCCCCCTGATGGACCGCTGCGCCAAGGGCGATGTGATCCCCGAGGTCACCTTCTCCGAAAGCTCGCACCTCGCCCGCAACCCGCTGGAGAAAGGCCCGCGTCCGGCGGACGTGCCCGAGAACTTCGAATATGCGCTCAGGAACGTGAAGCTGGCCTGCCCCGTAGCGGCCGACGCGCCGGAACAGGCCTTCGTCCTGTCCTTCGAGGAAATCCGCTGGCTCAACGCCCAGCCCGCCTCCGGGCCCCGCGACGTGGCGGCGATCGCCCGCCCCGCCCAGCTTCCGCCGCAGCCGGCCCACGGCCGGACCAAGGTGGCCGTCCTGACCTGGATGGCCGAAGCGGTCGATGCCAATCCGCAGCAATGTCCCAAGATGAACGCCAAGCCCCCGCAGGAGGCCTATTACCGCTATCTCTCGCCCGAACGCGCGGCGGAGCAAAGGGCGGCGCTGGCGGGCAAGGGCATCGATGCCAACCTGATGCAGTTCCGCGCGCCCGGCGAGCTCAATGCCACCATGCTGCCGGGCACCGTCGGCGACACGGGCCATGCCGAGCCGGTCGCGGACGTGGTGCCGGGACTCAATCTGGACGGCGACGACGGCTCCGGGAAGCCCCCGCGCGGCATTCGCAGGCATCGCAATTTCGCCGCACCCTGGGGCGAGAAGGGCATCGACAACCAGCTGTTCCTAGTCGAGGGCTGCGTCGAAGGCCGCCGCCGCCACGGTTTCCTGCCTCTGATCAGCAACGACATGCGCGCTTCCGGTGAACTATCCATCCTGATCAGGGTGAGCGGCATCGACGACGACCGCAACGACGACGAGGTTGCGGTCGATTTCCTCTATAGCCGTGACGGCATGAAGCGCGTCGGCTCGGCCAAGGTATTGCTCGCGGACTATACCTACCGGGTCAGCGACAACATCAACGACACCCAGCACTTCGCGCGGTTTCGCGGCAAGATCGTCGATGGCGTGGTGGTGACCGAACCGCTCGACCGGCTCGGCCTGCACTCGTCGAATACCGCGGCGATCACGGTCTACCGCCCGCGGATGCGTCTTGAATTCAAGCCCGATGGCTCGATGAAGGGTCTGCTCGGCGGCTATCGCGATTGGCGCGAATATATCGCCAACGCCTTTTCCCAGAAGGGGCAATACGAGGCTACGATCGGCTTCGACAGCGTCGGCATGTACCAGGCCATCCGCCGTGCCGCCGACGGCCTCCAGGACCAGGTCACGGGAGAATATCTCGGCATCTCCGCGGCTTGGGACCTCGAAGGGATCGCCGCCTATATCCCGCCCGAACAGCAGGCGAACCTGGCGGCTCGTTGAGCGGTCTTGTTCGCACCGGCAAATCCTATCATAGTGCCAGCAGAAAACATTGCGGGGGGATTGTCGATGCGATTTGTATTCCTGGCCGGCGGTATGGCGGCAGCTCTCGTCGTCGGCGCGGCGGCGACCGCCAAACCCAGTCCCCGCGCGACGCATCGGCCAGCCTCAGCGGCTCCTCACCCGGCGCCTGCCGCCCGGTACAGCACTTGGGCCACCCCGATCGGGGTGCTGCTCGAAGATCCCGCCGCGCGGGCCGCGGTCGATGCCCAGTTGCCACAATTCTCCGCCGGACCGATGGTGAGCATGGCCAAGGCGATGACCTTGCGGGCGGTGCAAGGCTATGCCCCGGCGGTATTCACGGCGGACAGGTTGGCCGCGCTCGACGTGGCGCTGGCCAAGCTGACTCCCCGCCCGCTGCCGGCCTGGGCCGCCAAACTGCGCACCCCGAACTTCGAGGAAAGCCGCGTGCCGCCATACCGGCTCCCCGACCCTCTGGTTCTCGCCAACGGCCGCCGGGTCACCACGGCGGCGACTTGGTGGAACCAGCGCCGGCCGGAGATCCTGCGGCTCTACGAAAGCCAGGTCTACGGCCGCGCCCCAGGCCGTCCGGCCGAGCAGCGGTTCGAGGTGTTCGAT
The DNA here is from genome assembly GCA_051955585.1 of Novosphingobium sp. GTDB lineage: Bacteria > Pseudomonadota > Alphaproteobacteria > Sphingomonadales > Sphingomonadaceae > Novosphingobium. The sequence continues at coordinate 39,101 of JBQCGM010000118.1, forward strand.
GCCGGCACTCCCGCGCTGGACGGCAAGGCCATCCGCAAGCAGGTGACCATCCACCTGTCCAACAAGCCCGGCGCGCCGACGATCCGGCTAGTCCAGTATCTTCCGGCCTCGGCCCGCGGGCCCGTGCCAGTGCTGCTGATGCTGTCGTTCGGCTCGCCCGTGAAGGACCCGACGGCGCGGCCCTTCGGCCCGCCGCGCAACGGCAACGCTTTTCCGGCCGGCGCCGCCGAGCAGATGCAGGCCGGGAGCGGCCGCGACGCCGGCCGCGATGCGATGCCCATCGCCCGCTTCCTCGACGCGGGAATCGGCGTGGCGGCGATCAACTACACCGACGTCGATCCGGACTTCGAGGGCGGCTACACCACGGGAATCCGCGGCTTCCTCGACGGCGGCACCAAGGCGGACCGCAAGCCCGACGCCTGGGGCGCGCTGGCGGCCTGGGCCTGGGCGCTGAGCCGGGTGCAGGACTATTTCGAGACCGACCGCTCGGTCGATGCCAGGCGCGTCGCGATCTGGGGCGCCTCGCGCACCGGCAAGGCGGCGCTGTGGGCCGCAGCCACCGACCAGCGCTTTGCCGCGGTGCTGTCATGCTGCTCGGGCGAGGCCGGTGCGGCGCTGCTGCGGCGCAACTTCGGCAAGAACTTCGCCGTAGGCAAGCCGAGCGACAACAGCTTCTGGACCGCGCCCAACTTCGCGCAGTATTTCGGCAATGCCGATCGCCTGCCGGTCGATGCGCACATGCTGATCGCACTGATCGCACCCCGCCCCGTGCTGCTGCAGACCGGCAGCCAGGACCTTGCCGGCGATCCCAAGGGCGAGTTCTTGGCGGAGGTCGCAGCCGGGCCGGTCTATCGCCTGCTCGGCGCCGGCGACCTAGGCACGAAGCAATGGCCGCCGCGCGAGCCGATCCTGAACGATCTGGGCTATTTCATGCACGACGGGGGTCACGGCGTGGTGGCCGAGGACTGGGACATCTATCTGCGGTTCCTCACACGGCATTTGCATCCGGCCGGAGCTCCGCCGCGCCGGCCATGAGGGCCTGGACGACATTGCCAGGCAGAACATTGAAATTCGGCAATCCGTCGCCATATGGCTGTTGTCGGCGGCTGACGATCGCTCCCCTTCGATCGAGGCCGCTGCAGCGAGCGGGGTGGCTGCAGACGCCCCGCCTCGCGAATGGGCATCCGTTGAGCGCGACCTCTCCATTCCGCACCGGGCGAGCCGGCAGGTTTACCAATTCCTGCGGACCTGGCGTTCGATTTCGGAATTGAGCTCGGCGCCGAGCAGCAAGGCGTAGCTGGCCAGATACATCCAGGTCAGGAAGACGATGATCGTCGCCAGCGCGCCATAGGTCGCTCCGTAGCTGCCGAAATGGTCGATGTAGACGCCGAACAGCAAGGTCAGCGCCGCCCAGACGGCGGCGAAAAACAGCGCACCGGGGAAGACCCAGCTCCACCCGGGCCGAGCGCGGCAAGGCCCGAGCCTGTAGAGCGATGCCACGACCAACGCGACGCAAACCGCCGAAACGACGTTGCTCGCAATCTTGCCGATCACGGCCATGACGGATTCGTCGACCATTGCGGCATCCTCGATCAAGGCCAGCGAAGCGCTGGCGAACAGGCCGAACACGCAGAACAGCACGCCGCCCAGCGTGATCAGCAAGGCCACCGCGTTGACCGCGAACCAGCCCCGCTTCTCGTCCTCCTCATAGGCGATGTTAAGCGCCATGATGACCGCACCGGCCGCGGCCCGCGCGCCGACCAGCGACAGGGCGAGCGCGGTTATCAGGCCCAGGCCCTTCTTCTCGGCGGCGGTGGTGACGACGTACATCAGTTGCTCGGCGATCAGCTTGGCCGCCTCGACCGGCATCATCCCGGAGAATTCGCGGACGTTCCGTATGACGTCCACCGGATCGGCGACCAGGCCGTAGATCAGCACGATTGACGCGAGCAGCGGCATCAGCGCGAGGAAGACGTAGAACGACACGCCGGCCGCGACGATGCTGATGTTGTCGCTGGACGACTGCCGCCAGGCACGCGCCAGCACCTGCCGCCAGTCCTTGAAGCTAAGCGCGGTCGGACTGAAATTCCGGGCGGCTTCGTTCTGGAATGCCGTCATTACGCCCCCGCTGGATGTCGAGACGAAGAGGGCCCCATCTTGCGATGAGGCCCTCGAAGGCGGCCGAGCGATGGAGCGGGCGCGGCCGCCGATCGGCGGGGCAGCTCCACGAACGGAGCCACCCGCGTGGCTTAGAACCGCACGCGTACGCCGCCGCGCACCCCATAGCCGTCGTAATCGTTGCCTTCGGCATAGCGGCCTTCGAAGAAGCCGCTCAGCTTGCCCGAGGCGGATCCGACGTTCACGCCGAGGATGCCCTCGCCGTAGTCCTGGTTGCGCGGGCTGCTGAAGGCCGCGGTCTGGCCACCGCTGGTGAAGACCACGTTGGTCCGGCCGCGGAACTCCTTGACGTAGTTGGCGCCGCCGTAGAGCGAAACCTTGGCGTCTCCCCACTGCGTGGTCCAGCCGATCCGCGCCCCGGCCTTGCCGCGCACCCCGTCCTCGTCGTCGATGGCGAAGGTGCCCGACGGAACGGTGAAATCGCCGAAGTCGGAGTTCGTCCACGACACGCTGACCGAAGGCTCGACCCAGAAGGCGTTGCCGAAGCGCAGGCCGGCTTCGGCCTTGGCACCCCAGACCCCACCGTTGATATCGAAGGCATAGAGGCCCGCCGGGCTGCGGTTCTCACCCCAGTAGTAGTCGTACTTGCCCAGCGCATTCACGAAGAAGATGCCCGAATTGAAGCTGGCGTAGACACCGCCGTTGATCGAGTTGAAGCGGATCGAGTCCGACACGCCCGGGAAGCTCATGTTCGAGCTCTGGTAGCCGCCGGTCACACCGAAGTTGAACCCGCCCTCTGGGCCCACCGGGGTACCGAGGTCGAGGCCCAGCTGAAAGCCGTAGTAGTCCTGATCGTAGCCGAGATCGATATTGCTGGTGATGCCGTTGAAGGTCACCGTACGCCCGCTCGTGCGCTTCTCCCAGTTGCCGAAGCCTTGGAACCAGAACCGTCCCCCCGAACCGCCGGGGCCATTGGCGGCGATGTTGTCGCGCAGCTCGCGCATGTGCGCCGTCCAGGCGTCGCCCGACTGCAGCCAGAGGTTGCGCACGCCTTCGCTGAACAGCGAGGTGCGATAGGCTGCCGCACTCGGCGCGGAGACCAGGGCGAAGTTGTTGGTGGTCGGATCGAACACCACACCGTACTGGATCACGCCGTCGACCTGGCTGGCAGGCGCGATGACGAAGGCATTGGCGCTCGAACCCGCGCCGGCATCGACGAAAGTCGTACCCGCCGCCGTGCTGAGCACCGCCGGGGAACCGAGCCGGTTGATCGTCACCGCGGTCGAGCCGGTCGCCGCGCCGCCGATCGTCAGCAAGTCACTGGTCGTCGGCGCGGTGTTGAGGTTGACGTCGACCGCCAGCCGGGCATTGCCCGTGCCATTGTAAGTTCCCGGAAGAGCCAGCACATCGCCAGTGTGACCGTTGCGCAGATCGATCAGGCCACCGGTGTTGTTGAACGTTTCCAGGTTCGTCAGCGTGACCGTGCCCGCGGTCAGCAGCCCCGGGCGGACATTCAGACTACCCGAGTTGTTGAACACGTCCGCGCCGGCGCCGAAGTTGGTATCTGCACTGGCATTGAACGTGCCCGTGTTGTTGAACACGTCGGCACCGGCCCCGAGGTCGCTGACCGCGGTGGCGTTGAAGGTGCCGGCATTGTTTACCGTATCCGCGCCGGTGCCCAGCAGAACGCGGCCAGTGATCGTGCCGCCGACATTGTTGTTGATCGTGGCGGCGGCCGCGCCCCCCGTGACGATCGCGGCGTTGGTGCCGGTAATCGTGCCGGTGTTGGTCACCGTCGAGCCGGTCGCCGAAGTGAGCGTAGCGCCGTTGACCGCACCGTTGAGCGTGCCGCCATTGAGCGTGAGCGCGGCGGTCGTGCTGCCATTCACCACCGCCCCGGTGCCGGCGACGGAATTGTTGGTGCCGCCCAGCACGACGCTGGCAGCGCCACCGGTGTTCGTGGCGGTGACCGCGTCGCCATTGGCCACGACCCCCGCCGAGGTCACGTTGAGCGCACCGGCCGTGGTCGTGGCGACGATGCCGCGGCTCCCCAGGCCGGTCGCGCTGACGCGGCCGACATTGAGCGTAGTGGTCCCCGCCGCCGTAACGTCGATGCCGGTGGTTCCCGCGCCCGTCGTGGTGAGCAGGCCGGTCGTACCGCCATTGACGACCGCGCCGGCACCACTGTTGACAACCACGCCGCTGTCGTTCGAAGTGAGCGTGCCGTAATTGACGGTCACGCCGGTGAGGCCCGCAGCGACGATGCCGCGCGAACCGGCGCCGGTGGCGCTGATCGCGGTGTTGGCGGAACCGGCGGTCGCGGAGCCGCCGCTCGAGGTGACCCGAACCGCATCGGAGGCTGCTCCGGTCGTGGTAACGCTAAGCGGTGCCGCGGTGGCCGCGCCGGTCGCCGTGGTGACCGTTACGCCGGCCGAATTGGCACCTGCGGTGGTAATCGTGCCGCCTTGTACGTTGGCCGTCCCCGCCCCGCCGGTGATGGCCTCAACACCGCCCGAAAGATCGCCCGTGGTCGCAATGGTACCGGCGTTCACCAGAACGTTGCCAGTGGTCGAGGTGGCGAAGACGCCGCGCGACAACAGACCCGCGGTATTCACCGTACCCGAATTGATGGTGACGCTGCCGGTCGTGGTCTGACCGACGAGGCCGATCGACAGGGTGCCGTTGGTGCTGGTGCTGCCCCCGGTCAAGGCGACGTTGCCCGAGGTGGCGGTGGCGAAAACGCCGGCAGCGCCCGCGCCGGTCGCGGTGATCGAGCCGGTCGTGGAGGTGATCGAACCTGTCCCCGCCGTGCTGTCGAGATAGACGCCGCCGGTCCCGTTGCTCGTGATCGTCGCGGGAGCGGCGTTCAGTGTCAGCGACTGATTCCCGGCCGAAGTCGCGGTGATGCCGCGGTTCGGCGTGGTGATGATGGTGCCGGTGGCGGCATTGATCGTAGTATCCGCGGTAACGCCTGTATAGACAACGCCGGCGGCATAAGGATTGCCTGCAGGGGTGCAGGTAACGACACCCGCGACTATGACGCCGCATTCATCTGCCGCAAAGGCAGGCTGCGCCAAGGCTGCAAGAGCCAGTATGCCAAGGCCTGATCCCAGGTGGAGAGCGGTGCGGGTACGGACCCGGTGCGAGCGGATTGCAATGGCGCGCGGCATCGCTTGAAAAACTGCGTTCAAGTCACGTCTCCTGATGTAGGCGAACCCCTGTCCGGGTCATGGCGCTAACGAGACGTGCCAAAGTAAGTTCCGCTGCAATAAGCCTTTTATGACCTGTGTGTCCTCCTGGAGACACTCCAATAACATAAGTTACAACCGCGCCGCCGAAACGCCCTTTTTAAGCGACGCAATGCAGAGGGAGCCCGTCGTCTAAACCGCGCGCCGGCCCGTGACGAGCTGATAGACGACCACGACCGCAGCAACGACCAGCAGCAGGTGGATCACTCCTCCCGCGACATGGAACGCGAGAAAGCCAAGCGCCCACAGGATCACGAGAATTACGGCGATGGTCCAAAGCATGACAGTCTCCCTTCGTGGAATTATAGTAACTTTCGCCAGAGCCAACTCTCCAAGCGCTCCGCCGTTCCGGCACCGCCCCTCCCATGCGCACCAGAGCGCGGCCGAACCGCGGCGATAGTCCCAGAACCTTCGAATCGAAGAGGCGGCCCGGATGCTCCGTTTCGGGGACCGCTGGACGCCCTTGGCCGATGCCATCTCCGCCAAAATCCGATCGATCGCATGGATATCATAAGTTTCAGTGCTTTAGATTGCGTTCCAGCATGCTGACCAAATGGCAAAAATTTTTATTGCAACCGCCTGTCATCCTGACCAAGATGTGAGCATGCAGGGCGAGCGACACCAAGTCCGCCGCCAATGGGAGTTGGGGACCATGACGAAGCGCTCGCGTTCGCGTCTTTTGCTTTTTTCCGCCGCCGGCACAGCGCTCCTCTCGCCGATCGCGGCGTGGGCGCAGCAGGCGCCCCCCGAAGCGGGCGACGCCGACGCGGCCGGGACCCACAGTGAAGACATCATCGTCACCGGCACGCAGCTGCGCGGCATCGCTCCCACCGGTACCAACGTAGTCGGGGTCTCCGCGGCGCAAATCGAATCGACCGGCGCGACCAGTACCAACGATCTCCTGTCGACCATCCCGCAAGCCGGCACTTTCAATAGCCCGCCGCTGATCTCCGCAGGGGTCAACGAGCAGTCGACGAACAACCGTCCGCGTCTGCGCAATCTGGGCTCTCCCTATGCCGGCGGCTCGGCGACGTTGGTCCTGATCGACGGCCACCGAGTGGTCGGATCGGGCATTCGCCAGACCACGCCGGATCCCGACATCGTGCCGCCCTCGGTCATCCAACGGGTCGACGTCATTCCCGACGGTGGTTCGGCGATATACGGCTCGGACGCGGTCGCCGGGGTGATCAACTTCATCACCCGCCGCGACTTCAAGGGCCTGGAGGTCGAGGCAAGCTATGGGATTGGCGAAGACTTCCGCAAATTCGACGCGTCGGTCACCGCCGGCCATACCTGGGACGACGGCTCAGCCTACGTCGCCTACAACTACGCCCACAATGACGAAATCCTCGGCGGCGACCGCGACTATATCAAGCGCCTGAACTGGACGACAGGGCAGCCCGTGGACCGCAATTGCGCCCCGGGAAACATCACCGTGCGGCCCACGGGCAATCCCGACCTCAACTTCGCCCTGCCGAACCGGACGCCCGGGGCGATCAACACCTGCGACAACAGCGATCTGGCGACTTTCTGGCCCAGCATCACCCGACATTCGGCCTTCGCCGGTCTGACGCTCGACCTGCTCGACAACCTGCGCTTCGACCTCCGCGGGTTCTACACCCACCGCCTAAGCCGCTCGAACGAAGGACCGTTCCGGACGCCCAACGCGGCGATCACCCCCGGCAATCCCTATTACGTCAACATCCCCGGCGCGCTGACTTCAGGCGCAACCCAGATCGTGGCCTTCAGCTGGGAAAAGGCCTTCGGTCCTGCCGCGATGACCAACGATGCGATCCTCGACACCTGGGGCATCACCCCGTCCGTCACCATCGACCTCTCGAGCAGGTGGCAGTTCCGCTACCTGTTCAACTATGGGCGCAGCGTCAGCAAACGGCAGAACCGAGCGCTCAACACCACCCTGCTCAACACCTATCTCGCCGGCACGACCTTCGACACGGCGGTCAATCCGTACGACATCGCCGCGACGCAGAACAAACAGCTGCTGGCCAACGTCGCCAACTGGATGGCCTACGGCGAGGCGCAGCAGGAGCAGATCAACACCCGGGCGATCTTCGACGGGACCCTGTTTTCCATGCCCGGCGGCGATGTCCGCGCCGCAGTGGGCGCCGAGTATCTTCGGGAATCGTTCGAATCCCGATCCGGCAACGGCGTGCCTGGCTTCCAGCACGGGCTGAGGTTCAACGGCGCCTATCGCAACGTCTATTCGGCCTTCGGTGAGATCTACATCCCAATCTTCGGGCCGGATAACGGCGGCGCGGGCATGCGCTCGCTCGATCTATCGATTTCCGGCCGCTACGACCACTACAGCGACTTCGGCGGCACTTTCAATCCGAAGTTCGGCATCACCTACAAACCTGCGGAATGGATTACCCTTCGCGGCAATTGGGGCAAATCGTACCAGGCGCCGGGCCTGTCGGATTCCAAGGCGGCGATCACCACCCTGTCGATCATCCCCTTCCCGATCATTCCCAATCCCTACCAGCCACCCACGGCGGGCGACCAGCCGTACCTGGCGATCCAAGGCGGCGGCACGAACCTGCGCCCGCAGACGGCCAAGACCTATTCGTTCGGCGCGGAGATCAAGCCGGTCGAGGGACTGACGGCCAGCCTCACCTACTACAACATAGACTTCAAGGATCTGGTCGACATCCCGCCGATCGGCGACGCCGCGACATTCTTCAGGTACTATACCGGCAACTTCATCATGAACCCGTCCGAAGCGCAGGTCGCCGCGTGGACCGCCGCGATCCCCGCCGCCGCCGACCAGTTGGCCGGGGCCGCGCTCTACGCACCAGGGAAGCCAACGGTCTACGCGATCGTCAACATCAGCCGCACCAACCTCTCGCGCGTCAAGCTCTCCGGCCTCGACTTCAATATCGGCTACACCCACGAAACCGCGTTCGGCTCGATCGACGCAGGCTTCTCGGGCAACTACCAGCTTAGCCGCAGGACCCAGTCGGTCGTCACCCTGCCGTTCAACGACGATCTTGCGCAAGGCATGAACCGGTTCAACTTCGTCGCCCGGGCCGGAGCCGACATCGGCAACTTCCGCGCCCAGGCGACGCTCTACCACACTGCCGGCTATGCCCTGAATCCGCTGCCGGCCAACAACTTCCAAAGCCGGGTCGGTGCCTTCGACGTGGTCGACCTGTTCTTCAAGTACGACGTCCCCGGGGAGAAGCTGCTCAAGGACCTGTCGCTGACGCTAAACATCAACAACGTCTTCGATGCCGCGCCGCCGGTCTGGCAGACCTTCGACTTCGTGACGGCAGGCTATACCAACGGCTTCACCCTAGGTCGGGTCGTCCAGTTCGGTGCCCGCAAGAAGTTCTAAGGGGAAGAAGAGAGGCCGCCGGGCTCCTCGCGCGGCGGCGAACCGCGAGGAGAAAACGAGATGAAGCGAATTGCGCTCCTGTCCTTGGCCGGCCTCGCCCTGGCGGTGCCTGCATCCGCCCAACAAGGACCAACGCAGCCGCCGCCCGCCGTCAACGCCATCGTCGCACCCGGCTACCACGTGACCGACGTCCAGAAGTCGTTGAAATTCTATCGCGACATGCTCGGAATGCAGGAACGCATGCAATACGGCCCGGCCGACCGGCCCGACGTCGTCATCGGGTTCGGACCCGATCGGATGCAGGCCGGCATCATGCTGCTCAGCGATCGGGCTGGCCCCTCGCCCCGCAAGATCGAGCACGGCCATGGCTATTCGCGCCTGGCGATCCGGCTGGCGGACCTGTCTGGCGTGCATCGCCGGCTACGTGCAGCGGGATATGTGGTAAGCGACATCCGGGTGGTTCACGACGTATTTCTGATGGCCATGGCGACGGACCCCGATGGCTACCAGGTCGAGCTGCTCGGCCCACGCCCCAAGGAATAAGACCAAACCGCACAACGACGCGGGAGAGACGATATGGAACGCGTAAACTTATCGGCACCATCCCGCCGGACGATCGGCATGGTCTTTGGGGGTCCTCTCGCGCTTGCCGGATCGCTGGCGGCGACCGAGGCGACGGCGCAGTTCTATCTTGGTCCCAGCTATCTCGAAGTCGCGGACACTCCGGGTGATGCCAAGGAGCCGGCTTATCGCAACTGGATCAGGGCCGAAGCCCGATTCTGGACCGAGCAGCCCCAGATCCCGGAGCTTCGCGGCAACGGGGCACCGAAGAACGACCTGCTTTTCACCGGGACCACCGCTCCAGCCAGCGGGCCCAACATCCTGACCGTGTCAATAGACAAGGCAAGCCGCGGTCTGGCTGCGCTGATGGACAAGTGCCGCAAAGGGGAACGGATCGCCGAAGTCAGGTACGCTGAATCCACCGAGATCGCGCGACACCCCCAAGAACACGGCCAGCGTCCGGCGGGCATTCCCGATTTCCAGGAAATGCTCCTCGGTGGCGTGCGCCTGTCCTGTCCGATCGCTCCAGGGGCGCCCGAGCAAGCGATCCGCCTCCATTTCGAGATGATACGCTGGCTGAATTCGCAGCGCCAGGACAAGCCACAGCCGCTTTCCGTCCCGCCGGCCAGGCTCACCCCGATCGCGCTGACGGGCCAGGTCCGGACCTTCGCGGTGAACTGGTTCGCCCCCGCTGTCGACAGCAAGCCCGACCAGTGCCCGCGGATGAACACCAAGCCGGCCGACGCGGACTATTTCGCGCTGGTCCCGCCCGATAAGGCGGCGAAGATCCGCGCGGAACTGAAGAACGTCGGAGTCGGGCCGAAGCTGATGCCCTATCGAGGGCCGGATGGACTGGACGTGACCTTCCTTCCCGGCATCGTCGCCGACCCGGGCCATTTCTCGCCCCAGGCCGAGATAATCCCGGGTGTCGACCTTGACGGGGACCTTGGTGCCGGGCCGCCTCCCCGCGGCATCCGCGCCCACAAGAATTTTCGCGCGCCGGATGGGCGGCGGGGAATCGACAACCAACTCTTCACGGTCGAGGGCTGTGTCGAAGGGCTCCGCCGGCGCGGCTTCCTGCCGATGATTTTCAACGAATCGCGCGGAACCAGCCGTCCTACCGCCCTGATCCAGATCAGCGGGATCGACGATCCGCGCAACGACGACGAGGTCTGGGTGACCTTCTTCTACAGCACGGACCAACTGCGTCGTAGCCCCGCCAAGGTCGCCCTCGGCGACTTCACCTACAGCGTTACTGCCAATCCCGAATATGCCCAGGATTTCATGCGGGTGCGCGGTCGGATCGCCGATGGGGAGGTCATCACGGAGACTGCGGAGCAGCAGTTCCACATGCACGAATCCTTCGGCATCGAATCGACGCTCATCCGGCCGAAACTGTTGCTTCGGATGACCGACGACGGCGGTCTCAAGGGAGTAGTCGGCGGTTATCTTGACTGGCGCAAACGGGTGATCTTCCAAATCTTCCGGTCTTCGGATTACGAAAACACCATCGGCTTCCAAATACCCGCCATCTACAACGCGATGAAGCGGGCGGCCGACGGCCTGAAGAATCCCTCGACCGGCGATTACGACGGCATCTCGGCCGCTTTCGAGATCGAAGGCGTGGCAGCCTTCGTCCCGCCGGAGCAGCAAGCGATCTTGGCTGCAGGACTCTTCTCAATTCCCCAAACGGTGGTGGACCACGGCCAGCCCGGTGACGGTCAGCCCGCCCGAACGAGCGTCGCTCCGATCAGCGCAATGCGCTCGACATCGCGATAGGGCGGTTTGTCGAGCTCTTCGCCGAAGACGTCAGGATCGAGTTCCCGGTAGTGCAAGGCATACCCCCTGCGCGCCGCGAGGTCCTCCAGCGCGGCGTGGAGCGCGTCTCGCCCGCCAACGATGGCGCTGCCCGTGTAGAGCAGCATGCGCCCGCCCGGCGCCAACCGGTCGGCAGTCTGCTCGGCCATTTCAACCGCGACCCGGGCGCCGTGCATATCTCCGCCGTCGCGGTAGTCGCGGCCGGACGCATCGACGATATATGGCGGGTTGGCGATCACGACGTCGATCGGATCCGGCAGGCCGGTAAGCGAAGCGCTCACCACGAATTCCGCGGGGATTTGGGCTGCACGAGCATTGATCCGGGCCAGTCGGATAGCCTTCGGGTTCAGATCGGTCATGATAATGCGAAGGTCCGGCCGAAGCTGCCGCGCGGCGATGGCGCCCACGCCGGCCCCTGCCCCGAGATCGACGAGGTGAGCGCGCTCGGGCACCGGCGCAGCGGCCAGTTCACGCTCGACGAAAGCAGCGAACCTGTAACTGTCGGGACCGAAGAAGACCGCGTCCTCGGCATCCGTTGGATAGGCCGAATGGACGATGAGCGTAGGTCCCAGCGACGACACGCGATAGCTGCTCTTGAATAGCCCGGCCCCACTTGGTGCCATGCCGTTTGCCAGCGTCAGCGCCGTGAGGATCTCCGGCTCGATAGTTTCAGGGCGGAAAGGCAGACTCCAGCCGAACACACCGCGCAGGTCTGCGGCTTCCCGGTAATCGGAGCGAGCGACGACGCGGGCATGGGTCGTCGGAGTCGGGGTGACGAAGGCATAGTTTCGCGCCGCCAGGAGTTGGAGCAGGTGGCAGAGCGCTTCGTCCTGACCGGTAGAATGGGTGGTGGGCAGAATATTGGGCAAGGTCATACAAGACCAACGCCGAGGCGCTGTGCAAGTTGCAGCGGACGGCCCGCGCCGCGTCGGATGCAGTCAAGCGCCCGTCCTACCGCCTCCCCGCCCGCAGTGCGACAGCGGTCCTCATCGCCCCAAGCTCGACGACCGCCCCTCCTCGATCACCGCGATCCGGTCGGCCTCGCCGCGCCTTCGCTGGCCGCCGACGTCAAGCAGCGGCCAGGACCCGTTCGCGGGCGGCTTCGAGCGGCCGGGCATCGACCCAGTCGTTCACGTCGAAGCTTTCGGGGATAAAGTTCCAGCGGTGGAGGAAGTCGGTAAAGTCCTGGATCGCGGCAAGCGACTGTTCGGCAAGGTCAGTCTTGAGCCTTGTTTCGGCATTCTCGCCATAGGCCCGAGCGACCCAATACTCGCTGGAATTCGTCTCGCGAGCAAGGAAACGGCGGACTTCATCCGGGTGCGATTGGGCCCAGGCCTCGGCACGCAAGACCTGCTCGACGATCGTCACCGCGGCGTCGAAGTGACTTTCGATCAGGTGGCCGTCGACCGCCAGGGTGCGCGGGGTGCCGTTGTTGGAACGGACCAGGGGATCGGGATGGATCCCGGTGTCGATCACCGTGGTCAGGCCGAACTGGTGGGCAAGCTGCGCCCCGCTCGCGCCCTTGAGGAAGACGGCGTCGACCTCGCCGCGCAGAAGGGCGATCAGTTCGAGGCTATTGGCGCGGGTACGGCTGGCGCTCCTCCCGCCCCAGGCGAGCGTGCCGCCGACCTGCTGAGCCTGACCGTCGCTGTAATGCGTCTCGATATCCTGATCGACCAGCTCGACGTCGGAAACCTCCAGGCCCTCCAGGCGCAGTGCGTTCTCAAGCCCCCGGATCGCCTGGGCGCGCGAAAAATCGATCTCGACGTTCTTCCAGTTCGGTAGCCCGAAACGGCGGCCCTTGAGGTCCCGGACGGTCTCGATCCCGCTCTCAGGGCTAGCCAGGATGAGCTGGGTCTCATCCGCCCAGGACAGGCCGATTACCCGGGTATCGCGTCCGCGAGCCCTGGCGCTGATTGCCGGGATGTTGCCACCATGGCGCACCGAATTCCGCAGGGTATGGCTGAAATGGCTCTCCCGTGTGGCGAAATCGTTCGACTCCACGATCGAGCCGAGCTTGGTGCCCTTGGCGTGGAAGGCCTTTTCGAGCCAACCCTGCTGGATCGCGATACCGAGGCCGGTGGGAACCGGGCAACGGGTGTACCACAGGGTGTCGAGGTGCTGGGACATGATGATTCTCCTCAGGCGGGTTGGGCGACTCGTGCGCTCACCGTGTTGGGATTGGCGGGACGCGGCAGATTGAGGTGTTCGTGCAAGGTCGAGCCTTGGTATTCGGTTCGGAACAGGCCGCGGCGCTGCAATTCGGGCACGACGAGGTCGACAAATTCGTCGAGCGAGCTCGGCAACAGCGGCGGGATCAGGTTGAAGCCGTCGGCAGCATCGCGTTCGAACCAGTCCTGGAGCTGGTCGGCGATGTCGCTGGGCGTGCCGAGCACCACCCGATGACCGCGCACCGCATTGAAGCGCAGGAACAGCTGCCGGATCGTCAGGTTCTCGCGCCGGGCGAGCGCGGTGAGCTGCTTCCAGCGGCCCTTGCCGTTCACGGGTTCGGGTAGGTCGGGCAGTGGTCCATCGAGCGGATAGACCGAAACATCGTGGCCCATCAGGTTGAGCTCCCCCGAGAAGTCGATCTTCTCCTCCAGTGCGCCGAACTTGTCTTGCGCCTCCTGCAAGCTCGAGCCGATCGCAAAGGACAGGCCGGGCATGACCTTCAGCCTATCGGGATCGCGGCCGTACTGCGCCATGCGGCCCTTGACGTCGGCGTAGAAGGTCTGTGCTTCCTCGATGAACTGCGCGGCCGCATAGATCATCTCGGCGTGCTTGGCGGCGAAATCGCGCCCCGTGTCGGAATTGCCGGCCTGAGCGAAGACCGGATAGCCTTGGACGGGGCGCGGCATGTCGAGGATCGTGTCGGCGTGGTAGAACGGGCCCTGGTGGTGGACCGGGTGGACTGCGTCGGCCCGCAGATAGATCCCGCTGTCACGGTCGGCGCCTTCGAAGGCCTCGTCCCCCCAGCTATCCCACAAGGCCTTCGCCAGGCTCACGAAATCATCGGCGCGGGCATAGCGCTCGTCGTGGCTGTAGCGCTCGTCGAGGCCGTAGCTCGAGGCGGCGCCATCGGCGAGGGATGAGACGATGTTCCACCCCGTCCTTCCACCCGAAATGTATTCGAGCGATGCGAAGCGCCGGGCCAGCGAATAGGGCGCCTCGAAATTGGTGTTCACCGTCGCGACCAGTCCGATCCTGCTCGTGATCGCGGCCAGCGCCGCGATCACGGTCAGCGGCTCGAAATCCAGGAAGGCATGGCGCCGCTCGATCCCCTTGGTCCGCGCGCCGCCCTGCCCGACGAAGTCGGCGAAGAACGCCGCGTCGAGCTTGCCGCGCTCGGCGGTCTGTACCAGCCGTACCCAGTGAGCGAAGTCGGGTTTTCCGGGCGGCGCCGAATTGGGCTGACGCCAGGCCCCCGGGTGATGTCCGTGGCGGGTGAGGAATACCGCCAGCGAAAGCTGCTTCCTCCCCATCCCGCTTACTCGGCGGGCTCGACGATACGGTCCTGGGCGTAGCGGATCGTACCGTCGTCCGCGACGGCCGCGTCCTGCGGAACGAGCTTGCCCATCTTCCATTGCTGCTCGAGCACGCCAGGGCCGAATGGCTTGGACCCGCCCAGCGCCGCGGCGAGGATCTGAAACTGGGCACCCTCTTCGAGAAGGACGATCTGATTGGTGAGATCGCGCAGGCCCTTCCAACTCCACACCGTGGCGCCGCCATTCGCCTCGACAATGCCCGGCACCTCACGGTCCTGCTCGAGCGCATCGAGGATGAAATCGACCTCCGCCTGGCGGCGATTGACGTAGACCGGCAACCTATCAGAGAAACGGAAACGGCGGTTCGGAACATAGAGCAGCGGCAATTCGGCATGGGCCTGCGAATAGGCACCGAGATGCGGCGTATGGACGTGGCTGACCGCCTGGATGTCTGGGTGTCGCTTGAAAAGCTTCACGTAGCGGGCGGTACCGCCGGGCGGGTTGGACCATAGGCTGTTGCCGTCAAAGTCGATCACCGCGGTGATCGGCGCATCGGGATCGTCCGCCCACAGGCCCGCGTAATTGAGCGTGACGAGCTTGTCCTCGTCGGGGATACGCACCCCGTAGAAAAGCGTGCCGGAGGGCGAGATCGTTCGGGTCTCGCGGAGCAGACGAAACGCCTTGCGGGCGTCCTTTTCGGCCTGGAGGACAAAAGCCAGAGCATCGGACGAAAGAGCGTGGGACATGGCGATTCCTTGAAGATCAGGCGGCGATGGATGGTGCGGGCCGGGCATTGAGGGCGATCGCGGCTGCAAGCGGACGGGCGTCGACCCAGTCCGACAAGGCGAAGTCGGCATCGAGGAAGCCGTGCGCGAAGAGGAACTTCTTCTGTTGGTCGAACAGCGCCAGGCGGTCCGCATCGAGCGTCGGACGCAGACCTTGGTGAAGCTGGGCATAGGCCTGGTCGACGGCCTCATCGCTGCCGGCGGTTTCGAACTTCAGGATGTCGCGCAAGACCTGCGGCTGATCGGCAACATGGTCGGCGGCGCGCAGGGTCACGGCGAGGAAGCGGACCAACAGGTCGAAGTGGTTGTCGATCAAGTCCTGGTGGACCGTGATCGGGCGCGGCGTGCCATTGTTCACGCGGAAACGCGGATCGGGCAGCTTGTCGAGGTCGATCGCCACGACCAGGCCATTGGCCCTGGCTTGGTCGAGTGCCGCGGCGCCCTTGACGTAGATCGCATCGACCGTGCCATCGACGAGCTGCCGGAACGGCCAGAGACCGCCAACGCCGTTCTCGGCGCGGTCCTGAACCACGCTGGGATCGGCATCACGGCCAGGACCGCCGGATGTACGGCGGCGGCGATCCAGCGTCTCGACCAGCTCGACGTCGTCGAAAGTCAAGCCGGCCGAGGCGAGCACGCCCTTGTACCCGGCGAGCGACATGCCGCGGGCGATCGAGGTGCCGCGCACGTGGCTGGGGATCGGGTTGTTGTTCCAGCTCGGCAAGGCCAGGCGCTTGCCCTTGAGATCGGCAGCCGATGCGATACCGCTGTCGGGCCGGGCCAGAATCAGCTGACTCTCCTCGATCCAGGTCAGGCCGACCAGCTTGGTCGGTTCGCCCTGGGCGCGGGCGGCGAAGGCCAGCATGTTGCCACCTTCGCGGATCAGGGTGGGCAGGCGGTGATCGTAGTGATGCCGGCCGAGCTCAGTTCGGCCTTCCTGCAAGGTGCGCAGCGCGATACCATCGGCCTCGAAGGCTTCGGTCAGCCAACCTAGCTTGAAGGCGATGCCGGTCGCGGTCGGGACGGGGCAGCGGGTGAACCAGATTTCGTCGGGCTTAGACATGGCGTGTTCCTTGGGCTGTGATCGCAAAGGAACATCGCAAGAGGCATGCCAAGTCCGGGAACCGCGGATTTCCGTCGCTTCTCGCGCTCGCCAGTCACCGAGGGTGCATTAGTTTGCACACCGCCGGTGTTGGTTTTGGGACTCAAATGAGGCTGAGGTTCTTGAGGTAGGTGCGCACCACGTTGCGCGTAACGCCGAGCGCTTCGGCGGTCTTGATCTGGTTCGATCCGGACCGGCGGAAAGCCTCGGTCACGGCCGAGGCGACCAGGCGGTCGAGCAGATCGGGCTGATGGCCTTCGATGAGGCGTGAGACCAGGGCGCGGACCTGATCTTCCAGCCCCGCATCGGGATCGCCGCCGGGAACGGTGTGAACGATACGATTGCCGAGCGCGAGATCGCCGACTTCGATCCGGCCGTCCTGGCAGATCAGGGTTGCGCGGTGGACGGCATTTTCCAGTTCGCGGATGTTGCCGGGCCAGTCATAGTTGAACAAGACTTCTTCGGCGGCCGGGCTCAGTTCCAGGCGACCGGACGAGGTCCGCTCGCCGTAGACGCCTAGGAAATGCTGGACCAGCGGCAGAATGTCGGCCCGGCGCTCGCGCAGCGGTAACAGCGGCAGGGCGACCACCTGGAGGCGATAGAACAGGTCGGAACGGAACGTGCCCGCATCGACCGCCTGCTGCAGGTCGACGTTGGTCGCGGCGATGATCCGGATGTCCAGCGGGATCGGCGTGCGCGACCCCAGGCGCACGACCTCGCGCTCCTGCAGGACGCGCAGCAGCTTGACCTGCAGCGCAGGGGGTAGCTCGCCGATCTCATCGAGGAACAAGGTGCCGCCGTTCGCGGCCTCGAACCAACCGGCCCGCGCCTGCTGCGCGCCGGTAAACGCGCCCCGCTCGTAGCCGAATAGCTCGCTCTCGACCAGCGTTTCCGAAAAGGCCCCGCAGTTGACCGCGAGGAACGGACCGTCGGCACGATTGCTCCGGCCGTGGACGAAGCGCGCGACGAGCTCTTTGCCCGTTCCGGTCTCTCCGACGATCAGGATGTTGGCTTCGCTGGGCGCGACCTTGTCGATCAGCGGGAGCATCGCCTTGGACTTGGGATCGCTGAACACCAGTGCGCGGGCACGCGGTCCCTCCGCATGATGCTTCTCGCAATCGTAGGTCAGCAAGGTCCGGCCATTGTCCTGGCGCCCCGTGACGACCCCGACTTTGCGGGGCTCGGATTGGCGAACTGCGTCCGATCGGCTTTGCGCGTGCATTGATTAGGTCCTTCCGGAAAAGCGCCGGCAGGATAAGCCAACAAAATGTCTACTGAGTCAGTAGAAATTCAATTCCCCAGCTTAGCTGGCCTTGTCAAGCGCTCCGCCGGCGCAGGCAGCCCATCCGTTTCGCTGCAGCGGCCAGTGGCCTGGGATCGACCCAGGCGGCGACGTCGACAGGAGAATCGAGGAACTCCGCGCGCTCGAGAAAGGCGGCCTGCGCCTCCAGCATGCCAATCCGGTCGGCCGACAAATCCGGATGCAGGGCGCGGTGAAAGCCGCCGCGATAGGCCGCCTCGACCCCGGCCACGCTGGACCAAGTCTCCTCTGCCAACATCGGCTTGAGCTCATCCAGGTGGGTTCCCGCCCATTCGGCCGCGCGCAGGGTCTGTTCAAGGAAGCATTCGACAACGTCGCCGTGGTGGTCGAGCATGTGCTGGTGCACCACGATCGGCCGGGGCGTGCCGTTGTTCACCCGCGCGAGGCGGCTGGGGTAGGCGTCGAGATCGACCCCAACCACCAGGCCGAGCTCTTCCGCGGCATCCGCAGCAGCGGCCCCTTTCACGTAGACGGCATCGACCTCGCCCGCGGCAAGCCGCTCCAGACCATGCCAGAAACGCCGCATGCTCTGCTGCGTCGGACGGCGCCGCGGCATCGTGGGAATGTCCACCAGCCGAGCATCGGCCAGGGTCAGCCCACCCAGCGAGAGGGCATTTTCGATGCCCCGCAGCGCCATGCCGCGCGCGATGGATTCGCCCTTGCTGGCGGCGAAGCCCGGCAGGGCGAAACGCAAGCCCTTGAGATCGCCGGGCTGCATCACCCCGCTGTCGGGGCGGACGATGATTGCCTGGCGTTCATCGATCCAGGTCAGCCCGATCACGCGGGTCGACGCCCCGCGCGAGCGCGCGGCCAGGGCGCGGATATTGCTGCCCTCGCTGAACAGGTGGCGCTGCTGCTTTGCCGGGTCGGCGGGCACCAGGTTGAGCCCGCCCTCGACGATCCGGCGGACGGCGATCCCCTTGGCGGCGAAGGCATCGGTCATGTAGCCGCGGGCGAAGGCCACGCCCGTCGCCGTAGGGACCGGGCAACGCATCATCCAGATCGTGTCCAGCCCATCCGCTCGCGGTCCGGGCCCCGGGTCAGGCATCTCGCTCTCCTGCGGTCATGGCTAGCATCACGGGTCATGGTGGCAAGGTCCGTGCCAAGCCGGTCCGACCTCGACGGACTGCCGTTCGGCGGGGAAGGGGGCTGCGCGATACCGCGCAGTCGGTGATCGAATTTGCGCAGCTTGGGCCGCGCGCGTGCAGCCGAGTCCGCACACCTGCGCCGAGTCCGCGAACTGGCACGGCCCGTGCAATGCATTCCGCATAGCGCAACAGCGAGTAAGCACACGTGGCAAGCCAAGTACCCGATACTCCCGCCAGAAGCTTCCTGCGGAACCGCAAGACGTTGTTCGTCATCGTCGGCATCGCCGCGGCCCTTGCGGCTCTATTCGCCTGGCGCTCGGCCAAGGACGGGAATGCCGGCGCGACGAAGGTGGTCAATGTCGCGTCGATCGCCTCGCCCTATCAGGGCAAGCAGGTGTTCAACGGCCTGACCGGGGTGATCATCCAGCAGGGTTGGCTCAAGGATGAGCTTGCCAAGCGCGGCGTGCAGCTCAACTTCGTTCCTATTCCCACCGCGGTCGGCGCCCCCCTGATCAACGAGGGCTTCAGCGGCAAGCGGATCGACTTCGCCTCCTATGGCGACTTTCCCGCGGTGATCGCGGCGGCCGGCGGCGTGCCGATCAAGCTCGTCGCCCCGCTGGGCGGCGGGCAGAACGTCTATCTCGTGGTCCGCAAGGACTCCGCCGCCACGACACTGGCCGATCTCAAGGGCAAGAAGATCGCCCTCCATCGCGGCCGGCCTTGGGAGCTGCCGTTTTCGAAGCTGGTCGATGCCTCCGGCCTGAAGCTGAGCGACTTCACCATCGTCAACATCAATCCCTCGGCCACTCCCGCCGCGCTGGCCTCGGGCTCGGTCGATGCGACGGTCCTGCTATCGGACGGCCTTCTGCTGGAGCAAAAGGGCGTCGGCAAGGTCATCTGGTCCACCGCCCAAGCACCCGCAGATTGGAAGATGCGCGCCGAACTGTGCGCGCGCGGCGACTTCGTCGATGCCCATCCCGAGCTGACCCAGTTGGTCGTCGAGGCCTATGTCCGCGCCGCCGCCTGGTCGAGCAAGGAAGAGAACCGCGATCAGGTCATCAAGAACTCGGCGCGGGGCTACCTCCCACCCGAGATCCTCGCCAGAGACTACGCCGCCGACGGCCTGCCCTGGCACGAGCGCTTTTCGCCGGTGTTCCATCCCGACGTGAAGGAACACTACCGCGCGGTCGCCGCCTATGCCTTGGGACATGGCCTGATCCGGCGGCCGGTCGACATCGACACCCTGCTCGACGACCGCTTCGTCACCAAGGCGCTGCAGGACCAGAATCTCCAGGCCAATTGGTCGACGGCGTCCGAGCGCCCCCGTGCGCCCAAGGCGCTGGCGGCGAATCCCTGACATGGCCAGCCGCCCGCTTCCCCGGCCCGCCCCGGCGCGCACCGGCGGCAAGTCGCCCTGGGCTGCCCTGGCCGCGCCGCTTTCGCTGCTCTGCGTCTGGCAGCTCGCCTGCTCCAGCGGCCTCGCGCCCGCCCAGGTCCTGGTCCCGCCGAGCGAGGTCGCGCGGTCGCTGTGGCTCATGGCCGGCTCGGGCGAACTCGGCAAACACGTCGGGGACAGCCTCTACCGCTTGGCTTGCGGCTTCACCCTCGGCGCGCTGGCCGGACTGGTGTTCGGCGCCTCGATCGCCCTGTGGCGCCTCGCCGAGGCAGCGTTGTCGCCGCTGTTCCTGACGCTGTGGCAGGTGCCGGTGATCGCCTTCATCCCGACCATGGTGATCTTCCTCGGCATCAACGAGCCGTTCAAGATCGCCGTCGTCGCCGTCGCCGCGTTCTTCCCCATCGCTCTCGCTACCTTCGACGCGGTGCGCGGCGTGCCCAAGGCCTGGTTCGAGGTCGCCCGCGTCTACCGCACCCGCCTGCCCGACCTGGTCTGGCGCATCCTGATCCCAGCGACCGTGCCCGGCGTGCTGACCGGCCTGCGCATCGCCCTAACCCGTGCCTGGATCGTCCTGATCGCCGCCGAGATCCTCGCCGCCGACAGCGGGATCGGCCAGATGATGGAGATGGGGCGCCAGTTGTTCCAGCTCGACGTCGTCCTGTCCGGCGTCGTGGTCAGCGGCCTGATCGGCTTCCTGCTCGATCGCGGCGCCCGGGAGATCGAGCGCCGTGCGACCAAGTGGAAGACCGCATGACCGCCCTGCTCGCCCATCGTCCCGCTCGCCTCGCGATCGGCCTTATCGCGCCCGCCCTGCTGCTTGCCTGGTGGCAGTGGTTTTCCACCTCCAGCGGCGCGAGCGCCGTCGCCGTCGCCCCCCTCGGCGCGGTCGGCGCGGCCTTGCTCGAACTGATCGAGAACGGGACGATCTTGAGCGATGTCGCCTCGACCCTGACCCGCGCCTTTACCGGCTTCGCGATCGGCGCGAGCCTGGGAGTGGCGACCGGCACGGCCATGGCGGTCTGGCCGCTGCTCGATCGGGGCCTTGGTCCACTGCTCCACGCCCTCCGCCAGGTGCCGATGATCGGTTGGCTGCCGCTGATCGGCCTGTGGTTCGGCACCGGCCAGGGCTCAGAGCTGATCATGGTCTGCGTCGGCGCCTTCTTCCCGGCGATGCTGGGCACCCACGCCGGCGTGAGCAATGTCGAACGGCGCTACCTCGATGTCGGCGAGGTCTTCCGTTTCACGACGGCCCAGCGCTTCCTGCGCATCCAGTTGCCCGCGGCCATGCCGCTGATCCTGACCGGGCTGACCCAGTCGCTCGCCTTCGCCTGGATCGGCACGCTCGCCGGCGAACTGCTGATGGGCGCCGGTGGCGGCCTTGGCGTCACGCTGCAGACCGCGCAGATCCAGCAGCGGCTCGACGTGATCCTCGTCACGGTCGCAATCACCGCCCTGATCGGCTTCGCCATCAACCAGATCATCGCCCGCGTCCGCCGCGAAGTGCTGCGCTGGCAGCCCATTTCAGTCTGATTGGCAGTCTCGATTTGAACAGGAACCCTTCCATGAGCGCCGAACCCTTTCCTCGCCCGACGATAGAGACCTCCATCCCGCTGCGCGGCGAGCTGACGGTCAACGACCTCGACAAGAGCTTCGTCATCGGCGGCCAACCCCGCCCGGTGCTGGAGAACATCAACCTGACCGTCCGCCCGGGCGAATTCGTCTCGATCGTCGGCGCCTCGGGCTGCGGCAAGTCCACCCTGCTGCGCCTGATCGTGGGCCTGGACACGGACTATTCGGGTGAAATCCGCCTCGACGGCGAGCGCATTGCCACCACCAGCCTCGACCGCGGGATCATCTTCCAGGACCACCGCCTATTTCCGTGGATGACGCTGGAACAGAACATCGAGCTGGCCCTGCTCAATACCGCGACGCCGAAGGCTCGCCGCGCCGCGATCGTCGCGGAGCATATCGCGTTGGTCGGATTGAAGGGGTTCGAGAAGGCCTATCCACACCAACTGTCGGGCGGGATGGCCCAGCGCGCGGCGATCGCCCGCGCACTGGTGACCGAGCCGAAGGTCCTGCTGCTCGACGAACCGCTCGGCGCGCTCGACGCGCTGACCCGCGTTCACGTCCAGAACGAGCTCCAGCGGATCTGGATGACCCAACGTTCGACGATGGTCATGGTCACCCACGACGTCGAAGAGGCGCTCTACCTGGGCGACCGGGTGATCGTCATGTCGCCGCACCCAGGCCGTATCCGCCGCATCGTCGAGGTCGACCTGCCCCATCCGCGCGACCGCCGCTCGCCCCTGCTCCACCGCCTCAAGGACGAGATCCTGGCCGAGCTCACCGGCAATGCCGGCGCCGATGAGCTCGCCAACCTTGTCACCTTCCCTGCCCGAGAGACCCGTTGATGACCCGCCAAGCCGATCACCCCGTCGACCCCCTGTTCACCAACCGCTGGTCGCCGCGCAGCTTCACCGGCGAGGAAGTGCCGCTAAGCGTCCTCCACACTGCGTTGGAAGCGGCCCGCTGGGCACCGTCGGCAAGCAACGCGCAGCCCTGGCGCTTCTTGATCTCGCGCCACGGCGACGCCAACTGGAGCAGGTTCACCGCGCTCCTCAACGGCCGCAACGCGCGCTGGGCGAACAAGGCCTCGGCCCTCGTACTGATCGTCTCGCACACCGAGGTGGAGCGCGGCGGGCAGAAGGGGCCGAACAATTCGCACTCCTTCGATGCCGGGGCCGCCTGGGCCAATTTCGCTCATCAGGCCCTGCTGCTCGGCTGGCACACCCATGGCATCGGCGGCTACGACCGCGCGCTGGCTCGCGAGACGCTGAAGGTGCCCGAGGACTTCGCGCTCGAGGCCCTGATCGCGCTCGGCCGCCAAGGCGCGCTCGACACGCTGGACGAGGATTTCCACGCCCAGGAGAGCCCCAACACCCGTCGTCCGCTTAGCGAGAGCGTGTTCGCAGGCGAATTCGGGGTACCCGCTTTCGAAGGAGAGCCGGCATGACCATCCGCGCTTACTGGCAGCTCGATGCCGCTGCCGAACCGCTCCGCCTAGAACCCTCCGCCCGCCACACCAGCGCGATCGTCACTCCGCTGCGGCGCCCGACCCAGAACCGCTTCGACTATTACGCCCAGGTCGCCGAAGCGGCGGCGCAGACCGCCTTCGACGGTCTGTTCGTCGCCCACCGGTCCGAGGCCGACGAGAGCCGGATCCTCGCCGGAACTCTGGCGCGCGAGGTGCGCGGGATCGAGTTCGTCGCCGAGTTCCCCGCTTCGGTCGGCTCGGCGGTCTATGCCGCCAAGCAGGCGAGCAGCTTCCAGCGCGGCACGCATCAGCGCCTCGCCTGGGCGATCGCCCCCGATGCCGACGCCCGCACCCGGGCCCGCGAGGGCGACCACGTGCCCGAAGACCAGCTTGGCGGCCGCCTGGACGAATTCCTGACCGTCGCTCGCGGGGTTCACACCGAGCGACCCTTCACTTTCAAGGGCGCACACTTCGAGGTCGAGAACGGCGGCTTCGAGGAACCGCTCAGCCGGGTCGCCTTCCCTAAGGTATTTCTCCAGGGCGAGAGCGAGGAAGCGCTCGACCTCTCGGCCCGCCATGCCGACGTCCATCTGTTCCGCGCCGGCCCGGCCGACAAGCTCGCCGCGCTGATCGAAGGGCTCGACGCCCTGGCCAAGCAGGCCGAACGCCAAGTGGCCTTCGGCCTGCTCCAGCCGGTGCTGGCCCGCGAGACCGACGAGGACGCCGCGCGCGAGGCCAACCGCGAGGGCCGCGCTCCTGGCACGCTCGTCGGCTCCTACGATGACGTCGCAGCCAAGCTGGCCCGCCTGGCCGGCCTCGGCATCACCCACCTGGTCTTGAGCGCAGAACCCGCGCTGGAGGAGGCCTACCGGATCGGCCAGCACGTGCTGCCGCGCCTCCGCGCCCTGCTCTCTCGCCACCGCGCAGCCGCCTGAAAGGAGCCGCCCAGATGACCATCGACTTCCACTGGCGCCTGCCGACCCACGGTTGCCATTCGACGATCCGTAATACCAATTACGACCGCGGCGACTGGTCGCCGCTTGCCCCCGAAAACATCGCCCCCGGACTCGGCGCCGACGGTGAGGACGACGGCTATCGCTACATCGATCACCTGGCCCAGATCGCCAAGGCGGCGGAGAATGCGGGCTTCCAGGGTGGGCTGATCCCCTCCTTCCCGGGCACCGATGATCCCTGGGTGATCTCTTCGCTGCTGGCGCGGGCAACCAAGACCTTCCGCTTCATGATCGCGTTCCAGCCCGGCTTCGGCAATCCGGTCCACACCGCCCGCGCCTCGGCCAGCTTGCAGCGCGCGACCGGCGGCCGGCTGCTGTTCAACATCATCACCGGCGGCGGCGGCCCAGGACAGTTGTGGTGGGGGGACAGCTTCGCCCACGACGATCGCTACGGCCGCACCGACGAGTGGCTCGACGTGTTCAAGGGCGTCTGGTCGGGCCGGAACTTCGACTACGAGGGACGCTTCTTCCAGGTTGCCGGGGGTGGCCTGCCGCCGCTGCTCGGTGCCGAGGAATTTCCGGAAATCTGGTTCTCCGGCTCGTCCGACGCGGCGCTCAAGGTCGCCTCGAACCACGCCGATTACTACCTCTCCTGGCTCGAGCCCTTCGACCAGCTGTTCGATAAGTTCGCGCGCGTGAAGGACAAGACCGCTGCGTTGGGGCGCAAGCAAAAGTGCGCCATCCGCGTCGACTTGGTGGCCCGCAAGACCGAGGAAGAAGCGTGGCGCGACATCCGCCTGGGCTACGAAGCGCTCGACGAAGCGTCCCGCCGGCAGGGCCGCAACGCCGGCCCGCGCGGCGCTTCGGACTCGGTCGGCGCCGCCCGCCAAGCCGCGCTCAAGCCGGCCGAAGCGCAACGCTGGGACGACCTGATCGTCGCTCCCAACCTGTGGGGCGGTTTCAACCTGTTGCGCGGCGGCCCAGCGCTGGGCATCGTGGGCTCCTATGAGCAATGCGCCGCCAAGCTCGACGAGCTGATCCAGGGCGGCGCCGACGGCTTCATCCTGGCCGGCACCCCGCACCTGGAGGAGGCCTACCGCGTCGGCGAGGAAGTTCTGCCGCTGCTGGGCCAGTCGGCCCCAGCCCTGCGGGAGGCGGCGGAATAAGGTATCTCGACCCGGCCCCTACGTCTTCCCCACCAGCACGGCCCGCTGCCAACGGCCGGGCGCCTTATCGTCGCGGTGGATGCATCCAGGCCAGCAGCAGGGGCGGCGCGTGCCTTCGCGGAGTTCTTCGGTGGTGCGGGCGATTCGGCGGGCACGGGTAGCGGGCCGTTTGGCGTCGTCGACCCAGCAAATGAATTCGTTGCGGCCGAGCGGGGTCAGGCCTTCCCACAGCGCCAGGAGCTGGGGATCGGCGCGCAGGGTGGCTTCGAGATCGGGGCCCGCATGATGGACGGTGCCTTGTGAAAATGCCTTTGCCACGAACCCTCCGCGCGATACCGCCGCCGCACGGTGTCCGCGAAGGCGCGGGGGATGTCCAGCCGCCAACCGCTTGTTGCCGCCATTGACGGCATTCCCTCAGGGCCCGGACATTCAGGTACCGATCGCAAGGCGGACATGATCGATGGCGAGCTGGACGTAGCAAGCCGCGACGCCCAGGGCATATTCGTCCAGCTGCGCCTGGAGGCGGATCATGTGATCGAGCAAATCGGCCAGCTCGGCCGGCGTGAAGACAGGTTCGGTAGGCATTGGATGTGTGTCCCCCTTGACCGCTTCTGTGCGGTAACCAGGCGGCCAGGGGGAAACGCGAAAGACCGGCCGGAATAATCGAACGAGCCGATTTGTTTGGATAGGCCTTGGCGAACTTTCGATCTGTCGAGGTACGGGAAGGGCGCCGGCGGCTCCCTTCCCACGGCAGGTCAGAACCGCACGATCACCGAGCCGCCGAAGGTCCGCGGATCGCCGTACTGGACGACATCGCCGAAGATCCCCGGCGCCTGGGCCGGCAGGGAATGGTTGCGGTAGGTGGTGTCGAGCAGGTTGTTGACGAAGACCGAGGCGCTGAGGCGGTCGTTGGCCGTAGTGTAGGTGATCCGGGCGTTGGTCAGGGTGTAGCCGGGCTGGGTCAGCAGCGCGCGATTCACGGGGTCCTGCGAGTTGACGTAATAGAACTGCTGCGAGGTGTAGCGCGCGTCGGCGTTGAAATCGAGCTTGCCCTTCTCGCCCAGCGGCACGGTGTAGTTCGCGCCCACGTTCAACGTCAGGTGCGGCGAGCGGACGAACTGGTTGCCCGCGAAGCTGGTGGCGCTGTTGTTGACGACGAACTCGTCGAACCTGGTGTAGAGCAATCCGACCGCTGCATTGAGGCTGAGGCGTTCGCTCGGCCGTGCGGTCAGTTCGAACTCGGCGCCGTCGGCATGGGCCTTGGCGGCGTTCTGGAGGTAGGAGACGGTGGCCCCGCCGACCGCGCCCGGATTGGGTCCGACCACGTTCACTTGCACGTCGCGGTAGTCGTAGTGGAAGTAGGTGGCGTTGAACGTCAGCTTGCCGTCGAACCAGGTCGACTTATAGCCGAGCTCGAAGGCGTTCAGCCGCTCGGGGTTCACCGCGGTGAGCGCCACTGGCAGGGTCGCCGCGGTGTTGAACCCACCCGACTTAACGCCATGCGAGAACTTGAAGTAAAGCAGGTTGTTGCGGTCGATGTTCCACGACGGGGTTACATCGTAGGTGAAAGCGTCCCAGGTCTGCGCGAGATTGTTGGCGAAGGTGCCGGCCGCGCTGAAGTTCCCGGTGTAGCTGTTCCACCACTGGGCGTAATTGCCCCACGAGGGGATAACGGCGGCCCCTCCTGTCGTGAGGTTTCCGGCGGTCGCATTGACGCGATCGAAGGCCAGCGTCTTGGTTTCGCGGGTGAAGCGCCCGCCGAGCGTGAGCTTGAGCGCGTCGGTGAACTTGAAGGTGCCGCTGGCGAAGACCGCGCCGCTCTCGGCCTTGTGGCGATAGGAGGTGCGGCTGAAGGCCTCGGCCGCCGAGCTGCCGGCGAGCTGCGGCACCGCGCCGTCCGGCAGGCGCGCGGAGAAGGCGTCGGAACGGATGTCCTCGTTGAAGTAGAACAGGCCGGCGATCCAGCTGAAGCGATCGTCCTTGGGCGAAGTCAGGCGCAGTTCCTGGGTCCACTGCCGCGATCGCGCCTGGGTATAGGAGCGCGAGACTTCCAGTGGGGTGTTGTCGCCGTCGCCGATGCTACGGGTCTTCCAGCGCTCGTAGCCGGTGATCGAGGTCAGGGTCAGCTTGCCGACGTCCCAGTCGAAGCGCAGCGAGCCGCCGAGCTGGCTGGTCTTGCTCCATTCGCCGGCATTGGTGCTGACCGTGTCGGTATCGGTCGAGGGCACGTAGCCGTTGCGATAGACGCCGTTCGCGGCATAGCTCGCCGTGGTCCAGTAGGTGCCGCGGGTGTCGTAGTCGCGGTAGTGGATGGAGAAGAGCGCCGTCAGGTTGTCGCTGGGCTTGGCCAGAATCTGGCCGCGGAAGACATCGTCGCCGATCGCGTTGGACTTCTCGCCGGTGAACAGGTTGTCGAAGCGCCCGTCGCGATGGTCGAGCCGGAACGAGGCGCGCGCGGCGAGCCGGCCGTCGATCAGCGCCAGGCCGACCGCGCCCTCGGCCACCTTGTTGTCGTAGGAGCCGTATTCCAGCTTGACGTAGTTGCCCTGATCGCCGCTGAGCGAGGGCCGCTTGGTGATGACGTTGACCGCGCCGCCGGTGGTGTTCTTGCCCCACAGCGTGCCCTGCGGGCCCCGCAGTACCTCGACCCGTTCGATGTCGAACAGCGGCAGGCCGGTGGCGCTGGCATTCGAGATGTAGACGTCGTCCAGATAGAAGCCGACCGGACTGGCCAGATCGAGCTGCTGCTGACCGGCGCCGATGCCGCGAATCCACCAACGCGGACGACCGTGCTGCTGGGTACCGGCCGAGGCGTTGGGAATGAAGTTGAGCACCTCGTTGGCCGAGCGGCCGACTCCGTTCAGCTGGAATAGGTCGGAGCTCAGCGCCGAGACGGCGGCCGGTACGTCCTGCAACCGCTCCTCGCGGCGGCCGGCGGTGACGATGATCTCACCGCCGTAGTCCGCCTCGGCGGCAGCCGGAGCCTCGGCCGCGGCGACGGCGGCTTCGTCGGCCAGGGCCGGCATGGCGGCCAGCGACAGGACGGAAACGCCGGCCAAGGCAGCCGTACGCGCGGTGATGCGGGCGAATGAATAGGACAAGTGCTTCCCCGAATGTTTCTAGGCGCCCCATGCGCCGGGTCGGAGAACAGGCAGCAAGGGCCGTGCCACTTGCGCCGAAGCGCGGGTTTGAGAGGATTTTTCCTGGTGGCCGGATCGGGGCTGGTGTGATTGCACCAGTTCTGGGGAATGGTTTTTGCTGCATCCGCAGCACCGACCCACTCCCCGACCCGATCGGATATCACCATGGGATGGTCGGGAGCGGGCCGGGGCCCGCTTCCACGTAAGGGATCGAATTCTAAAGCACGCCTGCGATCAGGCCCAAATCCAAGGCTTCGTTGGCCTCGATATACCAGTTCGACGGCGCGCGTCTGAGCACTTCCTCCATCGTCACCTGCGAACCCAGGATCAGGTTCGCAAAGCCCTCGTTCTGGATTTGGATCGAAGCGCGGATTTCGTTGAGCGTGGCTTCCAGCGGGGCGAAGCAGGTGGTCAACGGGCCATCGATCCGCAGGACCTTGGACAACTTGCGCTCATGGACCATCAACCGGGTGCCGCGGGTGAGATAGCGATTGTCACGCGTGAAGAAGGACATGAAGGTCGTGCCGGCCGAATAGATCGCCGCCTTGCCCAGGAAGACGATGCGGCGCCCGGGCACGATCTCGGTGTTGAATCGCACGTCCTCGCCCATCATCCGCGCCACTTCGGGATCGCCGCCGAGCGTGGACAGTTCGACCGAGACCAGCCCCTCGGCGGGGGCTGCGGCCAGTTGCTCACGGAAGCTCTGATACATCGCATAGTCGACCGTCCCCGAAAGGAGGATCGACGGGCACTCGAAATCGGCGCTCGTCAGTCTCGGCATGCCGTTCACGGGGGAACTCCGTTCGAAAGGATCAGGCGGACAGCTTGACCTCCACCGCGCGCGCCAGGGGTACCGGCCGTATTGGCCGTTCAGCCTCGGGCGCGGGGAACAGGGGGACGAGCTTGTCCGCGAGCCGTGCCTCGGCCGCCTCGCGGTGCCGGGCAAGCGCGAGACAGAGCGGGCTGTCGTCGCCCGGCTGGTGCCAGAACCCACTGATGTCCGCCAGGGTCACCCGCAATTCCTGCGCGGCGTGTCGGTCGGCATCGGACAGTCGGGTCATGGCGGCTCTCCATCGGCTGTGCTGACGCAACGACAACTCGTCGGAATACTGCAAGGTTCCGCGACTTTTTCAGGCCGCCGCCGCGCACGGGACCGCCGCGACAACCGCAACAAACCTGTCACCTGCCGGTCCTAGCGACGGGGGGACACCCCCGAGCGAAAGACGAATCGATGCAAGCCTCGATTGCCCCTCCGTCGACTGCCCCCTCGCCCGAATTCGAACGGCCCGACCTCGACAAGGGGCTGGGCATGGCCGGCATGGTCGGCTTCGGCGCGGCGATCTTCGCTTCGCTCGTCTATGTCGCCTGGAGCGTCTATGCCGATGCCAGCGCGGCCGGGGTCCAGGCCACCGCGTTCCTACCCTTCGCCCTACTGTTCCTGGCCCTGCTGATCGCGCTGGGCTTCGAATTCGTGAACGGATTCCACGATACCGCCAACGCGGTCGCAACGGTGATCTACACCAACGCCCTGCCGGCCAACGTCGCGGTGGTCTGGTCGGGCTTCTTCAACTTCCTCGGCGTGCTGCTCTCGACCGGCGCGGTCGCCTTCGGCATCGTCTCGCTGCTGCCGGTCGAGCTGATCCTTCAGGTCGGCTCCCACGCCGGCTTCGCCATGGTCTTCGCCCTGCTGATCAGCGCGATCATCTGGAACCTGGCGACCTGGTGGCTGGGCATCCCCTCGTCCTCGTCGCACACCTTGATCGGCTCGATCATCGGCGTCGGCGTCGCCAATGCCCTGCTCCACGGCAAGAGCGGCACCTCGGGCGTGGACTGGACCAAGGCGACCGAGATCGGCCAGGCGCTGCTGATCTCGCCGGCGATAGGCTTCGGCGTCGCCGCGCTGCTGTTCCTTGCACTCAAGCTGCTGGCCCGCAACCCCGCCCTCTACGAAGAGCCCAAGGACGGCCTGCCGCCGCCGTGGTGGATCCGCGGGCTGCTGATCTTTACCTGCACCGGCGTGTCCTTCGCGCACGGCTCGAACGACGGGCAGAAGGGCATGGGCCTGATCATGCTGATCCTGATCGGCACCGTGCCGACCGCCTATGCGCTGAACCGCGCGGTCCCGGCCGAATATGGCGCCGAATTCCACGCCAATTCGGCCGCCGCGGTCTCCGCGCTCGGCCAGCAGGGCGTAACCCTGGTACCCGCCGGGGAGGCGCGCGCCAAGGTGACCACCTACATCTCCGACAAGCGCTATTCATCCGCGACCGTCCCGGCCCTCGCCTCGCTCATCAGCGACGTCGACCGGCAGGTCGCCGAATACGGCAGCCTCGCCCAGGTTCCCGCCGCTGCGGTCGGCAACATCCGCAACGACATGTACCTGACCTCGGAAGCCGTGAAGCGGCTGAGCAAGGACAAGGACGCCCAGATTTCCGAAGCCGGTGCCAAGGCGCTGGCCACCTACAAGGGCTCGCTCGATGCCGGTACGCGGTTCATCCCGACCTGGGTCAAGGTCGCCGTGGCCTTCGCGCTCGGACTGGGCACGATGATCGGATGGAAGCGGATCGTCGTCACCGTGGGCGAGAAGATCGGCAAGAGCCATCTGACTTACGCCCAAGGCCTCTCCGCCGAGGCTGTGGCGATGACCACGATCTTCGGCGCCGACCACCTCGGCCTGCCGGTCTCGACCACCCACGTGCTGTCGTCGGGCGTGGCGGGGACGATGGCCGCCAACGGCTCCGGCCTCCAGGCGGCGACCATCCGCAACCTGCTGATGGCCTGGGTCCTGACCCTGCCGGTCTCGATCGGCCTGGCGGGCGGGCTCTACATGTTCTTCTCGGCGATCTTCTGACTTGGTTAAGCCCGGACCTGCGTCCCTTCCAGGCCTGACGCCGGCCGGCGTCGGACCAGGTCTCATTTGGGGCTTCGACCTGGCGGGCGGTCAGGCGGCGCAGATCGACGTCGACGATGCACGCCCGGACGGGACGCTGCGCTGGCTCCACTTCGGCCTGTCCAACCACGGTACCCGCCAGTGGATCGAGCGGCGGGACGACCTGCCCGAGGCGGTGCGCGAACTGCTGCTCTCGCCCGAGACCCACCAGCGCGCGCTGATCGACCGCGGCGTGATCGGCTGCGTATTCCACGATTTCGAGCGCGACTTCGACATCACCAGCACCAACCGGCTGGGCCCGCTGCGGATCGCACTGACCGAAACCCGCGTGATCACCGTCCGGCTCCACCCGATGCGCTGCGCCGACGTGCTCCGCCGTACCCTGACCGGCGGGACGGAGATCGACGGCCCGGCCGACGCGCTCGACCTGGTGGTCGGCGTGATTGCGGAGAACGCCGCGCAGGTCGCCCTGGCGCTGAGCACCCAGGTCCAGGCGGCAGAAGATGCCCTGCTCGAAGGCCGCGAGCCGCCGACCCCGCGCGACATGATCACGATCCGCCGCCGCCTCGCCCAGCTCCACCGCATGGTCGATGGCATGCGCCGGGTGATCCAGCGCCTGGAACAGGACGCCGAACTGCCCGAAGCGATCGCCCCCACCGTCGAGCAGCTCGCCCAGCGGCTTCAGGCGATCGACGAGGAAATCCTCGCCGCTCAGAGCCAGATCCGCCTGCTCCGGGACGAGATCGAGGCGCTGGAGGCGCAGCGCACCAACCAAAACCTCTACATCCTCTCGATCGTCACGGCCCTGCTCCTCCCCGCGACGCTGGTGACCGGCCTGTTCGGGATGAACACCGGCGGGCTGCCGTTCGCGGAAGGCCCCTACGGCACGGTCCACGCCACCCTGCTCGCAGCCGGCGCAGCGCTGGCGACCTACCTGTGGCTGCGCTGGCTCGGGTTCATGCGGCGGTAGGGAGCCGCATTTCCGCGTCCGTTTTCGGGTGACCGAACGATCCCTTCAGACGACTTCTTCCTCGTGGGAAGCAAATCGAACCTTCACTCCTCGCCGCGGGCTTGATCCGGGGCCCAGCTCTTCTTTCGCCACCAGGCCATCAAGCGGGCATGTCGCAGAGATCGCTCCCTAGCCCAAGAGCCCGTCAACGTCCCGCCTTGTCGTCGTGAGCTGACGGCCTGCTTCGATGCCCTTTCGTGCCGATACCGGACACTGGAACGCACGGCCGCTTCCAGGTCTCTCGCTCAGGTGTTCAAACGTCCGCTTCCGCGGCGGAACTGGAAGTCGGAAAACTGGCTATCCGACGAGCATCACTATTCCGCCCATCAGACAACCCAAGCCGATTGCCGCGGCAATACCCCGCCCGAAAGGGAGCAGCTTTTCGCCGGCGACAACAAGTGCCAGCAAAGCGATCCAGAGCAAGTTCATGACGCCGCCGACGAACAGGAGCGCCATCAATACCCAGCAGCAGCCGAGGCAATAGGCCCCATGAAGGGCGCCCATCCGCAGCGCCCCGAGCCGACCCGGGCGATAGTTGCGGCTGAGGAACACGGCAGGATCGCGGCAGTGCCGAAGGCAAAGATCCTTGAGCGGGGTGAACTGATACAAGCCCGCGGCAATCAAAATGATGCCCGACAGCCGGCGATCCCGTGATGCCATCAGCGGCGAGAGCAGCGCGGTATCTTGAAGCGCTGCCTGGAGCAGCGTCGCGGCAACAGAAAAGGCGCCCCACACCGCCAGGTATCCGGCGAGGAAGCTTCCCGCCGCGGGGCGAACGCCGGAGTGCCGGGTGCTCCGCGCATACAGCAGGATCGTCGGTGAAGCGGACGGAAGCTTCATCGCGATCATCATGGTCCACCACATGAAAAAGGTGATGGGACCGCGCAAAACCGAAAGCCTCTCGTGCTCTCCCCCCGATCCATCCATAACCATTGCCGATGGAAGGATCGGCCCCGCCGGTACGAGTGAGAGCGAACCGTAGGGCTTCATTCCGGTGCCCGCCCCGGCGAGCAGCCAAACCCACGCAAGCAGAATCAACGCCGTAAGCGCGAGAAGAGTAATGAACCGGTGACGCCTGAGTGCGCGCTCGACCGGGTTCGGCATCAGGACCTTACAACCCCATGGCTATCGAGGTGGAGGTGGGCAAATTGACCGTATGTGCGCGAATGCTCCAGTTGCATCGGCGCCCAGGAACGGCTCGTTCCGGAGCCCACTTCGGCCAGCTCGTATTCGAACCCATCGGGCAGTCGGATCTGCGCGCGGATCTCCGAGCCATCGACAAGGCTGCGAATTGGCTCGCCGTGCATTTCAACGTGCTCGAGAACCCTCAGCCGGCCGCGGCGGGCCTCCACCTCGACATCGAATTCGATCGGCAAGAATCTGGGTTCGTGCATCTGCTCGATGGTTGAGGCGAAGACCGCGAACACCGTGGCGAACGGGTCGGTGTCGCCGCCCGTCATGATCGTGAGCAAGGCTTCGCGCTGCGCGCTGCTCGCGCGCTCGTCCACGAAAGCGGCGCACTCGCCCCGGCCTTCATGAATCGGCCCAGGCCAGCGGAATACCGCCGCGATATTCAACCCGGACAGGTCGAGGTCACCATGAAACCCTTCATCTATGGCCATGCCGAAGACCGCCTGGCAGCCGCCTTTATCCGGCAAGCCGCCGAACTGGCAATTGCAGCCATACTCGCAGTTGCAGTTGGCTAACTCTCGTCCCTTGAGTTTCCAGTAGGCCATGGCCTTCTCCATCACCCAGACGCCCGCACAACATAGCAGAAGCCGGCACGACAGGCGATACGGATGGATCTTGGAAGGTGGAGATCATTCCGATCAGATTATCGGAATGTCCGCTGCCGATGAACCGATGACCGTCTATGGGCGGCGATGAACGTCAGCTATGTCGGCGGCCCGGGCACCATGATGAGTCTGCCTCTTGCTCCTCGATGGCGGCCACAGCCACATTGAGCCCGGCAAAAGCCATTGGTCCTAAAGCGCCGCAAGCCTTTCGGCATGCCAGCGCAGGTGATCTTCCATGAAGGTCGAGATGAAGTAGTAGCTGTGGTCGTAGCCGGGCTGCAGCCGCAGCGTCAGATCGATGCCGGCGGCCCGGCAGGCTGCCTCGAGCAATTCGGGGCGGAGCTGCTCGGTCAGGAAGGTGTCGGCATCGCCCTGATCGACCAACAGGGCCGGCACGCGCGCGCCATCCTCGATCAGGGCGACGGCGTCGTGTCTGCGCCAGGCGGCGCAGTCGTCGCCGAGGTAGCCAGGCAGTGCCTTCTGTCCCCAGGGAACCTGCGAAGGCGCACCGATCGGCGCGAATGCCGACACCGACCGGAACCGGCCGGGATAGGTCAGCGCGACCGTCAGCGCGCCGTGTCCGCCCATCGAGTGACCCGTGATGGCCTGGCGGCCCGGATCGACCGGGAAATGCTCCTCGACCAGCGCGGGCAGTTCCTCGGTCACGTAAGTCCACATCCGGTAGTTGCGGTCGAACGGTGCCTGGGTGGCATCGACATAGAACCCCGCGCCCAGCCCGAAGTCGTATGCGGCCGCCGGATCGTCGGGCACCCCCTCTCCGCGAGGGCTGGTGTCCGGAGCGACGAAGATCAGGCCGAGTTCGGCGCAGGCGCGGCGGAACTCGCCTTTCTCGGTGACATTGGCATGAGTGCAGGTTAGCCCCGACAGGTACCAGACCACCGGCAACTTCGCGCCCTCGGCATGCGGGGGTACGAAGACCGAGAAGGTCATGTCGGTGCCGGTGGCGGCCGAGGCGTGCTTATACACGCCCTGGACGCCGCCGAAGGCCTTGTTGGCACTGACCTGCTCCACGCTCATCGATCAGTGGCCGTCGGTGAAGGCATAGGAACAGACCTTGTTGCCCGCTGGATCGCGCCGATAGGCGGCATTACAGCCATTCAATTCTCCTCGAGCGGGAACGATCAAAACACCACGACCGAGCGGATCGACTTGCCCGCATGCATCAGGTCGAAGGCGCTGTTGATCTCCTCGAGGCCCATGACATGGGTGATCATCGGGTCGATCTCGATCTTGCCGGTCATATACATGTCGACGATCTTGGGCACGTCGGTGCGGCCCTTGGCGCCGCCGAAGGCCGTGCCGCGCCAGTTGCGCCCAGTGACCAGCTGGAACGGCCGCGTCGCGATCTCCTTGCCCGCCTCGGCCACGCCGATGATGATCGAGGTGCCCCAGCCGCGGTGGCAAGCCTCGAGCGCGGTGCGCATCACCTCGGTATTGCCGGTGGCATCGAAGGTGTAGTCGGCGCCGCCGTCCGTCAGCTGGACGATCCTGGCCACGGTGTCCTCGCGCGAGAGGCCCTTCGAATTGAGGAACTCGGTCATGCCGAACTTGCGGCCCCATTCCTCGCGGTCGGGATTGATGTCGACGCCGATGATCTTGCCCGCGCCGGCCAGCCGCGCGCCCTGGATCACGTTGAGCCCGATCCCGCCGAGCCCGAAGACCACGACGTTGTCGCCGACCTGGACTTTGGCGGTGTTGATCACCGCGCCGACCCCGGTGGTCACCCCGCAACCGATGTAGCAACTCGACTGGAACGGCGCGTCCTCGCGGATCTTGGCCACCGCGATCTCGGGCAGGACGGTGAAGTTCGAGAAGGTCGAGCAGCCCATGTAATGGAAGATGGTCTGCCCCTTGTAGGAAAAGCGGCTCGTCCCGTCGGGCATCAAGCCCTGGCCCTGGGTGGCGCGGATCGCGGTGCACAGGTTGGTCTTGCCCGACAGGCACGATTTACACTGGCGGCATTCGGGCGTGTAGAGCGGGATCACGTGATCGCCCGGCTTGACCGAAGTCACGCCCGGGCCGACCTCGCGCACGATACCCGCGCCCTCGTGGCCGAGCACGCTGGGGAACAGGCCCTCGCTGTCGAGCCCGTCGAGGGTGTAGGCGTCGGTGTGGCACACGCCGGTCGCCATGATCTCGACCAAGACCTCGCCCGCCTTGGGCCCTTCGAGGTCGAGCTCGACGATCTCCAACGGCTGCTTGGCTTCGAAGGCAACGGCGGCGCGGGTCTTCATGACTGGAAACTCCTTTGGTGGCCTGCCTATCACTGCCCCAGATCTGTGTTAATATGGCCATTCATAAATACACTATGTCATCCATGGGATAATCATGTCGAAATGGGACGGAGTTGACGAGTTTCTCGCGGTGGCCGCCGCGCAGTCGTTCACCAAGGGCGCCCGGGCGCTCGGAATGTCGCCGACCCACGTCA
Organism: Novosphingobium sp.; assembly: GCA_051955585.1. Taxonomy (GTDB): domain Bacteria; phylum Pseudomonadota; class Alphaproteobacteria; order Sphingomonadales; family Sphingomonadaceae; genus Novosphingobium. The sequence continues at coordinate 75,818 of JBQCGM010000118.1, forward strand.
GCCGATCCATCATGGCGCTCGAACAGAGGCTTCAGGTGCAACTGTTCCACCGCACCACGCGGACCGTCCGGCTGACCGACACCGGCCGCGTATTCCTCGAGCATTGCGAGCGGATCGCGCAGGAAACCGACGAGGCCATCGCCCTGGTCGGTGAGAAGGGGGAGCCCCAGGGCGAGCTGCGCGTGACCTGCTCGACGGCCATGGGCGAGCGCTTCGTCGCCCCGCTCATCCGGCGCTTCGCCATGCGCCATCCCAAACTGTCGGTGTCGATCGAGCTGACCAACCGCGTGGTCGACCTCATCGCCGAGGGCTTCGATCTGGCGGTGCGGACGGGGCGCGTCGCGGACCCCCGACTGATCGGCACCCAGGTTGCCTCGCGCAAACTCTATACCTGCGCCGCGCCGAGTTACCTCGCGCGGGCCGGACGGCCCGCGGCGGTGGGCGATCTCGCCCGACACGAGTGCATCGTCGGAACCAGCACGACCTGGCATTTCAACCTAGCGGGCGAAATGCTGGAGCACCGGCCGAGCGGGCGCTTCAAATGCAATAGCGGCCACGCGGTGATCGAGGCCTGCATCGCCGGCATGGGCGTATGCCAGCTACCGGACTTCTACATCCTGCCATATCTGCGCCACGGCATGGTCGAACTGCTGCTCGACGAAGCGCGGCCCGACGAGCAGCCGATCTGGGCGGTCTATCCGCAGCGCCGGCACCTGCTGCCCAAGATCCGGCTCGTGATCGACGATCTGCGGCGCGAACTCGGCACGGCGATGACCGCCGCGGCGATCTGATCGCTAGGAGGCCGGGCGCCGCCAGGGTCGCCCGGCCCCGCCCGGCCTATCCTAAGATGGTCTACCAGCCCTTGACAGGGGGATCGCCCTACCCCTTTCAAATTTCCGCTCGTTTCGTCCGAAAATCATCCCTCCGACAGCGTGCCCTACGTTCGATTTCCACCGTCGCTGTGCAACGTGGAGCATCCTGCGCTTGGAGCGGGCACGACATTGCCATGAGACGGTGCACTACGGATAAACCACTTCGGATTCAGGGCCGTTCCACGAGCGGGAAAGGCCGACGAGCTATTCCTAGAACCAAAGCCGTATACCAGCGATCAAGCCCGAGGTCTCGGCGTCGTCGCCGCCGGCGCGCCTCAGGTCTGCCGTCCTGCCGATTGCACCTTCGTAGTACAGCCCGACATACGGCGCCAACTCGGGTACGATCTCGTAGCGCAATCGCAAACCGAGCTCTGCCGTCGCCATGCCCGAGCCTAGGCGCAGGTCGGGCACATCCTGCGCGGCGAGATCGAGTTGGACGCGAGGCTGCAAGATCAGGCGCTGAGTTAATCGCAGATCGTAGTCAGCCTCTATCCTGGCCGTGAGTTCTCCCTTGTTCGAGAGAAAGGCCGCCGCGCTCATTTCGAACCAGTAAGGGGCAAGCCCCTGCACACCTGCCGTGGCATAGGTGCGATCCGGGCCGGCGCGAAAATCCTGCCTGAGGCCAAGCTCAAGGTTGAACCACGGGCCGATCGCATGGCTCCATAGAGCTTGGGCTTCGATCTTCTCAAGCCTTCCCCGGAACTCGCCCTCACCCTTGGACTTGAACCACAGTCGATCGGTGTCGCCGCCGAACCACGCCTGGCCCTCCCAAGCATAGCCGTCGGCACCCTCCTGCGAACGCCATTCCAGTTCGTCGATCATGACCTTGTGGGTTTGGATCGCGCCGTGGCCCTTGATCATGGCCGCCCGGGCCCGCGTCATGTCCGCAGGGGCGAACCGTTGGTCGGCAGCGTGGGCTGGCCCGCCCAGCGCTTCCGCTGGAGGGGTGCCGACAGGAGGGTTGACCGGCTCCGTCGTGGCCGAGTGGCCGGCGTGGGGGTCCATCGTCGAGGTGGCCAGAGCGGGCTCCTCCCCCGGGGAATGATCATGGCCCTGCGGCCGGGCAGGTGCCACATGGCCGTTGTGCCCATCGCGCTCGGCTGGCGGCGTGGGCGCCTGAGCAGCCGGCGCCACGTGCTCGTGGTTCATGTGTCCGTGGTCCGCAGGCTGCGCCTGACCGACGGCAGGAAGGCCGAGCGCAATCGCGGCAAGGAGCGCCCTCATGCTCCACCTCCTTCGAGCGGCCGCACCGTGACCACACGCATCATCCCCGCATGCATGTGGAGCAGCAGGTGGCAGTGGAACGCCCAATCGCCGGGTGCGTCGGCAGTCAGGTCGAAAGCCAGCTTGGCGCCCGGCAGGACCATGACCGTGTGCTTCAGCGGATGGCGACCGGCATGGCCGTTGACCACCTCGAAGAAGTGGCCGTGCAGATGCATCGGATGGGTCATCTTGGTGTCGTTGATCATGACGACGCGCACCCGCTCGTTGCGGGCGAAGCGGATCGGCTCCGGCGCTTCGCTCAGCTTCTCGCCGTCGATCGACCACATGAAGCGCTCCATGTTGCCGGTCAGGTGAACCTCGACCGTGCGGCTGGGCGCTCGCGGGTCTGGGTTGGACTGGGTGGACACCAAGTCGCGGTAAGTCAGCACCCGGTGCCCGACATCATCGAGGCCCAGACCCGGATCGCCGGTGCGGTCGACCGGGGCGGAAGCGATCATGTCGACGCCGGCGCCGACCGGGAAGTCGACCTTTGACCTGTCGCGCATGTCCATGCTGCCGTGCCCCGGCGCGCGCGCGCCGTGCGCGGAGTGGTCCATACCGCCCATGCCCATGTCCTTCATGGACAGGAGCGGACGCGCCCGTAGCGGCGGCACGGGCGCTGCCATGCCGATCCGGGGTGCGAGCGTTCCTCGCCCGAGGCCGGAACGGTCCATCGCCTCGGCGACAATGGTGTATGCTTGGTCACCCGGGGTGACGATCACGTCGTAGGTCTCGGCATTGCCGATCTGGAACTCGTCCACGGTCACAGGCACCACGGGCTGGCCGTCGGCCGCGACGACCTGCATTGGCAGGCCCGGAATGCGAAGGTTGAAGATCGTCATGGCCCCGGCATTGATGATGCGCAGGCGTACCCGCTCTCCGGGCTTGAACAGGCCGGTCCAATTCTCGGCAGGGCTTTGGCCGTTGAGGAGATAGGTGTAGGTCGCGGAGGTCAGGTCCAGGATGTCGCTCGGGTCCATCCGCATTCGCGCGAACATCTCTCGCTCGCCCGGCGCCATGCGATCCTTCCCTTGGACGCGCCGGAGGAGGGTCTGCTTCTGGCGGTTGAAATAGCCGCCCTCCTGCTTCAGCCGCTGGACGATCCGGTGCGGGTGGCGAAAACTCCAGTCGGAGAGAACGACAACATGCTCGCGGTCGTAGCCGATCGGGTCCGCCCCCGCAGGGTCGATGATGATCGGGCCGTAATGACCGAGCTGTTCCTGGTGCCCGCTATGGCTGTGATACCAGTAGGTGCCCGATTGCCGCACCGGAAACTCATAGGTGAAGGTCGAGCGGGGCTTGATACCCGGGAAGCTGATGCCGGGCACACCGTCCATCTCGAACGGCACGATCAGTCCGTGCCAATGGATCGAGGTTTCTTCCTCAAGCCGATTCTCGACTTCAATTTTCACCCGCTGCCCCTCGCGCAGGCGCAGCAGCGGAGCGGGGATCGTGCCGTTCATGGTGACCGCGTGACCGGTGCGACGATTAACGCGAAACGGGCCGTGATCGACGACGAGGCGAAGTGCGTCGCCCCGTAGAGTGCCTGGTTGCGCGCGAAGCCCGACCGACCCGGTCTGCGCCCAAGCGGGAAACAGATCGGCAAGGCCGAGGCTCAGCCCGGCTGCGGCGCCCGCACGCAAAAGGTCGCGGCGCCGCAAGATGTGCGTGTTCATTGTAGTGTCCCGTCTTCGCCAGGGGCGAGGAAGGAGGGCGCGGACCGCGCCCTCCGACCGATCAATGGTTATGATCGTGCGGCTGTTCCGAAGGCGCCGATCCCGGGGTCTCGTTCTTGTCGCAACAAGACTCTTGCGCCCGCTGCTCTTCCTTCTTGCAGCAGCAACACCCGTCCATTTTCATGCCCTGATGCATTCCCTCGCCCATACCGCCGTGTCGGTGGGCAGGCGGTGTGGTCGAAGGCTTCGCGGGAGCGGTCGAGGTCTGGGCTTGAGGGGCCGGCTGCTGGTGCTGCTCATGCCTGCTGTGGTCCGTGGCCGGAGCAGCGGCATAGGCGACTATGGGGAAACCGGCGATGAACGCGGCGGTGAGGATCAGTTTCATGGGTAGTCTCCGCAAGAGTATATTTGGCGAGATTGTTTCTTCGATCTCACCGCACTCGCGGAGGAGGGGGCACCGGCTCGAGCTCGGTACCGGCAAGGAACGCCGTGCCGATAGGAAGGGCGGGAATTGCCAAGAACCATTGCCGAGGCTCGAAAGCCGTCAGTTCAGAAGCTGGCAACGCCGAACAGCTTACGGCGCAATGCATCGACCACTGGTGATCTGGCTGCGATGTCGGCGCGCCTTCAGTACAGTGTGACGATGCATGCGCGATAGTCGAAGCCCCGAAGACAGGAGCTGCGATTACCATTTGAAGTGGCATGAGCACTGCCACCATCACCGCCAGCCAATGCAACCAACGCCGATTCATTCGGCCGCTCCTTCGAGTTCCCCGAGGATCGGGCAATCGGGGCGCTCGTCGCCGTGGCATCTGTTAGCGAGGTCCATCAACGACCGCCGCATTTCTTCCAGCTCCTGTGCCTTGCGCTCCAGTTCGGCGGCGCGGGAAAGCGCCAGAGCTTTGACGTCCGCGCTGGCCCGGTCGCGGTCGTGCCACAGCGAGAGCAACCGACCGATCTCTTCGATCGGAAAGCCGAGATCGCGGGACCGGCGAATGAAGCGCAAGGTGTTCACGTCGCGGGGTTCGTATTCGCGGTAGCCGGACGCGCGCCGGTCGGCCGGCGGGATCAGGCCGATCTTCTCGTAATGCCGGATCATCCGTTCGCTGACCCCGGTCGCAGCCGAAAGTTCGCCGATCTTCATAAGCGCACCGTACGCAGGCGGAGCGAATTGCCGATCACCGCCACCGAACTAAAGGCCATGGCCGCGCCGGCAATGATCGGGCTCAATAAAAGGCCGAACGCGGGATAGAGCACCCCGGCCGCCACCGGCACGCCGGCGGCGTTGAACACGAACGAGAAGAACAGGTTCTGGCGAATGTTTCGCATCGTGGCACGGCTAAGACGGCGTGCGCGGACGATCCCGCCAAGGTCGCCTTTTACCAGGGTGACTGCCGCGCTCTCCATCGCCACGTCCGTCCCCGTGCCCATTGCGATGCCGACGTCCGCCGCTGCCAGGGCCGGAGCGTCGTTTATGCCGTCGCCCGCCATGGCCACGCGGCGGCCCTGGCGGCGCAGGTCTTCGATCACGGACTTCTTTTTCTCGGGCAGCACATCGGCCATGACTTCGTCGATGCCGCCGATCTTGCGGGCGACGGCTTCCGCGGTGCGGCGGTTGTCGCCGGTCAGCATGATCACGCGCATGCCATCCTTGCGCAACGCCGCTGCGGCGTCCCTGGCGCTGTCCTTGACCGGATCGGCCACGGCGACGAGGCCGGCAAGCTGTCCGTCGACCGCGACGAGCATAACGCCCCTGCCCTCGGCTCGATGCTCGTCCGCGTGCTGCTGAAGCGCTGAGGGATCGACGCCCAACCGCTCCATCAAGGCCCTGTTGCCGAGGCCCACGGCCTTCCCACCCACCGTGCCGGTGACGCCCTTACCGGTCTCCGAGGCAAAGTCGGTAGCGTCCGGAATGTCAATGCCGCGCTCGGCGGCTCCGCCGACGATAGCGGCCGCCAGCGGATGCTCGCTGCCTTTCTCCAGGGCTGCAGCAAGGATGAGCACTTCAGCGTCGTCAAATCCGCCGAGCGTCTCCACCCCGACCAGCTTAGGCTTGCCCAAAGTGAGCGTGCCGGTCTTGTCGACCACCAGCGTGTCGATCTTCTCCATCAACTCGAGCGCTTCGGCGTTCTTGACCAACACGCCGGCAGTGGCGCCGCGGCCGGTGCCGACCATGATCGACATCGGGGTGGCAAGCCCGAGCGCGCAGGGGCAGGCGATGATCAGCACCGCCACCGCGTTGATCAGCGCATGGCTGAGCGCCGGCTCCGGTCCCCACAAAGACCAGACGAGGAAGGTGACGACGGAGACGAGGACCACGGCCGGCACGAACCAGCCGGCGACGGTATCCGCCAGTGCCTGGATCGGCGCGCGCGACCGCTGCGCCTCTGCAACCATGCGCACGATCTGTGCAAGCATCGTGTCGCTGCCGACCCGCTCGGCGCGCATCAGCAGGCTGCCGGTGCCGTTGACGGTGGCGCCAGTGACCTTCTCGCCCGCCACCTTCTCGACCGGTACCGGTTCCCCGCTGATCATGGACTCGTCGACCGAGGAACGGCCTTCGATCACCACGCCATCGACGGGCACCTTCTCGCCGGGGCGGACGCGCAGCAACTGGCCGGGCTGGACGTGACCCAGGTCGATGTCCTCCTCGCTGCCGTCATCGCGGACCAGCCGCGCGGTCTTGGGCGCGAGACCAAGCAGCGCCTTGATTGCCCGCCCCGTTGCTGAACGGGCGCGCAGCTCCAGCACCTGGCCGAGCAGTACCAGCGTGATGATCACGCCTGCGGCCTCGAAATAGACCGGCACGGCTCCCCCCATCGTGCGGAACGACGCCGGGAACAGGCCAGGCGCAAGCGCCGCTACCAGGCTGTAGAGGAAGGCGACCCCAACCCCCAAGCCGATTAGGGTGAACATATTCAGATGGCGTGACCTGAGCGAGGCGATCCCGCGCACGAAAAACGGCCATCCGCCCCACAGGACCACGGGCGTCGCCAGCACAAGCTGGACTGAGATCGACGTTCGCATGGGCAGGAGGTGAAGTCCGAAGACTTCGGCCCCCATGGTCAGGATCACCAGCGGCACCGACAGTACCGCACTGACCCAGAACCGCCGGGTCATGTCGATCAGCTCGGGGTTCGGCCCCTCCTCAAGCGATGGCTGAAGTGGCTCCAGCGCCATTCCGCAGATCGGGCAGCTGCCGGGTCCTGCGCGCCTGATCTCGGGATGCATCGGGCAGGTCCATATGGTGCCCTGCGCTGCTTCGGGCGAACCCGAGGCATGGGACTGCACGGCCGCGTCTGTCCCCGGCGGATTGAGGTAGTGGTCCGGGTCGGCCCTGAACCTGTCCAAACACTTGGCGCTGCAGAAGTGATAGGTAGCGCCGCCTTGGTTCAGGCGATGGACTGCGCGCGTTGGATCGACCGTCATTCCGCACACCGGGTCCTTGACCAGGCCGGAGTGGTCATGAGCATGCTTACCCGGATGCTGATGGTGCGTACAGTCCATCAAATCCACCTTCGTTCCGACTCGACTGGCCGCAACATGCTCCTTGACACAATGTCAGGGTCAAGAGGCGGCGGGCAATCGGTCTCCAGGCCTTTTGCCTTCGTGCAAGACAACGCATGCCTTCGGCGGTCGGTCCTCGGCACCCGGAATGATACGTAAAGCCATCCCTGACGCCGGGCGTAGGATGCCCTCAGCGCTGGCACGTGGACAAGAAGGTGACCGACTACACACACCATTATTGCAAGACTGTCGAAGTCGCGGCAACGGCCCCGGCGCTGTTTGCCGAACTCGATCATCACGAGCGCCTTGCCGATCACATGATGCAGTCGAGCGCGATGATGGCAGGCCAGCGCATGCGGTTCGAATTCGACCGCGACCGCGGCCGAAGGATCGGTTCAAAGATCACGATGGTGGGCCACATGCTCGGCCTGGATCTCATCGTCGAGGAGGTGGTGCTTGACCGTGATCCGCCGCGAACGAAAACTTGGGAAACGGTCGGCAATCCCCAACTGCTCGTGATCGGCTCCTATCGCATGGGTTTCACAATCGAGCCCCGCGGACCGGCCTCGAGGCTGACGGTCTTCATTGACTATCGTTTACCGCGCGGTCTGCTGTCGATCGTCGGGCGGCTGTTTGGTCCGATGTATGCTCGGTGGTGCGTCAACAGCATGGTGGATGGGGCAGCCCTTCGGGCCGCATCTGCAAGCCGTGCGGTTTCCGCAGAGGCTACAGCGAGTTGAACCAGACCGAGCAAGAACCGCCATGAAGTCGTTGAATGCCACGAACGTACACCAAGCCTTCGTCGGACTCGCATGATCCGGTTCGCGCCGGTTGGAGAATATCCATAAACCATCATCTCGCGGGTCGATTGCAAAACCATGCACATCAATGATCAAGGAACTTTTGCTTACCTCGGCCTCCCTGTGCGACTAATGCGCAGGCCGGGATTACCGGCGATGCTCTGCATGAGGCCGGAGACACTTAGTGCACTTGTCACTACGACAACAACCGAGGCAAACCCGAATGCAGTTCTCGATTGTCGCGGAATTCGAGATCAAGCCTGGCTGCGAAGTCGAGTTCCGGGAACTCCTGCTTGAAACGGCCCGCTATGCCCGGCTCGAAGAACCCGGGTGCCTTCGTTTCGAGATCATCCAGCCGACCGACCGAGACGGCAACCCGATCCCGGGCAAGCTCATGACGAACGAGCTGTTCGAGGATTTCGCCGGGGTGGAAGCCCACCGCGCTTCGCCGCGCACCCCGCCGCGGATAAGGCGTGTCGAAGAACTCACATCAAGCCGCCGCGTCGTTCACGCGGCCGTGTTGGGGACAGGTGAATAGATGGAATATCGTCGGCTTGGGAACAGTGGCCTGATCGTTTCGGCGCTGAGCTTCGGAACCGCCACCTTTGGCGGCAGCAACGCCTTCTTCGAGGCCTGGGGCACGACCGATCTGGCCATTGCCGAGCGGCAGATCTCGATCGCGCTCGAGCACGGCGTCACCTTATTCGATACCGCCGACGCCTATTCGCAGGGCATGGCCGAAGAGATCCTCGGCGCCGCCCTCGGGACCCGCCGGAACGACGTGCTGATCGCATCGAAAGGCGGCTACCGGTCCGAACCCGGCGAAAACGGCAACGGCAATTCGCGCTATCACCTGATCCGCGCGGTCGAAGCCAGCTTGCGCCGCCTGAACACCGACGTCATCGATCTCTATCAGCTGCACGGCTACGACCCTGCCACGCCGGCCGAGGAAACCCTGCGCGCGCTCGACGATCTCGTTCGCTCCGGCAAGATCCGCTACATCGGCGTGTCCAATTATTCGGCCTGGCAGTTGATGAAGGCACTGGGGGTGTCCCGGCTCGAAGGCCTGAACAGCTTCATCTCCCAGCAGGTCTACTATTCGCTGATCGGCCGCGATTTCGAATGGGACCTGATGGAGCTCGCCAAGAGCGAAGGGATCGGCTCGATCGTCTGGAGCCCCCTTGCCTGGGGCCGCCTGGCCGGCAAGATCCGGCGGGACAATCCCGCGGCGCCCGATAGCCGCCTGGGCCAACTCAAGGACGCCGGCCCGAAGATCGCCGAAGAGAAGCTTTACGATATCGTCGATCTGCTCACCGAGATCGCCGCTGAAACCGGCCGCTCCATTCCCCAGGTCGCCATCAACTGGCTGCTGCAACGCCCGACGATTTCCAGCGTGATCATGGGAGCGCGCACGGACGAACAACTGGTCGACAACCTCGGCGCCGCCGGCTGGTCGCTGTCGAACGAGCAGATCGATAGGCTGAACGCCGCGACCGAGGTCGCACCGCCCTATCCCAATTGGCAGCACAAGATCCTCGCGCCGCGCGCGGACTACGTCCGCTAGCCGCCCTTGACGCTGGTCCCGGCGCGGGCCAGGGCCTGCAGCGTCCCTTCCACGCAGGATCGCACGATGCTTTCGGGGGGGCGCTTCCACACGGAATCGGCATAGGCACCGGTACCAAGCGAGCCGTCGTCGGACACGATCTCGCAATCGTAAGAGCCCGTGTAGCCCGCCGCTTCGATCGCCGCGAGGATGCGCGGCAGGTCGGCAGCTCCCTCGCCTGGCGGCAAGCGATCGGCGATCGACCGCGGATGCAGCGGGCTGTCGCTGATCTGCACGGCGGTGATCCGTCCGGTGAGCCCGGCGATCTGCTCGGCCAGGTCGGCGGCGTCCCAGACGTGGAACGGTTCGATCAGGACGCCGACATTAGGATGCCCCACATCGTCGATTAGGCGGGCGGCATCTCCGAGCGATCCCAGCAAAGAGAAATCGGTAGCGAAACGGGGGTGGACCGGTTCGAGCGCTACCCGGATGCCAAGGTCGGAGGCGGCGCGCGCGCTCTCGCCCACCCCGGCGACCGCCTCGTCCCAGGCTTGGGCGCGGCTCCTGTCGAGCTGCGCGCCGGGAATCACCACGACGCTCTCGGGTCGCAGCGGCGCCAGCCAGCGTACGCTTGCAATGATTGCCTCGACCGACGCGGCGACGGAATCGCCCCGAACCGACAAGCGGCCATCCAGGCCCCACGAGCGGCGGGCCCCCAGGGTGAATGGCCGGGGAACGCAAACGGTCGTCCTCAGGCCAAATCGGTCGAGTGTCTCGACCACTTCGGCTGGGGTGTATTCAGCCAACAAGGGGGCAAAAATGCCGAAGCCGCCGCATCCGGCCTCCGCCACGATCCGGGCCTGCTCGGGAAACGGCGTGTTGCGGAGGGTGATCCCCGAGATCGACAGGCGCTTTAGCAGTCGGCCGACGTTCATGCCCCGTGTGGGACCAACACGACCGAATGCTCGATCCGCGAGGGCTCGATCAGCAATTCACGGATCAGGGCCCGGCGGCCCGGCGTGCGCCAGGAATTGCGGTGCGCCTCGACCGCTTCGTAGCTTTCGAACAGCTCGTTGGTCACCAGCCGGCCGGGGATCGGCCGCCCGTCGGGATCGGTCGCCTGGAGGATCTCGAAGCGCAAGCAGCCGGGCTCTTCCCGCATCGTGTAGTCCGCGCAATCGTGGAGGATGTCCGCCAGCTTGCCCTCGTTGTCGGGATGGACCTGGAAGGTCGCCACGATCGTGTATTGGCTCATCGGTTCAGTCCTGGAATGGCGATGGCGTGAACATGGGCCTGTCCGACGAGCGGCCAGGCCCATCCCGTATCAGAAACGGACCCGGACACCGCCCGTGAAGTAACGACCTTCGACATCGTAGAGGCTGGTGATCGTGGGGATCGCCACGCCCGCCGCAACCGTGTTGGCCACGATCGGCGGGGTCCGGTTGAACAGGTTGTTGATGATCCCGTAGACTTGGACGTTGTCGTTGATCTTGTAGCTCGCCGACAGGTTGGTCACGGCATAGGTTGGAATGTCGCCGACGCCGTCAGCGAAGCTCCGCCCGACGCCTGGGGCGATCGTGATCGGTCCGACGAAGCGTTCCGAGGCGGTGAGGTTGAAAGGGCCCTTGGTGTAGGACATCGAGAGATCGGCGCGCCAATCCGGCAGGCTGAGCAGGTCGACCACGGGGTTGTTGCCGATCCCCTGTAATTCCCTGGTCACGCCGCCGCTGGTGATGCTGTACTTGGTGATCATAGAGAACAGACCGCGGACGTTCAGCTGCCCGCCGAGCAAATCGGTTTGGTAAGTCAGCTCGGCATCGATGCCATTCACCTTTTGCTGGTTGAGATTGATCGTCTGCAACAGGATGTTGAGGATGCGATTGTCGCCGGGGTTTCGAATAATGTTGCCGCACGCCACCGTATCGCCGATCGCGCAATTGTTGATGGTCTGTTGAGCACCGATCCCCGGCGCGAGCGCGCCGTTGATGTCGATCCAGTAGAAGTCCAGCGACGCGCGCAGGCCCCTGATAAAGCTAGGGGTGAACACGGCACCAACAGTCCACGTGTTCGCCTTTTCGGGAACGAGCGTGTCATTGCCGCGGGTCTGGGTATTGATCGTATAGGATCCGAGGGCACCGTCGGTGATCGTGACCGAAGACGATCCGACCGGTCCGGCAAACAGCTCGAACAGGTTGGGCGCGCGGATGTCGCGCGAGCGCGTGCCGCGCAAGCGGATGTCGGAAACCGGGCTCCATTCCAGGCCGACCTTCCAGGTCGTTACGCCGCCCGAGACCGAATAGTCGGTGATGCGCAGAGCAGCGTTCAGATCGACCGAGCCGATCGGCGAATCCTTGGGCAGGACCGGTGCAAGTATTTCGGCAAAGGCTTCCTTCACATTGTCCGAGGCACTGGCCGTGCCGAAGTTCGCCGAGATGAAGCTGCCGATCTGACAGGGCGACGAACTCGGGCAATAGCGCGTGGGCACGCCGCGGATGCCGGTGACCGAAAGGGTGGCGAGCGACAGTTGGTCGGCGGTCTCGGTCAGGCTCCTGGTGCGGTATTCACCGCCAATTGCAACGTTGATGTCGCCGCCCGGCAGCTTGAACAGC
>JBQCGM010000119.1:0-2630 GCA_051955585.1 Novosphingobium sp.
TGCCGCGTCGGCGGGCGGCGTGCGGTCCGACATGATGCGGCGGAAGTGGCTGGCGCCGACGAAGTCCTCGAGCTCCGACTTGGCCAGCGGGTGGCGCAGCAGGCTCTTGGGCGTCATGATGATCAGCGGCTTGCGGAACGACCGGTGCATCTGCCGCCGCAGGACGTGGAAATAGTTCGACGGCGTGGTGATGTTGCAGACCTGGATGTTGTCCTGCGCGCAGAGCTGCAGGAACCGCTCCAGCCGCGCCGACGAGTGCTCCGGCCCCTGGCCTTCGTAGCCGTGCGGCAGCAGCAGGACGAGGCCGTTGGCGCGCAGCCACTTGGCCTCGGCCGCGGCGATGTACTGGTCGATGATGATCTGCGCGCCGTTGGCGAAATCGCCGAACTGCGCCTCCCACAGGACCAGGGTCTTGGGGTCGGTCATCGCATAGCCGTATTCGAAGCCGAGCACGCCGTATTCGGACAGCGGGCTGTCGAGCACTTCGAAGCGGCCGTGCGGCACGGTCGAGAGCGGCACGTACTTGTGCTCGTCCTTCTGGTCGACCCAGACGGCATGGCGCTGGCTGAAGGTGCCGCGGCCCGAATCCTGGCCCGACAGGCGCACGCCATAGCCTTCGGAGATCAGGCTGCCGAAGGCCAGCGCCTCGCCGGTCGCCCAGTCGAAGCCTTCGCCGGTCTTGAACATCTGCCGCTTGGCGTCGAGCACGCGGTTCAGCGTCTTGTGGACTTCCAGCCCCTCGGGCACCGTGGTCAGCGTGCGGCCCAGGCTGTCGAGCAGCTTGTTCTCGATGCCGGTGGGCACGTTGCGGCGCGCGCCTTCGGGATCGTTGGGGCGGTTGAACCCGCTCCAGCGGCCGGCGAACCAGTCGGCCTCGTTGGCCTTGTAGCTCTTCGCCGCCTCGAACTCGGTCTCGAGCGTAGCGACGAAGTGCGAGGCGTATTCGCCCAGGTAGTTCCCGTCGATCACGCCTTCCGCAACCAGGCGCTTGGCGTAGATCTCGCTCACCGGCGGGTGCTGGCGGATCTGCGAATACATCAGCGGCTGGGTGAAGCTGGGCTCGTCGCCTTCGTTGTGGCCGAAGCGGCGATAGCACCACATGTCGATCACCACGTCCTTGTCGAACTTCTGGCGGAAGTCGACCGCGAGCTTGCAGGCGAAGGTGACGGCCTCGGGATCGTCGCCGTTGACGTGGAAGATCGGCGCCTGGACGCCCTTGGCGACGTCCGAGGGATAGGGGCTGTTGCGCGCGAACTGCGGGCTTGTGGTGAAGCCGATCTGGTTGTTGATGATGAAGTGCAGGCAGCCGCCGGTGGCATAGCCGCGGATGCCCTGGAAGCCCAGGCATTCCCAGACGATGCCCTGGCCGGCGAAGGCGGCGTCGCCGTGCAGCAGCACCGGAAGCACCTGGTCCATCTCTTCCAGGTCGTCGCGCATGGTCAGCGTCGCGCGGGTCTTGCCGAGCACGACCGGATCGACCGTCTCGAGGTGCGAGGGGTTGGGCACCAGGCTCATGTGCACCTTGATGCCATCGAATTCGCGGTCGGTGGAGGTGCCGAGGTGGTACTTGACGTCGCCCGATCCGCCGACGTCCTCGGGATTGGCCGAGCCGCCCGAGAATTCATGGAAGATCACGCGGTAGGGCTTGGCCATGACGTTGGCCAGCACGTTCAGGCGGCCGCGGTGGGCCATGCCGAACACGATCTCGCGCACGCCCATCTGGCCGCCGCGCTTGATCACCGCCTCCAGCGCCGGGATCATCGATTCACCGCCGTCGAGGCCGAAGCGCTTGGTGCCGACGTACTTCTTGCCGAGGAACTTCTCGTACTGCTCGCCGCGGGTCACGGCCTGGAGGATGGCCTTCTTGCCCAGCACCGAGAAATCGATCGACTTGTCGGCGCCTTCCATCCGCTCCTGCAGGAAGCGGCGCTCCTCCACGTCGGAGATATGCATGTATTCGAGGCCGACCTTGCCGCAGTAGTTCGCGCGCAGGATTTCGACGATCTCGCGCACGGTGGCCCACTGCTTGCCCAGGAAGCCGCCCATGAACACCTTGCGGTCGAGCGCGGCGCCGGCGAAGCCGTGGTATTCGGGCGTGAGGTCCGCCGGCAGCTCGCGCTTCGACAGGCCCAGCGGATCGAGATCGGCCGCCAGGTGGCCGCGCACGCGATAGGTGCGGATCAGCATCATGGCGCGGATCGAATCCATCGCCGCCGCCTCGATCGCCGCCTCGTCGAGCGGGGCGCCGGCCTTCTGCGTCGCCGCCTTGATCGCCGCCTTCATCACCGTGGGGTCGAGCGCCTGGGTCAGGTCGTCCTCGGCCGCGCCGTCGGTCAGCGGCCAGCCGCTGCGCTGCCAGCTGGGGCCGGGCTGGGGATCATCCGGCAGGAAATCGTGGTTCTCGTTACCCATCGTCACACACCCTTGCGCCCCCCGCGAAGACGGGGCTTCAGTCGGTCGCCGCGCGCCCCCGCGAAGGCGGGGGCCTCAGGCAATTGCAGGGGAAGGCCCCCTGCCATGTCGTTTTCCCTCCCCTGAGGTCTCCGCCTTCGCGGAGGTTCAGAAGTGGGGAATGTCCTCACTCAAGTCCCGCCATTCCGGATTGCGCTCGACGATGCGGGCGGTCTTCC
>JBQCGM010000120.1:0-21739 GCA_051955585.1 Novosphingobium sp.
CGGGGCGGTTGGCACCCGTGCCGTGTGTTGCGGGGGGGGAGCGCCCCTCCCATCCACGAGGGTGGGGTAGGGTAGCCTCAGGCGATCGCGCCCTTGGCCTTGAGTTCCTCGATCTTGTCCCATTCGATGCCGAGTTCCATCAGCACGATCTCGGTATGCTCCGAGGCCTGGGGCGAGCGGGTGGTTTCCAGCGCCTCGCCGTTGAACTGGACCGGGCCGCGGACCAGCTTGAGCGGCGCGCCGCCGTCGGCGCCCTCGACCTCGATGATCATGTCGTTGGCCAGGGCCTGCTCGTCGGTCAGCAGGTCGGCGAAGGACTGGATCGGCGCCCACTGGCCCGAATAGGTCTTGAGGTGCTGGCGCCAGTACTCGAACGGCTGCGACGCGAAGGCCTTGACCAGGATGTCGCTGGCCGCGCCGGCGTTCTCGAACAGGGCGCGCGGTTCCGAGAAGCGCGGGTCTTCGGCGGCCTCGGGGACGCCAAGATGCTCGAACAGGCTCTTGATGTGACCGGTCGGCGAGATCGTGCAGAGGTTGATCGTGCCGTTGTCGGAGGTCTGGTAGTTGCCCATGAAGGGGTTGCGCGCCGCGCCGCCCTGGCCCGGATAGGGATTGCGGGTCAGTACGCCGGTTTCGGCCACCTGCGCGATCAGCGCGCCCGAGGCCCAGGCGGCCGTGCTTAGCAGCGAGACGTCGAGTTCCACGGCCTCGCCGGTCTTCTCGCGGTGCAGGAGCGCGGCCGAGATGCCCCCGGCGATGAACATGCCGCCGATCGAATCGCCGAAGGCCGGAATGCCCTGGCTGAGCGGGCCGGGCAGCTCTTCCGGGGTCATCGAATAGGCGATGCCGCTGCGCGACCAGAAGGCCGTGCCGTCGAAGCCGCCCTGTTCGCGCTCGGGGCCCTTGTTCCCCCAGGCGCTGCCGCGGGCGTAGATGATGTTCGGGTTGGCGGCGCGGATGTGCTCGACGTCGAACTTGTTCTTCTGACGCAGCTGCGGAAGGAAGTTCGTCAGGAACACGTCGCACTGCTTGGCGAGCTCGTAGAGCAGCTCCTGCCCTTCGGTGGTGGCGAGGTCGATGCCGACCGAGCGCTTGCCGCGGTTGGGGTGTTCGAACAGGGTATGGCGTAGCGGATCGAGCGTGACGCCGCCCATGTTGAGGAACCCGCGCTGGGTGTCGCCGCGGACCGGGTGCTCGATCTTGATGACGTCGGCGCCCCAATCGGCGAGGATCGCTCCGGCCGCCGGAGTGAACGTGAACTGCGCGACTTCCAGGACGCGGACGCCCTCCATCACCTTGATCATGGCAAACTGTTCCCTGTCGCCGAGCTAGGCCGGCCGAAAGCGCCGTCCTGCGCGCAAAGTGCGCAGCGATCAACAGGCCAGCCAATCGCCCTCACGATTATCCTAAGGTTGCAGTTTTCGCCTTCGCACTTGCAAAAAACCCTATTGACGGGCGCGCATGAAAATTACTAACCCTGGTTAGGTATTGTGAGACACACACTCTCATTTGATTCGGAGCGCCCGTCATGAACAAGTTTGCCCCTATCGCCCTCGTCGCGACCCTTACTCTCTTCTCGGTCGCCCCGGCGGCCCTTCACGCCGAAACCGTTGCCGCCGTGTCGAACGGCGCTGCCGTGACCCCGGTCGCCGGCAAGGTCGTCTATTCGGCGACCGGCAGCCGCATCGCCGCGATCTACCGCGTCACCGAGCAGGGCCGGGTGCAGGTCATCCTCGACGGCAAGCTGGTCACCGTGCCCAGCGCCAGCCTGTCGGACGTGAACGGCAAGATCACGACCAGCCTGACCAAGGCCGAGCTGCTGCGCAGCGCGCGCTAAGCCGACCTGGCGAAACCGAGAAAGGCGGCGTCGCAGGACGCCGCCTTTTTTGTGTTGTGGGCGCCGCCAGCTTTGCCGTCCGGGATGGACTCGACCTGGTCAGATGGATCCGACACGAACGGACATCTCTCGAATCAATCTGAATAGGACAGAAGCTAGACCGTTCCGCGCCAAGGCGAATGCCGCGAGACGTTGTCGTAGATTACGCCCAGGCTAGCCAGCAGCGTTTCGAGCTGGGCCTCGTCCAGCCCTTTGAACAGCCGATCGAAGTTCTCGCGCGCCAGTTCCGCGCCGCGCGAGAGCAGGGGTTCGGCCGCGGCGGTCAGATAGACCGCGCGGGCCCGGCGATCGTCGTCGCGCTCGCGGCGCTCGAGGAGGCCGTCGGCGCAAAGCCGGTCGATCAGGCGGCCCGCCGAGGCTTCCGACATTTCCAGCACTTCCGAAATCATGCGCTGGGTCGCGCCCGGGTGGCGGGCCACCACGGCGATCAGGCTCCATTGCGAGCGGGTAATGCTCATCTCGCTGAGCCGGCGGTCGAAATCGTTGCGGATCAGGCGAGCCAGGACTGCGATGCGGATCGCTATGTCCTGCCTCAGCTGATTATCGGCGGTTGACGGTTCCACCGTGGGATGTTTGGTCATACCAAATGCTATAACCGCCTCGGCGGCAAATGCATCAGGTCTCGATCCGCTCGATGATCATTGCCGGGGCCATGCCGCCCGCCGCGCACATCGTGATCAGGGCATAGCGGCCGCCGGTCCGCTCGAGTTCGTCGAGCGCCGTGCCGATCAGGATCGCGCCGGTCGCGCCGATCGGATGGCCGAGCGCGATCGAGCCGCCGTTCGGATTGACCTTGGCGCGGTCGAGATCGAGGTCGCGAATGAACTTCTCGACGACGACGGCGAAGGCCTCGTTGACCTCGAAGACGTCGATGTCGTCCTTGGTCAGCCCGGCTTTGGCCAGCACCTTCTTCGCCGCCGGGACCGGGGCGTTGAGCATCAGCGTCAGGTCGTCGCCCATGTTGGCCGTGGCGACGATCCGTGCCCGGGGCTTGAGCCCGTGGGCCTCGGCGTATTCTTTCGAGGCCAGCAGCACGGCGGCCGAGCCGTCGACCACGCCCGAGGAAATGCCGACATGGTGGATCGGCTTGACCTCGACGTCGGGATAGACCTGGTTGACCAACTCGACGTAGGTCTTGCCGCCGGGCTCGCTGGGCAAGTTGTAGAACATCTCGAAGGCGGGCTTGAGCTGGGCGAGGCCCTCGGCGGTGGTGTCGGGGCGGGGATATTCCTCATGATCGAGGATCACCTTGCCGGCCTCGTCCTTCACCACGATCGTCGACTTGGCGAAACGGCCTTCCTTGAGCGCCACGTCGGCGCGGCGCTGGCTCTCCACCCCGAACTTCTCGAGGTCCTCGCGGCTGATGCCTTCGATCGCGGCGATCGCGTCGGCGGCGACGCCCTGGTTGGTCTGGGGATGCTTGGCCTGGAGGCGCGGATTGCCGACGCCCATGCCCGGGCCGCCGACGCCCGCCTCGCGCAGCTTCATGCCGTAGGCGTTGACGTAGGACAGCATTTCGGTACCGCCGGCAATGATCAGGTCTTCCATGCCCGACATGATCTGCGCGGCGCCCAGCGCCACGGCGGTGATGCCACCGCCGCAGTAGCGGTTGAGGCTGACGCCGCTGACCTTCTGGCTGAACCCGGCATCGACCGCGGCCATGCGGCCCATCGCGCCGCCCTGCAGGCCGAGCGTGGCCGAGGTGGACCAGATCACGTCGTCGACGTCTTCGGTATTGAGGTTGTTGCGCTCCTTGAGCGCGGTCAGGACCGTGGCGGTCAGGTGCTCGGGATGCATCTGCGAAAGCGCGCCCTTGCCCATCTTTCCGATTCCTCGCGGGGTGCGGACTGCGTCGATGATATAGGCTTCGGCCACGGTTATCTCCTAGGATCTCGTGCTGCGGTCTTCGCGAAGCGAAGCCGGTTTGGCAATTATTCGGACCAAGCGGATGCCCCGACCCGCCTTGGCATCGCAGCGGCGATCACGCTGGCGGAAACATCAGTCCCCGTTACAGTTCAAGTAGGGCCTGTGGGGCATCGCGGCAAGAATCCGGCAAAGGTATCGGAATCGCATGCGGCCGCCTTGACGCCGAACGGGCTCTTGTCGAGAGCAGCAAATCGAGGGGCAGCAAGGAGCCGGAATGACGCAGCAAGGGGAAAGCGACGTCGCCGTCAGGACCGGAACCTTCGCCCCGTTGCAAGTTCCGGTGTTTCGGCGGATCTGGATCACCAGCATCTTCTCCAACTTCGGCCAACTGATCCTCGGGGTCGGCGCGGCGTGGGAAATGACCAAGCTGACCACCGACCCCAGCATGGTGGCGCTGGTCCAGACCGCACTGATGCTGCCGCTGATGCTGGTCGCGGTGCCGGCCGGGGCGATCGCCGACATGTTCGACCGCCGCAAGATCGCGATGAGCGGGCTGGCCTTCTCGGCCATGGCCGGGGCGGTCCTGACCGGGCTGGCCTTTGCCGGATTGACCACGCCCTGGATCCTGCTCGGCTTCTGCGTGCTGATCGGCGCCGGCGTGGCGCTCTACGCCCCTTCGTGGCAGAGCTCGATCAGCGAACAGGTGTCGGAAGCGCATTTGCCGGCGGCGATCGGGTTGGGTTCGATCAGCTACAACCTGGCGCGCTCGTTCGGGCCCGCGCTAGGCGGGCTGATCGTCGTCGCCTTCGGGGCCAAGGCGGCCTTCGCGATCAACGCCTCCTTCTATCTGCCGCTGCTGATCGCCTTCTTCCTCTGGCAGCGCCGGCACACCCCCTCGCGCCTCCCGCCCGAGCGAATCGACCGCGCGATCGTCTCTGGCGCGCGCTACACGCTGCATTCCCCGCCGATCCGCACCGTCCTCGCGCGTGCCTTCCTATTCGGCCTGACCAGTGCCGCCTATGTCGCGCTCGGTCCGCTGATCGCCAAGGAGCTGCTGCACGGCACGGCTGCCACCTATGGCATCATGCTCGGCGCGACCGGGGTAGGGGCCGTGCTGGGCGCGCTGATGATGAGCGAGCTGCGCGAACGCATGTCGGCCGAAGCCGCGGTGAAGATGTTCGCCGTCGGCACTGCGCTCTCAATGGTCGTCGTCGCGTTCAGCTCGTCGCTGATCCTGACCTCGGCCGCCTTCTTCGTCATCGGCCTGTGCAACATGACCACGGCCTCGCTGCAGAACGTCGTGGTCCAGCTTTCCGCGCCGCGCTGGGTCACGGCACGGGCGCTGTCGCTCTATTCCTCGGCGATGACCGGCGGTGTCGCGATCGGCGCGTGGATCTGGGGCGTCGCGACGCTGCATTTCGGGGTGTCGCACGCGCTGCTGCTGTCGGCCACCTCGGTCCTGCTGACCGCCCTGATCGGCTTCCTCATTCCTTTGCTCGATGATCGTGACATCGATACCGAATCGGTGGGCATCGCCAACGAGGTCGAAGTCGGCATGGCGCTGACCATGCGGTCGGGGCCCATCGTGGTGGAGGTCGAATACAAGGTCGATCCCGACCAGGCCCGCCAGTTCTATGCCGTGGCGCAGAAGCTCCAGCGGATCCGCAAGCGCAACGGTGGGTTCGAATGGTCGATCTCGCGCGACATAGCCGATCCCTCGCTGTGGGTGGAACGCTATCACTGCCCGACCTGGGGCGACTACCTGCGCCTGCGCGACCGCTACACCAAGGCCGAGCTGGACATCCAGGCCGAGGTCGATTCGTTCAACCGCGCCGGGATGGGCATGCGGGTCCGCCGGATGCTCGAGCGGCCCTACGGCTCGGTGCGGTGGAAGGCGGACAGTCCCGACCCGCGGATCGGGACGATCGGCTACATCGGCCCCTGAAGCAGCCATCGATATCGCCGCGGCGGTTTGCGGCGCAAGCAGCTATGAGCCACCAACGCGCATAATATTCGCAAGGAGAGACCCGTGGCCGAAGGCAAGAAGTACCGTGTCATCCAGTGGGCGACCGGCAACATCGGCACGAAATCGCTGCACAAGATCATCGAGCATCCCGAGTACGAGCTAGTCGGCCTGTGGGTCTCCTCGCCCGAGAAGGTCGGCAAGGACGCCGGCGAACTGTGCGGCCTGCCGCCGACCGGGATCAAGGCGACGAATTCTGCCGAGGACCTGATCGCGACCGAGGCCGACGCTGTCGTCTACATGCGCCAGGGGATCGACTGGGACGAGGTCGCGGCGCTGCTGGCCTCGGGCAAGAACATCGCCACCACCCGCGGCGAATTCCACAATCCCGACAAGATCGACCCGGCCCGCCGCGCCCAGATCGAGGAGGCCTGCCGCCAGGGCGGAACCTCGGTCTACAGCACTGGCTCCAGCCCGGGCTTCATCACCGAAGCGCTGGCGATTCCCCTGCTGTCGATGCAGCGCCGGCTGGATTGCCTGACCATCGACGAATTCGCCGATTGCTCGAGCCGCAATTCGCCCGACATGCTGTTCCGCATCATGGGCTTCGGCGAACCGCTCGACACCTCGGGCCGCAACGCCACCGACCAGGGCCGCGCCGATCATCTGGCCAAGGAGTTCGGCAATTCGATGGGCATCATCGCCGACGCCATGGGTCTTTCTTTCGACGAGATCGAGGCCTTCGGCGAGGTCTCGGCCCTGACCGAAGACGTCACGATCGCCGCCGGCACCGTGCCCAAGGGCACCGTCGGCGCGCTGCGGACCACGGTCACCGGCATGCACAAGGGCAAGCCGGTGATGCGCTTCCGCGCCAACTGGTACGTCTCCGACAAGATCGAGGCGACCGAGTGGAACCTGCGCGAATCCGGCTGGCGCGTCGCGGTCGAGGGCGACACGCCGATGAACGTCGAGATCACCTATCCGGTGTCGAAGGAGGACTATCCCAACGTCTCGCCCGGCTTCACCGCCCACCGCGCCGTGAACGCCGTGCCGATGCTCTGCGCCGCCGAGCCGGGGATCAGGACGACGATCGACCTCGAGCAGGTGATCCCGCACTTCGCGCGCTAAGCGGCGGCGATCATCTCCGCTACTGCGACGAGCTTCTTGGCCTGGTCGAGGTGCAGCAGTTCGACCATCTTGCCCTCGACCCTGATCGCGCCTTTCCCGGCGTTTTCGGGCAGGGCGAAGGCGGCGATGACCGTGTGCGCCCAGGCGAGTTCCTCGGCGCTGGGCGAGAAGACCTCGTTGGTCGGCGCGATCTGCTCGGGGTGGATCAGGCTCTTGCCGTCGAAGCCGTAGAGCAGGCCCTGCTCGGCCTCGGCGCGGAAGGCGGCGAGGTCGCGGAATTCGTTGCAGACGCCATCGAGCACGGTCAGCCCATGGGCGCGCGCGGCGGCCACCGCCAGGGTCAGGACCGGAAGGAACGGCGTGCGTTCCGGCGTCAGGCGGGCGCGCATCTCCTTGGCGAGATCGTTGGTGCCGAGTACCCAGAGCGACAGCCGCGTGTCCGCCGCCCGGGCGGCGATGGGCTCCAGGGCAAAGAGGCTGGCGCAGGTCTCGATCATCGTCCAGAGCTGCATGGCCTCGGGCGCCGAGGCGAGGGCGGCCTGGTAGCGGTCGATGTCCGCCGGGCCGGAGACCTTCGGCACGAGCACCGCATCGGCTCCCGATCCCGCTATGGCCGCGAGGTCTGCCGCCCCCCATTCTGTGTCGATTCCATTGGCGCGGATCGCCACCTCGCGCTTGCCGAAGCCGCCTTCGCGCACCGCCGCGACCGCAGCTTCGCGCGCCTCGGCCTTGAGCTCCGGCGCGACCGCGTCCTCGAGGTCGAGGATCACGACGTCGCAGGGCAGGGTGCGGGCCTTGGCGATGGCCTTGGCATTGGACGCAGGGAGGTAGAGCGCGCTGCGGCGGGGGCGCCGGATGGTGTTGGGGTCGGTCATGCGGCGTCTGTGAATTTCCCCGCTCGCCCGGTCAAGCGATGACGCGGGAACGGGCGCGGGCTATCGCGCGTTTCGGCGTCGGGTCGGACAACAGGGAATGGGCATGAGCGGGGCTTCGCCGGAAGATGACGACGACCGGGGCGTATCGCCCTCGGTCTGGCGGTTCGCGAAGGCCAGCCGGGCCCATGTCGTCATCGACGCGGCCGACTATTTCAACCTGATGCAGGATGCCCTGTTGGCGGCGCGGCAGCAGGTGCTGATGATCGGCTGGGACTTCGACACCCG
This sequence comes from Novosphingobium sp., assembly GCA_051955585.1. Classification (GTDB taxonomy): domain Bacteria; phylum Pseudomonadota; class Alphaproteobacteria; order Sphingomonadales; family Sphingomonadaceae; genus Novosphingobium. The sequence continues at coordinate 8,015 of JBQCGM010000120.1, forward strand.
GATCCGCCTGGGCGACGGACGGCGCTGGTGGAACCTGCGGCGCAAGGGGCGGCATCCCGCGCGGCTCGGCGCGCTGGTCGTCTGGCTGGTCCGCCGGCACGAGAGGCTCCAGGTCCGCGTGCTCAAGTGGAATTTCGGCGCGCTCAAGTTCGTCCTGCGCGGCACCATGATCGTCGACCTCTTCCGCTGGTGGCGCCAGCCGCGGATCGACTTCAAGTTCGATTCGGCGCACCCGCTCGGCTGCTCGCACCACCAGAAGATCGTGGTGATCGACGACAAGTTCGCGGTCTGCGGCGGGATCGACATGACCTCGGACCGCTGGGACACCCCGGCTCACGAGGAAGAAGACCCCCGCCGCCGCCGGCCCAACGGCAAGCCCTATGGCCCCTGGCACGACGTGACGATGATGATGGAGGGCGAGGTCGCCTCCGCGCTGGGGGATTTGGGGCGGAACCGCTGGGTGACGGCCGGCGGGGCGCCGCTTCCGCCGTGCCAGCCGCAGGAGCGCAGCCCCTGGCCGCGCAAGCTCAAGGCCGAATTCACCGACGTCGAGATCGGCATCGCCCGGACCCGCGCCGCCTATCGCGGAGCGCCGGAGGTGGAAGAGATCGAGGAACTCTTCGTCGCGCACATCGCTCGGGCCAAGCGCTTCATCTACGCGGAGAGCCAATACTTCGCCTCGCGCCGCATTGCCGAGGCCATCGCGCTCAAGGTCGCCGAGCCCGATCCGCCCGAGATCGTCCTCATCAACCCTTTCTCCGCCGAAGGCTGGTTGGAGCAGGCGGCGATGGACGGCGCGCGGGTGCAGCTGATGCACGCGATCGGCGAGCGCGACCATCAGCGCCGCTTCCGCATTTTCGTGCCCCATGCCGCCAGGGGTACGCCGATCTACGTCCATGCCAAGCTGATGATCGTCGACGATGAGGTGCTGCGGATCGGCTCGGCCAACATGAACAACCGTTCGATGGGGCTCGACACCGAATGCGACGTATTCATCGATACCGCCCGCCCGGGTAACGGCCATGCCGCGGGGGCGATCACCGCTATCCGCCATGCCCTGCTCGCCGAGCATTGCGGGCTGGAACCGAGCCGGATTCCGGCGCTTCTGGACGAATACGGTTCGATGATCGCCATGATCGAAGCGTTGGACATGCCCGGCAAGCGACTTGCGCCTTTTGCCTTGCGTCCGTTGACCGATGCGGAGAAAGCGGTTGCCGACAACGCCTTGCTCGATCCCGAGCGGCCCGAAGAACTGTTCGAGCCGATCGGCGGCAAGCGCGGACTTTTCAGGCGCGGGGGCATCCTCCGCCGACCACGATAGGAGCACCGAGCGGATGGCCATCCACGATCATCAGGACGATCACGTCGACCGCGACGACGGTCCGCTGGCCAAGCTGCCGGTTCCCGAAGAGGTGCAGGAGGCTATCCGCACGCTGATCCGCTGGTCGGGCGACGATCCTGAGCGCGAAGGCCTGCTCGACACACCGGCGCGAGTCGGCCGGGCCTGGAGGGAATACTGCCAGGGCTACCAGGAGGATCCCGCGATCCACCTCAGCCGTGTGTTCCACGAGGTCGGCGGTTACGACGAGGTCGTGCTGCTCAAGGACATTCCGTTCCAGTCGCACTGCGAGCACCATATGGCACCGATCATCGGCAAGGCGGCGATCGCGTACCTGCCGAAAAATCATGTCGTCGGCATCTCCAAGCTTGCCCGCGTCCTCCACGGCTTTGCCCGGCGTCTCCAAATCCAGGAGCGCCTGACCGCCGAGGTCGCGCAGTGCATCTGGGACAACCTCAATCCCCAAGGCGTGGCCGTGGTGATCGAGGCGCAGCACGGCTGCATGACCGGCCGCGGCGTTCGTACCGCAGGTGTCGGAATGATCACCAGCCGGCTGATGGGCGTGTTCCTCGAGGATCAATCGAGCCGCAAGGAAGTGCTCAGCCTGATGGGTTACTGATCCCCTTGCGGAAGATGGCGGCCAACCCGTCCCTTGCGCAGCGGGCTCGTCACGAGCTGAAGACCCTCGTCACGCCCGGTCCGCGCATGGTCGACGAGCTGGAATGCATCCTCTCGATCCTGCTGGCCGTCCTGCTGGCGCACATGATCGGCGCGAAGACCGTCGCCTGGGCGGCATTCACGGCGCTCGTTCTGATGCGCGGTCACGCCTCGCAGACCTTGGTTCGCGCGATCATGCGGATCATCGGCACCAATGCCGGCGCGGCGCTGGCCCTGCTGATCGTGCCCTACGCCGCCAGGTCGCTGCCTGCGGCGATGATGGCGGCGGGTCTCATCGGTACCGCGGCAATGTATGCCACGCTGACCGGCAAGCGATCCTACGCCTGGCTGCTGTTCGGCCTGACCTACGAAATGCTCCTGCTCGACAAGCTCGAGCATCCGGGCATCGACATGAAGTTCCTCGTTCGCAACCGTCTGATCGAGGTTTGGGCCGGGACCCTGGCCTGCCTGGCCGTCAGCTTGCTGTCGACCGTGACCGTGCGGCGGCGGTGGCCGGCAGCGCCAGCGCCCGAGGCCGCCCGGCTGGGCTGGCACCCGCATGCTTTGCGCCATGCGGGGCAAGCGGGCGTGGCCTTGGCGCTGTTGCCGCCGCTCAGCCATTACCTCGACCTCCCCGAGCTGTGGCAGGCGAGCGTGACGATCATGGCGGTGATGATCGTCCCGGCCGCCAATATCGGGCGCAGCGCCTTCCAGCCGGTCAATCGCCGGATCCTGTTGCGAACCGTAGGATGCCTCGCCGGGGCCTTGCTCGCCGGCGCGATCGTCGTTCTGGCGCAAGGCTGGCCCTCTGCGCTGATCGCGGGGACTTGCCTGGGCGTGCTGATCGGCCGGCACATCGAAAACGGCGAGACCAAGCTGACCTATCTCGGGCTACAGTTTACCCTGGCGATCCTCGTGGTGCTGGTCCCCGACAGCTATGCCGATGCAAGCGTCGGCCCGGCGCTCGACCGCTTGCTCTCGATTTTCGTGGGGATCGTCGTCCTCGAGCCCGTGCTGCTGATCTGGCACGCGGTCTCGCGCAGGGCGGATACGGAGGAAGATGGATCCGAACGCGCGGACGCGCCCGGATCCGAATAGCCTATGGACCACTTGCTCCCCGCGGAGGCGGGGATGCAACCAACGCTCAGAGCTGCTCGAGCATGTGCTCGGCCGAGCTGACCTTGAAGTCGCCGGGCGCTTCGACGTTGAGCTGCTCGATCACGCCGTCGTTGACGACTGCCGACCAGCGGCTGCCGCGCTGGCCCAGGCCGAAACCGGTGCCGTCCATCGTCAAGCCCAGCGCCTGGGCGAATTCGCCATTGCCGTCGGCCAGCATGGTCACGGCAGCAGCGTCGTTCGCCTTGCTCCAGGCACCGAGCACGAAGGCGTCGTTGACCGCGGTGCAGGCGACCTCGTCGATGCCCTTGGCCTTGAGGTCCTCGGCCTTGTCCACGAAGCCCGGCAGGTGCTTGGCCGAGCAGGTCGGCGTGAAGGCTCCGGGGACCGAGAACAGCGCCACGCGCTTGCCCTTGAAGTAGTCGGCCGACTGAACCGCCTCGGGACCGTTCTCGGTGGCCTTGGTCAGCTTGACGTCGGGCAGCCTGTCGCCAACGGAAATGGTCATGGGGGAAGTCCTTTCTGAGAGCTTGCGGAAATGCGATGAGCCGTTGCGCATATAGCGTGCCGGTGCGGCGTCGCAACTGTCGAAAAGCCTGGTTTTCCGGGCGATCCGAATAGTCTCTGCGACGAACCGCGCAACTTGGTTAATTCCGCGTTACGGCTCCCATTTAAGAGTCGGTAAAATGAATCCTGCGAAGTTTTCTCCAGCGAGGGAACGGGTATCCTCGCTCGGGAGACTGCATATGAAACTGCATCAGGGGGTCGCGGCAGTGCTTGCCGCAGCGTCGCTACTTACCATCGCTCCGGCCATGGCCGGAGACATGTCAAAGGCGGAAAAGCTTCGTCGGCTCGACATCATGTTGATGGTCACCGGCCTGCGTTGCCGGACGACGGCCGATAATTTCCAAGTCGACTATCGCCGCTTCACCACCAACCATATCGGCGAGCTCAACGCCTCGGCTCGCGCGCTGAAGGCAGAACTGGTAACGCGCCACGGCGCCGACGCCGAGCGGGCGCTCGACCGGCTCAGCGTCACCATGGCCAACGCCTATGGCCAGGGCCATCCCTGGCTGAATTGCAACGAGCTGAAGCAAGTCGCGCAAGGCCTGGCCGATGCGCGTGGCGAAGAGCCGCTCGTGGCTGCCGCCGATCAGCTGCTCGACAGCGGCGGGTCGTCGCAATTCGCCTACGCACGGCGTCGCTAAGGGATATAAAGACTTCTTTATATTTGCCACGAAGCGAGCGAGGGGATAAGGGCGGCGCAACATTGCGTTGCCCTTTCCTCGTTTCAGGAGCTGCCCCGTGGCCACCGTTCTCGACCACAACGACTACGTCATCGCCGACATTGGCCTCGCCGACTTCGGTCGCGCCGAGATCGCCATCGCCGAGACCGAGATGCCCGGGCTGATGGCTCTGCGCCAGGAATTCGGCGCTTCGCAGCCGCTCAAGGGCGCGCGGATAACCGGTTCGCTGCATATGACGATCCAGACCGCGGTGCTGATCGAAACCCTCGTCGCGCTCGGCGCCGAGGTCCGCTGGGCGACTTGCAACATCTTCTCCACCCAGGACCACGCCGCCGCCGCGATCGCCGCCGGCGGCATTCCGGTCTTCGCGGTCAAGGGCGAGAGCCTGGCCGACTACTGGGACTATGTCGGCCGCATCTTCGACTGGGGTGACGATGAAACCGCCAACCTGATCCTCGACGATGGCGGCGACGCCACGATGTTCGCCCTGTGGGGCGCGCGGGTCGAGGCCGGCGAGCCGCTGTTCGAGCCGAGCAATGCCGAAGAGATCGAATTCGTCCGCGCGCTGAATGCCTTCCTCAAGGCCAAGCCGGGCTACCTCACCCGGTCGGTCAAGGCGATCAAGGGCGTCTCCGAAGAGACCACCACCGGCGTCCACCGGCTCTACAGCCTGGCCAAGGAAGGCAAGCTGCCGTTCCCCGCGATCAACGTGAACGACAGCGTCACCAAGTCGAAGTTCGACAACCTTTATGGCTGCAAGGAGTCGCTGGTCGACGCGATCCGCCGCGCCACCGACGTCATGCTGGCCGGCAAGGTCGCCTGCGTTGCCGGCTTCGGCGACGTCGGCAAGGGCTCGGCCGCTTCGCTGCGCAACGGCGGCGCCCGCGTGCTGGTGACCGAGATCGATCCGATCTGCGCGCTCCAGGCGGCGATGGAGGGCTACGAGGTCGTGACGATGGAGGACGCGGTGACCCGCGCCGACATCTTCGTCACCGCCACCGGCAACGAGGACGTGATCACCGCCGAGCACATGAAGGCGATGAAGCCGATGGCCATCGTCTGCAATATCGGCCACTTCGACAGCGAGATCCAGGTCGCCGCGCTCTCCAACTACAAGTGGAGCGAAGTGAAGCCGGGCACCGACCTGGTCGAATTTCCCGACGGCAAGCAGATCATCCTGCTCGCCAAGGGGCGGCTGGTGAACTTGGGCTGCGCCACCGGTCATCCGAGCTTCGTCATGTCCTCGTCGTTCACCAACCAGGTTCTCGCCCAGATCGAGCTGTTCACGCGCAACGCCGAATACTCCAACGCGGTCTACGTCCTGCCCAAGCATCTCGATGAAAAGGTCGCGGCGTTGCACCTCGAGAAGCTGGGCGTGAAGCTGACCACGCTTAGCCAGAAGCAGGCCGACTACATCGGCGTGCCGGTGCAGGGGCCGTTCAAGGCCGAGCATTACCGGTATTGAGCCTCTGCGCACTTGTGCCCGACCTCTCGGTCATCATTGCGAGCGAAGCGAAGCAATCCAGGGCCGCGCGCACTACGCCCTGGATTGCGGCGGACCTTCGGTCCTCGCAATGACGATAAGAGGTGCGGTATTCGTACGGTCGGAGAGGGGGGATTCCATCCCTCCGCCATTGTAATCCCGCGCCCACCCGCATAGCCAAGGCGCGATGCTGCTCAACCAGACTGCCCTTGTCCTGATCGGCCTGCTGCTCGCGGCCTGGACCTTGGCGGCGGGATGGGCGATCCTCAGCGCGCGCATGCGCGAACGCCGCGCCGAAGCCGGCCAGCGCCACGCCCGGCGGCTGGCGCGGATGGTGGACGAATCGCCCGCCCTGCCACTGCTGGTCCGTTCCGACGGACGGATCGAGGCGCCGCCCAAATTGGCCAAGTGGCTCGGGCTCGACACCGTGCCCCAGTACCTGACCGAACTCGACGGCGGAGAGGGGAAGGGCGGCCTTGCCGCCGAGCAGCTCGCCGAACTCACCGAAGCGGTCCGCCGCACCCAGAAGACCGCCGCGCCGTTCCGCATGGTCGCGACGCCGCGCGGTTCTACCCGCAGCCTGGCCCTGCGTGGGCACCTGGCCGACCCGCAGGTCTCGCCAGGCGGTGCGGCGCTGGTCTGGGTCTTCGACTTCAGCGACAGCGAGAGCGAGCTGGTCAAGCTCCGCGCCGAGGCGTCGCGCGCCCGCGGCGATTTTGCCGCCCTGGTCGGCCTGATCGAGGCCGCGCCGATGCCGATGTGGTTCCGCGGACCCGACGGCACGCTGCGCCTGGTCAACTCGGCCTATGTCCGCGCGGTGGGCGCGCAGAGCGCCGAGGCTGCCGTTGCCGCCGGGGCCGAGCTGGTCGAGGCCGTCGATGGCCTGTCCGCCGCGCAGGTGGCAAGCCAGGCCGCAGCCAGAAAGCAGCCGATCGAACGCATGGTCGCCGCCACGATCGGCGGCCAGCGCCGGGCGCTGCGGGTCAGCGACCTTCCGCTCGGGGAGGAAGGCGTGGCCGGCTATGCCGTCGACGTCGAGGAGATGGAAGAGCTTTCCCGCTCGTTCCGCGCCCACCGCGAGGCGCAGCGCGCGATGCTCGACCAGCTTTCGGCCGGCGTCGCCCAGTTCGATGCCAAGCGCCAGCTCACCTTCGCCAACCAGCCGTTCCAGCGGATCTTCGGCCTCGGCCCGGCGGTCATGCTCAATCCTCCGCCCTTCGAGCGCCTGCTGGACATCGCCCACGAGGCCGGCCGCGTCCCCGAGGCGCGCGATTTCCCGGCCTGGCGACGCGAAAAGGCGCATTGGTTCGGCGCCAGCACCGCGCAGGAAGAGGCCTGGCCGCTCAGCGGCGGCACCCACCTGCGCGTCGTCGCCCAGCCGATGCCCGATGGCGGCCTGGTGCTGATTGCCGAGGATCGCTCCGAGCAGCTCCAGCTCTCGGCCACTCGCGACACCATGCTGCGCACCCGCGCCGCGACCTTCGACAGCCTGTTCGAATCGATCGCGGTGTTTACCCCCGATGGCCGGATGCAGATCTGGAACCGGCGCTTCGCGCAGGACTGGGGCCTCGACAGCGACTTTCTCGACACCCACCCGCGCATCGACGCCCTGCTCGACCGGATCGGCGCGCGGCTGCGGCGTCCGCCGCAGGCCCGTGCGGTCGGCGACGTGGTCCGCGCCGCCACGCTCGACCGCAAGCAGAAGGGCGGGCGGGTCCACCTCGCCGATGGCCGTACTTTGGAGTTCGCCGGCGTGCCGCTGCCCGACGGCAATGGCCTGCTCACCGTGCTCGACATCACCGACAGCCAGAAGGCCGAGGAGGCCCTTCGCGAGCGCAACGCCGCCCTGGCCGAGAGTGACGCGCTCAAGACCCGCTTCCTGGCCAACATGAGCTACGAGTTCCGCACGCCGCTCACCTCGATCGGCGGCTTCGCCGAACTGCTGGCAGCGGGCATCGGCGGCGAGCTGTCCGCCCAGGGCCAGGAATACGTCGGCGCGATCCTCGCTTCGGTCGAACGGCTCGGCGAGCAGATCGAGAACGTGCTCGACCTCTCGCAGAGCGAGGCCGGGATGCTCCCGCTGGTGCGCGAGCAGATCGACCTCTGGCCCTTCGTCATGAGGGTGGTCGAAGAACGCGCGGGCAAGATCAAGGACGCAGGGCTTACGCTCGATATGCGCGGCGACAAGGGGGCCGGGCGGATCTCGGGCGACAGTCGCCGCCTGGCTCGCGCGATCGGCCACGTCCTCGACAATGCCATCGCCGCGACACCGAGCGGAGGTCGCATTCTGGTCGAGGTCGGCACCACCAAGGATCGTGCCCGGATCGTCATCTCCGACAGCGGCAAGGGCATGGATCCCGCCACCCTCGCCCGCGCGCTCGACGGGCTCAAGCTCAGTGCCGACGGCAAGGCAGTCGAGCGCCGCCAGGGCCTCGGCCTGCCGCTTGCCCGCCAGTTGGTCGAGGCCCACGGCGGCAAGCTCGAATTGCTGTCCGAGCCGAAGCAGGGCACCACCGCGATCATCGAGCTGCCGTGAAGATCGGCCTTCCCGATCTCGCGGCGATGGAGCGCTATGGGCAGGCCATCGCCGCCGAACTCCAGGCCGGCGACGTCGTCGCCCTGTCCGGCGGCCTCGGCGCGGGGAAGACGACGCTGGCCCGGGCGATCATCGCCGCGCTGGGGCACGAGGGTGAGGTGCCGTCGCCCAGCTTCGCGATCTTCGAGGTCTATGATTCCCCGCCCCTGCGCCTGCCGCTGGTCCATGCTGATTTCTACCGCTTGGCCCGGCCCGATGAGGTCGACGAACTCGGCCTCGACGACTACCGCGACGGCGCCGTGCTTATCGCCGAGTGGCCCGACCATGCCGGCGGTTTCGCGCATGAGGCGGGCTGCCTCTCGATCGCGCTCGAAGTTGCGGCAGAAGGTGTGGGAGACGGGCGGATCGCCATTGTCGAAGGCGGGGCGGATTGGCTAGGGCGCTTGCCCAATGGCTGAATCGACTTTGCCCGAGGGTATCGAACCGGTCCTCACCGCCGCCGGCTGGGGGGAGGCCGCGATCGAGCCGCTGCCTGGCGACGCCTCTTTCCGCCGCTATTTCCGGCTCCGCCGCTCCGGCGACCGCACTGCGATGCTGATGGATGCGCCGCCGCCCAACGAGGATCCGGCGCCGTTCCTCCGCGCGGCCAAGTGGCTCGACGGCAACGGCATGCGCGCCCCGCGCATCCTGGCCGAGGACCCCGCGCGCGGGTTGGTCCTGCTCGAGGATTTCGGCACCAGCCGGATGCGCGACTACCTCGACCAGTGGCCGGGCGACGAGCGCGAGGTCTACCGCGGCGCGGTCAAGGCACTGGTCGACCTGCACCGCCTGCCGCCCGGACCGTTCCTCGACTATTCGATGAGCGAATACCAGCGCGAGGCACGGCTGCTGCTGGAATGGTATTGCCCGGCGCAGAACCTCTACGTCGACGCCGCAAGCTATACCCAGGCCTGGCAGGACGCGCTGAGCCCGATGCTGCCGCGCCAGCGCCCCGGCGTGACCGTGCTGCGCGACTATCATGCCGAGAACATCATGCTGCTGGAGGGGCTGGGCGACCAGGGCCTGCTCGACTTTCAGGACGCGCTGGTCGGCCACCCGGCCTACGACCTCGTCTCGCTGCTGCAGGACGCCCGGCGCGACGTACCGCCCGAGCTCGAGGCCGAGATGTTCGACTATTATCTCCAGGCCACCGGCGCCTCGGCCGAGGACTTCCTGGCCGATTATGCCAGGCTCGGAGCGCAGCGGAACGCCAAGATCGTCGGCATCTTCGTCCGCCTGTGGAAGCGCGACGGCAAGCCGCGCTACCTCGACCTGATCCCGCGCGTCTGGGCCCTGCTGGAACGCGACCTGGCTCACCCGGCGCTGGCGCCGGTGGCTGCCTGGTTCGATGCCAATATCCCATCTGAACTGCGTGAGGCTGGCGGGGGGAGCTTCGCGGTATGAGGGCGGGTGCGCCACATGGAGCCGTCGTCCGTGACTGATCGCCCCCTTGCATCCGACACCGCGATGGTCATGGCCGCGGGCCTGGGCAAGCGGATGCGTCCGCTGACCGCGACGACGCCCAAGCCGCTGGTTCGCGTCGCCGGCAAGCCCCTGATCGACTACAGCCTCGATCATCTGGCCGAAGCCGGGGTCGCCAAGGCGGTCGTCAACGTCCACTACCTCGCCGACGCTCTGGAAGCGCACCTGGCCAAGCGGAGCGCGCCGGGGATCACGATTTCCGACGAGCGCGACCTGCTGCTGGAGACCGGCGGCGGAATGGTCCGCGCCCGGGCGCACCTGCCCGACCCGTTCTTCTGCCTGAACAGCGACAATATCTGGCTCGATGGGCCGCGGGACGTGTTCCGCGAGCTGTCCGATGCATGGAAGCCGGCGGAGATGGACGCGCTGCTGCTGGTCGTCTCGCACAAGCAGGCGCACAACTACGTCGGCAAGGGCGACTTCCATCTCGATCCCAACGGCGTGGTCAGCCGCCGCCGGCCGGGCCGGATTGCGCCATTCATCTATACCGGCATCCAGCTGGTGTCGCATCGGCTCCTGCGCGAGGCGCCCGAAGGGGCCTTCTCGACCAACATCCTTTGGCAGCGCGCGATCGAAGAGGGCCGGCTCTATGGCCTGATCCATACGGGCGAATGGTTCGAAGTCGGCGAGCCCGGGGCGATCGCGCCGACCGAGGCCTGGCTGAAGCGTGCCTGAGCGAGGCGGCCCGCAAGTCTATTCCATCGCTGCGCACCGCGGTTTCGCCGATGCGCTCGTTGCCGGACTGATCCCGCGCTACGCCGAGGCTGACGTCGGACTGGCGCGGCTGACCCTGCTGCTGCCCAGCCAGCGCGCGGTGCGAACCGTGACAGAGGCTTTCGTACGCCTGGTCGACGGCGGCATGCTGCTGCCGCGGACGGCGGTAGTCGGCGACCTCGATCTCGACGAGACGCTGGGGCCATTGCTCGACCCGCTCCTGGGCGGCACGGACATTCCGCGGGCCGCCGATCCGATCCGCCGCTGGCTGCGCCTCGCCGAGATCCTCGGTGAGGTCCAGGGCGGCGACGGCCCGCGCGGCGCGGCGCTGTTGCGTCAGGCCTGGGAAGCCGGGCGGACGATGGACCGCCTGCTGGTCGAGGGCATCGCTCCCGACGATCTCCTCTCGGACGAGGTCGTAGGCCTGGTCGGTGACCAGGCCCGCCACTGGAGCGACAGCACGCGCACCTTCCTGCTCGCCCAGCGGATGTGGCTGGCCGAGCTCGAGGAGCGCGGCGAGGTCGATGGGCCGGCACGGCGTAACGCGCTGTTCGATCATGCCGCCCGGCGCTGGAAGGCCGAGCCACCGGCCCACCCGCTCGTCGCCGCCGGCGTCACCAGCGCTTCGCCCGCGCTGGCCCGCTTGCTGCGCGTAGTCTCCGAACTGCCGCGCGGGGCGGTGATCCTGCCCGATCTCGACCTCGCCCTGGATGACGAGGTCTGGGCCGCGCTGGGCACTGCCGGAGCGCCGGAGGAGGCGGGCGATCCGCCGTTCGGCCGGCAGGATGCCGTCACCCATCCACAGTACCACCTCAAGCTGCTGCTCAACCGCATGGGCGTGGCCCGGGGCGAGGTCCAGGCCTGGCACCGCTCGGGGCTTGCACCCGCGCCGCCGGCGCGTAGCCGCGCGATCTCCAACCTGTTCCTGCCGCCCCGGGCCAGCGCGCGCTGGGTCGATCTGCCCGAGGACCAGCGCTGCTTGTCCGGGGTTCGCCTGATGGAAAGCGCGCACCCCGGCGAGGAAGCGCAGGCGATCGCCGTGCTGATCCGCCAGGCGCTCGAACAGCCCGAGCGCCGCGTCGCGCTGGTCACGCCGAACCGCGGCCTCGCCGCCCGCGTCCTTGCCCATCTGCGCCGCTGGGGGATCGAGGCCGACGACACTGCGGGCACCTGCCTGCCGCAGACCGCCGCAGGGCGCCTATTCCTCCTCCTGGCCGAGCTCGCCGCCGAAGCCGCGGCGCCGGTGCCGCTGATCGCCCTGCTCGGCCACCCGCTGGTCCGCCCGGGAGACGAACGCCCCGCCTGGCTGGAAAAGGTCCGCTTGCTGGACCGTGCCTTGCGCGGTCCCCGGCCGGGGGCGGGCCTCGCGCCGCTGCGGCCGAAGGGCGAGAAGATCGACGCGGCCTGGTGGAGCGAGGTCGAAGGCTTGCTCGCGCCACTATTGGACATGGCCGAGGAGAGTGCTTTGGCCGACTGGCTCGACCTCCTGGCCACGGTCGCCGAGCGGCTCTGCGGGACGGGCATCTGGGGCGGGGCCGACGGGCGTGCACTGGCTTCCTTCGTCGAGGACCTGCGCGAGGCGGCACGGAGTATCGGCTCTGCCGTGCCGACCCGCGATCTCCCGGCCGCGCTGCACGATGCGATGAACCGCACGGCGGTGCGCCCGCCATGGGGCGGCCATCCGCGCGTCCAGGTCTACGGCCTGATCGAGGCGCGGATGAGTCGCGCCGACCTGGTGATCTGTGGCGGCCTGGTCGAGGGCGTCTGGCCCGCCGCGCCGGCCCCCGACGCGCTGCTGCCGCCGCCCGTGCTGCGCGCGCTGGGCGTGCCCGGCGCGGACTTCCGCATCGGCCTGTCGGCCCACGATCTCGCTGCAGCATTGGGCGCGCCTGAAGTGGTGCTGAGCCACGCCCAGCGCGACGAGGGCGCGCCGGTGATCCCCTCGCGCTTCGTGCTGCGCATCCGCGCCATGCTGGGCGACATGCTGGAGCGCCACGTCGAGACCGAGGCGGTGCACCTTGCGCGCCGGCTCGATGACGCCAGCCCCGCGCCGCCCAATCCGCGGCCGCAGCCGCGCCCCAGCGCCGATCAGCGCCGGGTCGAGATCGCCGTCACCGGGCTCGATCGGCTGCGCGGCGATCCCTACCAGTTCTACGCCGGCTCGATCCTCGGCCTCTCGGCGCTCGACCCGCTCGACGCCGAGCCATCGGCCGCCTGGAAGGGCACCGCCGTCCACCGCATCCTCGAATGCTGGCACAAGCAGGGCGGGCCGCTGCTGCCGCTGGCCGAGCAGGTGCTCGACGAGATGAGCGCGCACCCGCTGATGCGCGCGCTGTGGCGGCCGCGGCTGATGGCGGCGCTCGCCTGGATCGAGCAGGAGATCGAAATGCTGCGCAGCGAAGGCCGCAGCGTAGCGGTCAGCGAGGCCAAGGGCGACATGCTGGTCAGGGGCGTGCGCGTCCACGGCCGCGCCGACCGGATCGACCGCCTGGCCGACGGCAAGCTGGCGATCGTCGACTACAAGACCGGCACGCCGCCGTCGCGCAGCATGGTGCAGCAGGGCTTTGCGCTGCAGCTCGGCCTGATCGGCATGATCGCCGAAGCGGGCGGCTTCGACGGCGTTCGCGGGCAGGCCGAGCGCTTCGAATACTGGTCGCTCTCGCGCGACCTCAAGGCCAAGGGCAAGATCAGTTTCGGCTACCGCGAGGAGCCGATCCTCGAAGGCAGCCGTAAGACCGGCATGGCGCGCAGCGAGTTCATCCCGGAAACCGCGCGCTATCTGGTCGATGCCATCGACCGCTGGATCCTGGGGCACGAGCCCTTCACCGCGCGGCTCAATCCCGACATCGGCGGCTACAACGACTACGACCAACTGATGCGCCTCGACGAATGGATCGCCCAATTGGGCGGGGAGGGCGGCGATGCGTGAGCCGGCACCGATCCTCCCGGCCGTTTTCGCCGACCGTCTCCCCGGACTTGATCCGGGGTCCCGCTTCCTTTCCACCCGGCGCATGACCGCAGATAGCGGGACCCCGGGTCGAGCCCGGGGTGACGGGAAAAGGCGGATGGGAGGTTCGCTGGAACGTATCTTCGCAGCGGGGGCACGGACGCG
>JBQCGM010000121.1:0-26904 GCA_051955585.1 Novosphingobium sp.
CCATGTGTCTCGACTTCGCTCGACACGAACGGTCTTTACTTAATCCAATCCCGACCGGACGGCTTCTACCGCCCCGCCGTGAAGAACCGGCGATACTCCGGCTTCACCAGCGCGATGATCTTCGCGGTCACGGGCAGCGTCACCTCGTAGCTGCCTTCGGCATAGGGGCCCGCCTCGTAGGGCGGAACCAGCACACCGATCCGATCGAACCCGCCCTTGCCCGCCGACCCCAGGATGACCGTGTAATCCAGCGGGTCGAGGCATTCGGTGAACATGTCGCCGCTGCCGCGGTCGATCCGCTCGCCGCGCTTCTCGGCGCGCTGGCTGTCGATGGCATCGCAGAAGGCCGGGCCGATGGCCTTGGAGAGCGCCGCCTTGGAGGTGAACAGGTCGATCGCCGCGACCTGCCTGTTCGCGGTCTTGTCCCACAGCAAGGCATCGAAGACGTAGTTCGGGTGCGCCCCGCCCTCGTAAGTCGCAACGATGGTCGACAGGCTGAGCCAACCCGGCAGATCGGTAACCACCTTCCAGTCGATGGAAAAGCTGTGCGGGTTGAAAGGATAGCCGTTCTTCTTGGCATCGTCGGCCGCTTCGCGCGATTCCGTGACGAGCTTGGCGCGCTGCTCGGCAAGGTCGGCGTCGAACTTGGCCTTAAGCTGCGGGATCGCGTCAGCGGCGGCGGGATAGTTGAACTCGAACTCATAACGGTCGTTCGATTCCTTGACCTTGCGGTCCTGGCCGACCGGCGCGAGCGGCGCCTCGCTCTCCACGGCCGCCACGTCCTGGCTCGGCTGCGGGGCCGGAATCGGTTCCTTCTTGCAGCCCGCCACCGCCAGCACGAGCAGGGCGATCGGCAGGAGGGGCATGCGCATCATGGATTTTCCTCTCGCTTCGGCCGCCGCGCTGCGGCACATCGAGCGGCACAATGACCGACAAGCATGCTTTGATCCAGCCCGACCGGGGCCAAGCCGCGGTTCCCATCCATCTGGTCGACAAGGCGGGCCTGGACGAATGGCTCAAGCGCCTGTCGGGTCCCCAGCGCGCCGCGCTCGCCGGACAGAAGTTCACTGGCGCCGGGTTCGAGACGGCCATCGTGCCCGACGGGGACGGCTGGTTCGCGGTCGGCGGCGTGGCCGATGCGGCATCGCTGTCCAGCTGGTGCCTGGCCAAGCTGGCCGAGGTACTGCCCGCCGGCACCTATCGCCTGGCGGAAGGTGAGCCTGGCCCCGCCCTGTTCGGCTGGGCCAGCGCGCAATATCGCTTCGACCGCTATCGCAAGGAAGCCGAAGCCGAAGGGCCGCGAGCGTTGGTGACTACCGGGGCCAAGGCGATCGACGCCGCACTCGCCGAGGTCGCCGCGGTCGCCAAGGTGCGTGACCTCGTCAACACGCCCGCCGAGGACATGGGCCCGGCCGAGCTGGAGGCCGAGGCCGAAGCCCTCGCCAAGGCCTACAAGGCTGACCTGCGCATCACCCGCGGCGACGCGCTGGAGCGCGAGTTCCCGATGGTCCACATGGTCGGCCGCGCCGCCGGGCGCAGCCACGCGCCGCGGATGATCGAGCTGGAATGGGGCGATCCGACCCATCCCCGCCTGGCGATCGTCGGCAAGGGCGTCTGCTTCGATTCCGGCGGGCTCGATATCAAGCCGAGCTCGGCCATGCTGCTGATGAAGAAGGATATGGGCGGCGCGGCCCATGCCCTGGCGCTGGCCGGGCTGGTCATGGGCATCGGCCTCAAGGTGCGTCTCCATGTCCTGGTCCCGGCGGTTGAGAACGCCGTGGCCGGCACCTCCTTCCGCCCCGGCGACGTGCTGCGCTCGCGTGCCGGGATCAGCGTCGAAATCGGCAATACCGACGCCGAGGGTCGCCTGATCCTGGGCGACGCCCTGGCCCGCGCCGGCGAGGGAAAACCCGACTTGGTGATCGACTTCGCCACCCTTACGGGCGCCGCGCGCTCGGCGCTCGGACCCGACCTCCCCGCGCTGTTCACCCGCCGCGACGAGACCGCGACGGCTCTGCTCGCCGCGGGCCTCGCCAGCGACGATCCGTGCTGGCGCCTGCCGCTGCACGAGGGCTATCGCGAATACCTCAAGTCCGACATCGCCGACCTCAACAATTCCAGCCCGAACGCCTTCGCCGGGGCGAGCGTCGCCGCCCTGTTCCTCGACCGCTTCGTGCCCGAGGGGACCGATTGGGCGCACTTCGACACCTTCGCCTGGCGCCCGGCGGCCAAGCCGGGCCGGCCCAAGGGCGGCGAGGCGCTGGGCCTGCGCGCAAGCTGGCGGATGCTCCAGGACCGGTTCGGGGGGTAGGCTGCGCCACCCTGCCCCACGCCCTCTCGCCCGCACGCCCTCTCGGCCCCATACCTTCGTCATTGCGAGCGGCAAAGCCGCGCGGCCATCCTGGGCGGCAGCGCGCTCGACCCGGGAGTGCCGCGCTTCGCTCGCCATGACGAGGGTGGTGGGCGCGACCCACGCCCCCCAACCTTGCCTCGCGCCCCGCGCGGGTATAAGCGCGCCCATCCTTTCAGGAGGCACCGCGTACTTGTCCGAATCCGCTAATCTCGACGGCAGGAGCTTCGCCCTGTCCGGCCCGATGAAGATCACCGATCCCGCGCATACCGCCGTGCGCGGGGACCTGGCGCATATCGCCCTCGCCGGCCGCTATTTCGTGCCGCATTACGCCGTGCCGCTGCCACGCCGGATCGCAGCGAGCGGCGCGCAGCTGCGCGCCGGGGTTCGGGACGACGCCGAGCCCTTGGCTGAGCTCTCCGCAGGCGCGCGGTTCGACGTGCTCGACATCGCCGGCCAGACCGCCTGGGGCCAGGTGGAAGACTGCGGCCTCGTGGGCTACGTTGCGCTGAGCCAGCTGGAGGAAGCGGCATGACCCACAGCGTCTTCATCGACGGTGCCGCCGGCACCACCGGCCTCGAGATCCTGGAGCGGCTGCAGGGCCGCGCCGAGTTCGAGCTGCTGGTGCTGGACGACGAACAGCGCAAGTCGGCCGAGGCCCGGCGCGAGGCCTATCCCGCCGCCGATTTCGCGATCCTCTGCCTGCCCGACGACGCCGCACGCGAAGCGGTGACCCTGGCAGAAGGGTCCAAGGTGCGGATCATCGATGCATCGACCGCCCACCGCGTTGCCGACGGGTGGACCTATGGCTTTCCCGAGATCGTGGGGCGCGGGGCCGTGGCAAACGCCACCCGCGTCAGCAATCCCGGCTGCTACCCGACCGGCTTCATCGCCCTGGTCGCGCCGCTGGTGCGCGCCGGGCTGCTTCCGTCCGACTGGCCCTACACCTGCAACGCCGTCTCCGGATATTCGGGCGGCGGCAAGGCGCTGATCAAGCGGTTCGAGGATCATCCCGAGATCGCCTTCATGACCTATGCCCTGGGCCTGGGCCACAAGCACGTGCCCGAGATGCAGAAGCTGGCCGGGCTGACGATCCCGCCGCTGTTCGCGCCTTCGGTCGTGCCGGCGCATCGCGGAATGATCGTCGAGGTGCCGCTCCAGCTTGCCGCAATGCCGGGCGCAGCCTCCCCCGAGGTCCTGCGGCTCTGTCTGGAGGAATTCTTTGCCGCCAGCCCGGTCGTCAGCGTTCGCGACGAAGCGCCGGCCGAACTGCTGATGCATCGTTTGGAGGATCCCTCGGACCGGCTCGAACTGCGCGTGCTCGGCTCGGCCGACGGCAGCCAGGCCCGACTGGTGGCGGTGCTCGACAATCTGGGCAAGGGAGCGAGCGGGGCTGCGGTGCAAAGCTTGAACCTGATGGCCAGCCTGTCCGAAGGAGCCGGCTTGGAGCTCTGATTTGCTTAAATCCTGGGCAGGCCTGGCTAATTTTTAAGCAGATCGCACTTTCACCATTGCGCAAATGTATCATTCCGCGCGGGATGACCGATAGAATCGTGCGATTCTGGTCTTTTCCGAGTAAGCCCATTCGCCTAGGGCTGCGCGGTGCCTCTGGCACGATTCTTGATAGTTATTTCGCGTGGCTTTTGGACACCCGGCCCGCCATGCGCGCCGGGCTTGCACGGTGTGCCGTGAAGGCCGGAAACGAAGGGATCAGACTGGCGTGAAGAAGATCGAGGCGATCATCAAGCCGTTCAAGCTGGACGAAGTGAAGGAAGCCCTTCACGAAGTCGGCGTGTCCGGCATCACCGTGACCGAGGCCAAGGGCTTCGGCCGGCAAAAAGGTCATACCGAGCTTTATCGCGGCGCCGAATACGTCGTCGATTTCCTACCCAAAGTTAAGCTCGAGGTCGTGGTTTCCGACGACCTGGCCGATCGCGTGGTCGAAGCGATCGCCGCCGCTGCCCAGACCGGGCGGATCGGGGACGGGAAGATCTTCGTGATCCCGATCGAGACCGCCCTGCGCATCCGCACCGGCGAACGCAACGACGACGCAATCTGACGAAAGACATCTCCCTTCCCGCCTGCGGGAGGGGCCGGGGGAGGGCCTGTCGAGAGCAAGCTCCCGCCCGAACCCAATAACAACAAGCCCTCCCCTACCCCTCCCGCGGGCGGGAGGGGAATTAAGAAGGACCAGACATGAGCAAGGCTAGCGACATCCTTAAGCGCATCAAGGATGAGGAAATCGAGTGGATCGACCTCCGCTTCACCGACCCGAAGGGCAAGTGGCAGCACCTGACCATGGTCGCCTCGGTGATCGGCGAGGATGAGCTGGAAGACGGTCTGATGTTCGACGGTTCGTCGATCGAGGGGTGGAAGGCCATCAACGAATCGGACATGATCCTCAAGCCAGACCTCGACGCGGTCTACATCGATCCGTTCAGCGCGACGCCGATGATGATCCTGTGCTGCGACATCGTCGAACCCTCGACCGGCGAACTCTACAGCCGCGATCCCCGCTCGACCGCCAAGCGCGCCGAAGCCTTCGTCAAGTCGAGCGGCGTGGGCGACACCGTCTACGTCGGCCCGGAAGCCGAGTTCTTCCTGTTCGACGACGTCCGCTTCTATGACGGTTATGACGGCAACGGCTTCAAGATCGACGACATCGAGCTGCCGACCAATTCGAACAAGGAATACGAAGGCGGCAACCTCGCCCACCGTCCGCGCGCCAAGGGCGGCTACTGCCCCGTCGCGCCGATCGACTCCTGCGTCGACATCCGTGGCGAGATGGTCTCGACCATGATCGAGATGGGCCTGCCCTGCGACAAGCATCACCACGAGGTCGCCTCGGCCCAGCACGAGCTCGGCCTTACCTTCGGCACGCTCGTCCAGACCGCGGACCGCATGCAGGTCTACAAGTACGTCGTGCAGCAGGTCGCCCAGGCCTATGGTAAGACCGCCACGTTCATGCCGAAGCCGATCATGAAGGACAACGGCTCGGGCATGCACACCCACATCTCGATCTGGGAAGGCTCCAAGCCGCTGTTCGCCGGCAACGGCTATGCCGGCCTGTCCGACCTGTGCCTCTACTTCATCGGCGGCGTCATCAAGCACGCCAAGTCGCTGAACGCCTTCACCAACCCGACGACCAACAGCTACAAGCGCCTGGTCCCGGGCTACGAAGCCCCGGTGCTGCTGGCCTACTCGGCCCGCAACCGCTCGGCCTCGTGCCGCATTCCTTACGGCTCTGGCGACAAGGCGAAGCGCGTCGAGTTCCGCTTCCCCGACGCGATGGCCAACCCCTACCTGTGCTACGCGGCGCTGCTGATGGCCGGCCTCGACGGGATCAAGAACAAGATCCATCCGGGCGACGCCATGGACAAGAACCTCTACGACCTGCCGCCGGCCGAGCTCGCCGAAGTGCCGACCGTCTGCGGTTCGCTCCGCGAGGCGCTCGACAGCCTGGCCGCCGACCACGACTACCTGATCCAGGGCGGCGTGTTCACCAAGGACCAGATCGAAGCCTACCTCGAAATGAAGTGGCCCGAAGTGATGCGCTGGGAAACCACGCCGTCGGCCGTCGAGTTCGACATGTATTACAGCTGGTAACTCCAGGGTTTACCGACCGAGACGAAGGGCGTCCGGAGAAATCCGGGCGCCCTTTTTCGTTGCCCACTTGCGAAAAGCATTTTCCTACACGCGCCGGACGCCCCTACTTATCCCGCCTCCGATTCGCGAGGCATGTCCGATGAACCGCAAACCCGTGTTCGACGCCGTCCGCGTCCTGCTTGGCCGCTCCTTCCGCCAGTCCGAGGTCGCTGCGCTCGACCGGGCGATCGACCAGGCCATGGGCGAACACCCTGCCGCGCGCGGGCTCGGCCCGGATGGCGCCGCGCTGATCAAGCGCTGGGAAGGCTGCGCGAAACTACGATCCGATGGACGGTTCGAGGCCTATCCCGATCCCGGCAGCGTCGATGGGCATCCCTGGACGATCGGGTGGGGATCGACCGAGCCCGATGTCGGCCCAGGCACGGTCTGGACCCAGGCCGAATGCGACGCCCGCTTCGACCTGGACCTAACCCGCTACGCCGCGGAGGTTTCCCGGGCAATCGGCACGGCGCCGACCACGCAGCACCAGTTCGACGCCCTAGTCTCGTTCCACTACAATACGGGGGCGATCGCCAAGGCCACCCTCACCCGGCACCACGTCGCGGGGGACCACGCAGCCGCCCAGGCCGAATTCGGCAAATGGGTTCACAACGATGGCAAGGTCCTGCGCGGCCTGGTGCGCCGACGGGCGGAAGAGGCGGAGCTCTACGGCCGCGCGGTCTGAATCCCCTCCTCTGAAGAGGACGGGGAATTCATCAGTAGTCCTTGCTGACCTTCACGTTCGCGCTCTGCCGGCCGATGGTCGAGACGCTGCCCAGGACCGAGAGCCAGCTGGTCACGCGGAACTCCACGCTGGTCGCGTTGTAGCCGCGCCCATCGGTAATGATCTCGGCATAGAACCGGCGGCCGAAGTACTTGCCGGCGGCGATGCCGGTGCCGCGGTTGAGCACGGGGTCGGCCGGGATGATCCGCAGCCGGTCGAGGCCGATCGCCGAGCGCAGCTTGTTGATCGGATCGAGCCCGCCGCCGCCGCGCAAAGAGGCCAGCGCCGCGCCGAGCTGCAACGCCTCGGGCGCGGAGATCTGCGAGATCGAGCTGCCGAACAGCAGGCGGGCGAGCAATTCGTCCTCGGGCAGCGAGGGCGTGGAAGAGAAGTTGATCTCGGGCTTGTTGCCGCTGCCCGAGACCGTGACCCGCGCGGTCAGTCCGGTCAGCTGAGCCTCGGCGACGATATCGAGCCGCGGGTTGGGCGGGCTCTCGCCGTCGAAGTTGATCCGGCCCCGGATCAGGTCGAAGCGCGTGCCGGCGAACTCGTAGCTGCCCCGGATCATGTCGGCCTGGCCGAAGATCCGCATCGCGTCGGTCGTGCCGCGCAGGCGGATCCTTGCGCCCCACTCGCTGTCGAGACCCATGCCGCGCACCGCGATACGGTTCGGTCCGGCGGCGTCGATCAGGAACTTCCACGGCAGCCCGCGCGTGCGGCGCGGCGCGATGTCGGCCGGGGCGTTGATCTCACGCGTCGGGACATTGGGCAGCTGCGCGGCGGCCGAGGCGCGGCCGAGCTGCCAGTTGGCCGTGTCGATCGAGACGCGCCCGGCGATCGTGCCCGATAGGCCGTCGGAGACGATCCGCAGCGGCCCGGTCACGGCAGCGCCCATCTCGACGCGATTGAGCAGGCGGGCATTGTGCGCGGCGAGCTTGAGGTCGATGACGGGGCCCTTGGTGCTCAGGTCGGTGAGATCGACCGTCCCGCTTCCAGCCACGGTCCCCCCGCCGGCGGTGCGACCGGAAAACTGGCTGAGCGTCAGGCGCGAGCCCGCGAAGCTGCCTTGCAGTGAGATCTGCGAGACGTCGGTGCCGATCATCTGGCTCTGCAACCGCATGCCGGTCGAAGCGAGCGAACCGCGAAGCAAGGGATTCCCGAGCGTACCGGTCATGTCGGCTGCAACGGAGACCGGCCCGGTCAGATCGAAGGCGTCGATCGCCGCGAGGCGCCACAGAGCGTCGGCCGGGCCGTTGTAACGCAGCTGGCCGAACAAGGTGCCGGCGAACAGCCGGTCGGCGAGTGTCCCGCCGCCCGGAAGGTTCGATATCCGCGCCTGGAGCCGCCCGCGCACCTGTCCGCCTTCGCGAGCGACGGCGCGGGTTTCGAGCGCATTGGCACCGAGGTTGGCGACGAGCGCGAGATCGACCGGACGAGAGGTCAGGACCAGGCCCGAGCGGGTCAGGCCCTTGATCATCAGGCTGACAGAGCCGGTCGGGACGCCGCCGCGCGGCTGGCGGTATTCGACCACGCCCGACGCCTTGCCGCCAAGCCCGATCTCCGAGACCAGAATGTCGGCCAGCGACAACGGCATGTCCGCGAGCGCGAGGCGCAGCTCGGTCTGCGTCGAGCCGAACAGGCCCGAGGCGATCAGCCGGCCACCGGCGTAATCGACCTGGGTCGGCGCCAGCCGCCAACCGCCGTCCTCGCCGCTTAGCACGGCGCGGCGCGGCATGGTGATCTTGGAGCCGGCAAACTCGCCATTGGCGAGCACGGCGATCCGGTTGGGTGCGAACTCGCCGAGCACCTGCAAAGCGAACCGGCTGCCACGCCGTCCGGCGATCGAAGCGGTCACCCGGCCGCGGCCATCGGTGACGCTGGCCCGGGCTGCGATCCGTCCGAGAAACAGGTTGCCGCGGCCAATGCCCTGGCCGAGCAGGTTGCCGGTGACGGTCGTGTGACCCTTCGCGATCAGACCCTGGGCCTCGAGCCGGCCCGAGCTGATCGTCAACGGGTTTTCACCGCCGAAGCGGGCGTTCTCGGCGGTCAAGGCGACCTTGAAGCCCTGCCCGCCGCTGCGCGGTTCCAGCGTGATGAGGCCGTCCACGCCCCCACCGGCCAGCTTCAGCGTGCCGTTGACGCCACCGTTCTCGACCAGCAGCGCGCCGGTGACATTGGTCTTCCAGATCTCCAACCGCTCGATCTGCAGCCGTGTCGGGCCGCCGGGCGGCGAGAACAGGCCGAGCGTGCCGCTGAACGGCCCGAGCGTGGACCCGCCCGAGGTCTCGATGCGGAAGCCGCCCTGGATGGGAGCCAGCGCGACGCGGACATCCTTGAGCCCGGCAGCGGGGAGCGGGCTGGCGAAGACCAGCACGGCACGCGGACCGTCGCCGGCAATGCTCGCCTCGACGGTGAAGGGGCCGTAGTCGACATGGCGCCCGCCGCCACTCAGCGTAGTGGTATTGCCCGTCAGGCGGCCGGAGACGTTGAGCGAAAGCTTGCTGGCGGTGAGGCTGGCCTTGTCGAAGATCAGCGGGATGTCCGAGCCCATGCGGATCGCGCCCGAGAACTTGATCCCGCTGCCGGCGATCGTGGTCAGCGTCGGATTGTCCACCCGCGGCATCGAACCGGCGAGATTGGCGGCGAGGCGCCAGGGAATTCCCTGGCCGAACTTGAGAAGGATCTTGGCATGGGCGTCGATCGTGCCGAGGTTCTCCAGCTTCCACCCGCGCGCCGCCACCGGCCCGGCGAGCGCATAGCCGCCCTGCGCCACATCACCGCGCAGGGTGAGCCGCGCGGCTAGGCCGGGCACGGCTACTGCGAGGTTGTCTCCGCTCAGCCGCGAGCCGGCCAGCTGTAGGCGTCCGGTCAGGCGCGCGTTGACCAAGCGGGGATCGACCGCGGCGTTGCCGGTGACGATCCGCGCCGCCTTCAGATCGAGCGGCAAGGTCCAGACCGAGCCCTGGCGCGTCGCCACGCCGGTCTGGCTGACGCGGTCGGCGCGCAGCGTGCCGCTAACGATCCGCTCGGCGACGAGGGCGTGCCGGGCAATGAGGTCGGTAAAGGCACCGTCCAGTTCCAGGCTGAGCCCGGCGCGTTCGATCCGCGTGCCTTCGATCAGCCTGGGATCGCGCAGGCCCGCCTTTACGACCAGACCGTCGAAGACGTTGTTGCCCAGGTCGACCTTGCCGCGCGCGTCGACCTGGGCACCGGAGGCGATGCCCAGGAAGCGACCCTCGAGCACGCTGTTCACAAGCGTTCCCTCGGCATCGATCGCGACCGCCGGGCCGGCCGCCTTGGCGGCGACGCCGGTCAGCATATCCTGCGGCCAAACCAGTCCCAGTATGCCGTAGCGGCCGGAGCGGTTGGTCAGACGCAGAGCCGCAAGCGGCGCGCCGGGACTATCGACCAGCAGAGCGCCGCGCCAGTCGCTCCAGGTGCCTTTGCCGACGATCCGCGCGCGCAGGTCGCGCTGCGCGCCGGCCAGGGTGGCGAGCAGGCCGCCCTTGGGTGCGACATAGTCGAGCTGCATGTCGAACTTGTCGCGGTCGGGCTCGGCGTCGAGCAAGGCGGCGAACCTGTCGCCGCCACCCAGCCGGGCATTGGTTCGAATCATCGCCCACCCCTTGCGGATATCGGCCTTGGCGATCAGGTCGATGCGCCGCCGCTCGCCCATGATTCCTTCCGAGACGGTCAGCCGATCGATCTCCAGATGATCGATGCGGATGTCGAAGTTGGGCAGGATCGGCGCATCGGGACGACCGGGATTGAGCTTCCACTGGCGCAGCAAGGTGCCCCGATGGAGTACGATCTTGCGGACGTCTAGCCCCCGGGTGAACCAGTTGAACGGCCGCCAGTCGAGATCGACATCGGGTACCCGGAGGAACGGACCCCGCGGATCGGACAGCACCACGTCCTTGAGCTTGGCCTTGCCGTAGAGCGAGCCGTCGATCCGCCCGATCGAGATGCGCAGGCCCGAGGCCGGCGCGTAGCGCATGATCCGTTCGACCACGAAACGATGGCCGATGGGACTGTTGAGCACCAGCACACCCACCGTAACCACTCCGAACAGCGCGAGCACGGCTGCGAGCAGGTACTTGCGCCAGCTCCAGCCGCGACGGACAGGCTTGGCGGGAGGCGGGGTTTCGGCTTCGGGCGGCGCGTCCTCAGCCATCAGAACGATTGCCCCAGCGCGACATAGACCGCGATCCGGCTATCGCCCGGGCGCGGGTTGAGCGGCGTCGCCAGGTCGACACGCAACGGGCCGAATCCGGTCTTGTAGCGCAGGCCGATGCCCGCGCCGTAGCGAATGTCGCTGAAACTGGGGAACTGGCCCTCGTCCACCCCGCCCGCATCGATGAAAGGCACCACCGAGAGATTGCCGCCGAACAGCCCGGTCTTGATCCGCGCCTCGAACGAAGCCTCGTAGAGCGAACGCCCGCCGCTGGGATCGCCGGCCAGATTGCGGGGACCGATCAACTGGAAGCCGTAGCCCCGCACCGAACCGCCACCGCCGGCGTAGAACCGCCGCGAAGGAGCGATGTCCTGAACGCCCGCGCCCTGGATCGAGCCGAGCCGTGCGCGGGCCGCCAGCACGAAGTTGCCGATCGGCAGGTAGGCGCTCGCATCGGCCTGGGTCTTCACATAGGTCGACGTCCTGCCGAGGTGGTTCGACACTTCCGGCGAGACCCGTAGCGCGGCGCGGAAACCCTTGGTGGGATCGAGCAGATCGTCGGTTCCGTCATAGGCGGCGCGCAGCGGCAGCGCGCCCACGAGATAGGTCGAACGCGGCGCATTGGTATTGCCCGAGCCCTCGCGCTCGTCCGAAAGGTTGACTTCGAAGCCGGCCGCCCAGGTCCAGGGCTTCTGAAAGAGGATCGTCGTCAGTTTCTCGAAGGTGCCGGACAGGGCCACGGTCTTCGCCGCGTAGGCGTCGCGATTGGTGTTGCTGGCGTAGAGGTCGAAGGTCAGGACCTGGTCGCGGCCCTTGAAATTGTTGCGGCGGAAAGTGACGCCGGCCAGCTGCTCCTTGGTGCCTGCCACACCGCGCAGGCGCAGCATGCCCTCGGGCGGGAACAGGTTGCGGTGCTCCCACTGGACTTCGGCGCGGAACCCGTCGCCGGTATCATAGCCGAGCTGGCCGGAGATCGTGCGCAGCGGCGCCTTGGTCATCTCGACATCGAGCGCCACCTCGCCCGGGGCGCCAGGCGCGGGGGCGCGGACCTCGCGCGGGGTCACGGTCGCGCTGCCGACCAGGCCGGTCGCCAGAATTGCGCGGCGCAGGTCGTCGCGCAGCGAGCGCTGGTAGAGATCCCCGGAATTGAACCGGGCGATCTCCTCGAGATGCTTCGAGGAGAGGAAATCCTCGAGGTTCGATTTCACCCGGCCGAAATTGTACTTGCCGCCCGCGGTGACCGGCTGGGTCAGGTCGCCTTCCTCGCGGCGATGGTCGACCAGCAGGTCGGGCTCGCCCAGCCTGGCGAAGGGATAGCCATTCTCCGCCAGCGCGAGATCCAGCGCGCCCTGGGCGGAGACGATCTTGTCACTGTATACCGGATCGCCCGGCCAGATGCCGTATTGCCCGCGCAGCAGGGGATAATCGGTACCGGTGACCTCCAGCGTCGGCAATTCGACCCTGCCGAACTTGTAGCGGGCGCCCGGGATGATGTCGAAACGGACATCGGCGTTCGCCGCGGCGCGCTCTTCGCCCGGCTGGATGCCGCTGACGGTCTGCATCACCTCGCCGTCATAATAGCCATAGATTCTGAGCAGCTTGCCGAGCAGCTCGCGGTCGGCCCGGGCACGAACGCCGATCTCGCCGATTTCGTCGTCCTTGCTGCCCAAGCTTTCGAGCGTGGACAGGCCGCGGAAGCGTTTGGCGAACTCCTCGCGCTCGGGAAACTGGGCAGGGTCCGTCGGAAACGCGAGTTGGAGATGCGCAGATATCCGCTCGATGTCCCCCTTGGGCGCGGCCTCGACCGGCAGCTTCTCGATCGCCGCCAGCGCCGCGGCGACGTCGGGATCGGGTTCGAGAGAAACCAGTGCGGGCAGTTCGAGACCCTGGTCGGGCCAAGGGATGGTGGCCCCCGGAAGGTCGGCAAGCGGAGAAGCGGGATCGATCGGCGGAGCCTCGGTCGCGGCGGGGGCCTGAACCTTGGCGAAACTATCGGGATCCTGGATAGCGGAATCGGGGATCAACGCCTCGAGCTCGGCATCCGTCTCGGTACTGATCGCCTGGGCCGAAGCGGCGATCGGCTGCAGCGTCAACGCGGCGGCGCAGATCGCCGCCAGGACGCGCTCAATCGACGAGCCTATACTGACCCTGTCCGCCAGGGACGCCGTCCTTGCCACTTCCTGCGGGGACGAGCGCATCGACGCGCCGCGCGGCCGCGGCTTCGGCGATGAGGCGCTCTTGCTCAACATGGTCGAAACGCTCCCACCCCGCGCGGCCCAACCGCTCGAGGGGACGATAGCGGACCTTGTACTGCATGCGAGCTGAACCATCGACCCAATAGCCGAGATAGACGTACGGAAGGCCGTCCTGAGCCGCGCGGCGGATGTGATCGAGGATGATGTAATTGCCAAGCCCCGTCCGCGTCTCGTGTTCCGGGTCGTAGAACGAATAGATCATCGACAACCCGTCGCCCTGCCGATCGGTAAGGCATCCCCCGACCAAGCGGCCCGGCGTCACCCCATCGAAGGAAGGCTCCCTATATTCAATGACATAGCTGGTGACCGGCGTGTGCTCCACCATGTCGGCGAAGTCCACGTCATCCATCGTCGCCATGCCGCCGCCCGGATGCCGGGCGCCGAGGTAACGCTGCAACAGCTCGAATTGTTCCGAGGTCGACCAGGGCCGGCAGGTGGTGACCACCAGATCCGAATTGCGCTTGAGGTTGCGGCGCTGGGTCGAGGACGGCTGGAACTCGTCCGCGCAAACCCGGACCGAGACGCAGGCCTGGCAATCGATGCACGACGGGCGGTAGGCCACGGTCTGGCTGCGGCGAAAACCGATCCGCCCCAGCGCATCGTTCAGGGCATCGGCATGAGGGCCTTTGAGCTCGGTAAACACCTTCCGCTCGGTCTTGCCGGGAAGGTACGGGCACGGCGCCGGACTGGTGACGAAGAACCGGGGAAAGCGCACGGGTGCCGTCACGATTCTTCCTGGTCCTTTGCGGTGCGCGCGGGAATTCGCGCTGCCCGATCAGGTATGCCTGCAGAGGACCAATGGTGAAAGAGTTTTAACCACAATATAGGGTGAACGAATGGTTATTTTGCACAGGCCAGGCCCATTCGTCCGGGTTTGGGTCAGGCCTGCCGGAATTCCCTAACGCGGGCGCGGCGGAGCAGCCGGTCCTCAAGCGAGTAGTAGAGGAAAATGTCGCCATCGCCCTCGTCGAGGCACGAGGCGGCGAAGGCGATGTCCGTGCCGGCACGCTCTTCCGGCGGCGGCGGCACCAGCAATGGCTCCAGGCCGCGGGCCACCACGCGCGAATAGTTCTCGTCGAAGGCGATCCAGCCGATCCGCCAGCG
The DNA here is from genome assembly GCA_051955585.1 of Novosphingobium sp. Lineage (GTDB taxonomy): Bacteria > Pseudomonadota > Alphaproteobacteria > Sphingomonadales > Sphingomonadaceae > Novosphingobium. Next base: position 14,253 of record JBQCGM010000121.1, read on the forward strand.
CGCGTCAGCCGTGGCGCCGTTGTAGAACATGACCGGCGCCCGCCCCTTCCGTGCGACGATCGGGCCCGTTGAGAGATGCCAGTTGTCCCAGGAGTTCTCTCGGATGGTGAACGGATCCGCCACGACCTCCCATGGGCCCTCGGGATCGTCGGACAGCGCCAAGCCGATGCGCGAGGCCTGGTCCTTGGCATATTCGTAGAACAGCCGGTAGCGACCGTCGGCGCCCTTCGCGACGGTCGCTTCCTTGATGTTGCCCTCGCCCTCGGGTGCCTGGAGCGTGACCTGGCGCTTGGTCAAATGCGTCAGGTCGGACCCCGCCGCGACCAGCAGCGAGCCCTGCTCGCGCCGCGCATCGACCCCGGTGTAGAAGACGAGCAGATTCTCGTCGGAGGATAGAACTACGGTCGGATCCTCGACCCCGCCGGCATCGACCGCATCCGGCCCGGGGATGATCGCCGGCTCCGGCTTGGTGGTGAACAGCAGCCCGTCGTCGGAGACCGCGGCATAAATGACCCCGGTCGGGTCGCTCGCCCCGAGGGGATTCTTGAGCACGCGAACCAGCAAGTGGATGCGCCCGTCGACCTTCCAGGCATAGGGGCTCATCAGGTCATGCCCGCTCAGCAGGCCGTTCTCGCCGGCGATGTCGAGCTGCACGATGTCAATCTGTTCGACGACATAGGCCATGCCGCCGCTCACCGTGCGCGCCGTCATGCGCCGGGCGCCACGACGAGCGACAGCGCGCCATCGATCGTCACGGTGGTCCCGGTGATGTAGCTTGCCCGTCCGGACAACAGGAACAGCACGAGCTCGGCGACCTCCTCGGGCCGTCCGGCCCGTCCCCAGGGGATCGCAGCTTCCTTGCGCCTGAGCTCGTCCGGATCGTCGAGCGCGGACTGGTTCATCGGGGTCAGGATCATCCCCGGTGCCACGCCGTTCACGGCGATGCCGCGCGGAGCGAGTTCGAGTGCCAGGGTCGCGGTGAGCTGGGCCAGGCCGCCCTTGGCACTGTCGTATTCCACGCCGCCGGCCCGCGGCGCGCGCTCGTGGATCGACGAGACGTTGACGATCCGCCCGCCCTCGCCCCGCCTCGGGCCGCGGACGAACCGGCGGCAGGTCAGGAAAGGTCCGTAGAGGTCGCTGCGCACCACGCGATCGAACTGGGCCAGCGGCATATCGGCGATGGGAGTGCCGCTCATGTTGAGCCCAGCGGAATTGACCAGCAGGCTGACCGGGCCGAAGGTCTGCTCGGCGGCTGCGAACAGGGCTTCGACCGGAGCTTCCTCGGCGACGTCGGCCTGGACGGCCACCGCGCGGCCGCCCGACGTCTCGATCTGCCGGACGACACCGGCGGCGCCAGCTTCATCGCGAAAATAGGTCAGCGCGACCGCTGCCCCGGCTCCGCCCAGCGCGAGCGCGCAGGCGCGGCCGATCCCGGATTCGCCGCCCGTGACGACGGCACAGTGCCCTGCGAATTCCATCTCCCGGCCAACGCGCGGCGGCGGTAGGAGTTGCATTAACAATCGGTCATGCGATGCCGCCAGGCATCGCCATCCCCCTGGGGGACGCCGATCAGGTCAGTTCAATTCCATCAGGCTGACCTCGAAGCCTTCATCGCGCAACGCCTCTACCAGCGACTGCAACTGCTCGGCGTCGCGCGCCTCGCATTCGATCTCGGTGGCGAGGCCCTTGGCCGGCAGATGGGTGAAGACCCGCTGATGGACGATCTCGAGGATGTTGACGTTGTAACGGTAGAACACCTGCGCCACGCGCATCAGCGAACCCGGGCGGTCGGCCAGCACCAGGCGCAGGCGGGCCAGCCGGCCCGAGCGGGCGAGGTCGCGGAGCAGCACGTTGGCGAGCAGGCGCGTATCGATATTGCCGCCCGACAGGACGATGCCGACCTTCTTGCCCTTGAACAGTCGCGGATGGGCGCAGACGGCGGCGAGACCGGCTGCGCCGGCGCCCTCGACCACGGTCTTCTCGATCTGCAGCAGCAGGGCGACGGCGCCTTCGATCTCGTTCTCGCTGACCAGCACGAAATCGTCGAGCAATTCGCCCAGCACCTGGCGGGTCATCCGCCCCGGCTCGAACACGGCGATGCCTTCGGCCAGGGTGTCTCCGCCGATCGGCCGGTTCTCGCCCTTCAGCAGGTTGAACATCGAGGGATAGAGCTCCGCCTCGACGCCGACTAGCTGGATGGCCGGATTGATGTCGCGAGCGATGGTACCCATGCCGGTCGAAAGCCCGCCGCCGCCGACGGGGATCGCCAGGACCTCCAGATCCGGCACGTCCTCGAGCATCTCCAGCGCGACCGTGCCCTGCCCCGCAGCGACGTGCGGATCGTCGAAGGGGTGGACGAAGGTCAGGCCCAGCTCGGCCTCCAGCTTGCGGGCATGGGCGGAAGCCTCGTCGAAGCTCTCACCGTGGAGCACGACCTTGCCGCCGACGCGTTCGGTCTGCATCACCTTAACCACCGGAGTGGTGCGCGGCATGACGATCGTTACCGGCACGCCCAGCCGCGTGCCGTGGTAGGACAGGCCTTGCGAATGGTTGCCCGCCGAGGCCGCGATCACTCCCCGCGCGCGCTGTTCGTCGGTCAGCTGGAGTATGGCGTTGAGCGCGCCGCGTTCCTTGTAGGCGGCGGTGAACTGGTGGTTTTCGAACTTGAGGTAGATCTCCGCCCCCGTGATCGCGCTCAACGTCTGGCTGTGGAACGTGGGCGTGCGGACCACCGCGCCGGCGATCCGCGCCGCCGCCGCGCGAACGTCATCGGCGGTGAGCAACGGCATCTTGCTGCTTGCGGGCGTGAGCGGGGCTGTCGACATAGTGGCGCGGCCTAGCCGAAAGCGCGCGCGTTGGAAACTATCTCCGACGTGGGACTATCAAGGCCATTACCCCCGTCACCACGATCACCGCGATAGTATCGGCGATCCAGTCACGAATGTCGCAGTCGCGGCCCAGCCCCGGGATCGACTGCGCCACCTCGATCAGCGCGCCGAGAAACGAAAGCCGCTCGATCACCCGCCAGCGTGGCATCCTGGGAAAAGCGAGCGCCGCCAGGAAGGCCAGCGCAGCAAAGCCAAGCATATGCTCGACCTTGTCCCCCCACTGGTAGGTCGGCAGCTTCGGCGGCTTGGGCATGAGCGCATAGGCGACGCCCACCAGGCAGGCGATCAGAAAGAGCACCTGCATGAAGCGGATGAAACGGCGGTTGGAGAGGAAGCGCATCGCGGTGCGGGATAGACCATTGACCCGGCCTGACAAGATTGAAGCAGGGACCGAAGCCGCTACAAGGGTCGCATGAGCGACAAACGACGCGTAACGATGATCGGCCTGGGCGTGATGGGCGGGCCGATCGCCCGGCATATCGCCGCAGCGGGCCACGAGTTGACGATCTACAACCGCACCCCGGCGCGGGTGGAGAAATGGCTTTCCGCCAACCCGGAGCTTTCCCCCACTATCGCCCCAAACGCGGCCGAAGCAGCCCGGGACGCCGAGGTGGTGGTCACCTGCGTCGGCGACGACGACGACCTGTCGGACGTCGTGCTTGGCCCCCAGGGCGTCTTCACCACGTTGCGCATGGGCGGCGTGTTCATCGACCATACCACGGTCTCCGCCCGTATCGCCCGCCAGGTTGCGGTCGAGGCGCGCGACAAGCAGATCCACTGCGTCGATGCGCCGATGACGGGATCGCAGATCGGCGCCGAGAACGGCACCCTTACCCTGATGTGTGGCGGCCGTCCCGACGCGATCGAGGCGGCCCGCGGCGTCATGGAGGCCTATTCGAGCCGCATCGTCCATATCGGCAAGGCCGGGGCGGGCCAGTCGACCAAGGCGGTCAACCAGATCTGCATCGCCGGGGTGGTCGCCGGGCTGGCCGAGGCCGTGCGCTTCGCCCAAGCGGCGCATCTCGACATGGCCAAGGTCTACGAGGCGATCTCTGGCGGTGCGGCGCAGTCGTGGGAAATGGACAACCGCTGGACGACCATGGCCAACGACGAGTTCGACTTCGGCTTCGCCGTCGATTGGATGCGCAAGGACCTGGGCCTGGCGATGGACGAAGGCCGCGGTCTGGGCATCTCGCTGCCGATCACCGCCCTGGTCAATCAGTTCTACGCCGAGGTCCAGGCGCTCGGTGCCGGGCGCCAGGACACCAGCGCTTTGGTCCGGCGCCTGCCGCGCAAGGGCGGGAAGTAATGGGGATCACCGGCGTGTTCCTCCCCGTTACGGGGAGGACCCTGGCAGCGGCCTTCCTCGCCGCGTTAGCCACTCCCGCCCTCGCCGACACCCTGATCGACAACGTCCAGGGCCTCAGCTTCGATTCCAAGGGGCAACTCACCCGCTTCGACGGCGTGCTGATCGGCAACGACGGTCGGATCGCCCAGGTGCTGGCGCGAGGCGACAAGCGCCCCGGCAAGGTCGACTACCGCGTCGATGGCAAGGGCCAGGTGATGATCCCGGGCTTCGTCGACGCCAACCTGCGGCTGACGGACTACGGCTTTGCCGCGCTGGTGCTCGATCTCTCGCCGGCCAAGACCGTGGCCGAAGTCCAGGCCCGCGTCGCCGCCTATGCCGCCGCCCATCCCGACCGGCCGTGGATCCTCGGCACCGGCTGGAACCCGCCGAGCTGGGATAAGGCCACCCTGCCCACCGCCGCGGACCTCGACGGAGCGGGCGGTGGGCGACCGGTCTGGCTGGTCAGCGCAGATGGTCAAGCCGGCTGGGCCAACACCTTGGCGCTCAAGGCCGCCAGGATCGCCGCCGCCACGCCCGATCCCGCGGGCGGCCGCATCGTCCGTATCGGCGCGACGACAACGCCATCCGGTGTCTTGCTCGGCAATGCCCGCCTGCTGGTCGACAAAGCCGCCCCGCCGCGCCGCGCCGAGGACCGCGACCATGCCTTCCTCAAAGCCCAGGAACTGCTGCTTGCCAAGGGGATCACCACGGTGACCGCCATGGGCGCGACGATCGAGGACTGGCAGGCCTGGCGCCGCGCCGGCGACAGCGGAGCGTTGCGGCTGCGGATCCTGGCCTATGCCGACGGCATCGACAACATGGCACTGATCGGCGGTCCCGGCCCCACCGCCTGGCTGTACGATGACCGGCTGCGGCTGAACGGCGTGGTCTTCGCGCTCGACGGCTCTCTCGCCTCGCGCGGCGCATTGCTCAAGGCGCCCTATGCCGATGCTCCGACCGCCAAGGGCCTGACCCTGCTGGGCGACACGGCGCTCAAGAACCTGATGAGCCGCGCGGCCTTCGACAATTTCCAGGTCGCGGTGTCGACCAATGGCGATCTGGCGGCGGCACAGATGCTGGATGCGGTCGAGGCGATCGCCGACACCTACAAGGGCGACCGGCGCTGGCGCATCGAAGGCGCCAGCACGATCGATCCCGCCGACCTGCCCCGCTTTGCCAAGGCTGGGGTGACCGCCTCGCTGCAACCGCAAGCGCTGGGCCCAGGCCGGACCGTGGCCGAAGCCCGTCTCGGCCCGGCGCGCCTGCCCGGCACCTTTGCCTGGAACAGGCTGGCGACGGGCGGCGTGCCGCTCGCACTCGGTTCGGCAGCGCCGTCTTTCGCGCCCGATCCCTTCGCCGGGATAACCGCCGCGGTCACCCGCCAGGGCGCCGACGGGCAACCCTTCGGCGGCTGGCAGCCGCAGGAACGCCTGACCCGCGAGGCGGCGCTGGCCGGCTACACCGCCGGAGCGGCCTATGCCGGCATGGCCGAGGGCCGCTTCGGCCGGATCGCCGTGGGCCAGCGCGCCGATTTCCTGATCCTCGACCGCGATCCGCTGCTCGCCACGCCGGACGAGCTCAGGGCGACGCGCGTCCTGCAGACCTGGATCGGCGGACAGCTCGCCTACAAGGCCGCGGACCAAAGCGAGGCCTCGCCCCGCGCCGTGCGCGGCGAGAACGCCGACGGGCGGTAGGAGACGGCAAAGGGAGGCATCCAATGGCGCAAGATCCGTCCTTGGCAGCTCGGCCGGGCATCCGCCCTCGGCTGCTGTCCTTTGGCAAGACGCTCGCGTTCCTGGCACTGGCGTTCATCGGTGCGCTCGCCGCGACGGCGGCGGCCAGGGGCCTGTTCGACGCGACCCTGCTCGAGCTGGCGCAAGGCGGTGTCGGCATGGGAATAGCGCGGGCCCTCTTGTTGCTGATCGGGACAGTTGTCCTGCCGACAGCTTTGATGCTCCGAGCGTCCAAGGAACCGTTTGACACGTCCGGATGGGCGAGTGCCGGCGCCGCCAGGCACGCGGGGTGGGGCTTGGCCACCGGCTTCGGACTGGTCGCTGGAATCGCGGGCCTGCTATCGCTCTTGGGCGCCATGACCTTTTCTCTGGCGATCACGGCTTTGCCCGAGGCACTCCTTCGCGCGGGGCGTACGGCCATCCTGTGGCTACTGCTCGCCGCCGGTGAGGAGGGCTTGAACCGCGGCTATGCTCTCACCCAACTCAGCCGCGCCATCTCCTTCTGGCCAGCTGCCTTTCTGAGCAGCGCGCTGTTCCTGTCCGGCCATGCCGCGAATGCGGGCGAAACCACGGTCGGCATCGCCGCAACCGGGCTGTTCGGCCTGGCCCTTGCCTACAGCAGGCTCAGAACGGGCACCCTATGGTTCGCGCTCGGCTTCCATGCCGCGTGGAACTTCGCCCAGAGCTTCGTCTTCGGATTCCCCAACAGCGGGGGAGCGAGCCCGGGCCGGCTGCTGTCGTCCCAGGTCACGGGCTCGCCCTGGCTGACCGGCGGCACCGCCGGCCCTGAAGGTAGCCTGCTGGCCATCCCGGCGCTGGTCGTCTTGGTGGCGATCGTCCGGCGGATCGCCGCCGCCGGCTCGAAAGCACAATAGTCGAATTCCTCACCTGAACGGGAGGACGGAGCCTACTCCGTGCCGTCGGCCGCCGCCGGAACCGCAGCCGCCTTCGCCTCTTCCTCCGCCTTTTCCCGGGCGGCGCGCTTGTCGCTGATCCGCATCAGGATCAGCGACCCTTCGAACAGGATCAGCAGCGGGATCGCCAGGGCGAGCTGCGAGACCACGTCGGGCGGGGTCGCGACGGCGGAGACGCCGAAGATGACGACGATCACGTAGCGCCGCGCGCCGACCAGCTGCTCGCGCGAGACCAGCCCGGCGCGGTTGAGCAGCATCAGCAGGACCGGCAGCAGGAAGCTGATCCCGAAAGCGAGGATGAATTGCATGACCAGGCCGAGGTAGTCGCCCATGGCCGGCAGGGCTTCCTGCTTCAGCCCGCCGCGATCGGTCTGGAAGCCCAGGAAGAAGTGGAAGGCCGTCGGCATGACGATGTAGTAGGCCAGCGCCGCGCCGGCGGTGAACAGCACCGGGGTGGCGATCAGGAATGGCAGGAAAGCCCGCTTTTCCTTAGCGTAGAGCCCGGGGGCGACGAAGGCCCAGATCTGGTTGGCCAGATAGGGGAAGGTCACGAAGAAGGCCGCGAAGAGGGCGACCTTGATGTTAACGAAGAAGGCTTCGTAGAGCTTGGTATAGATCAGCTTGCCTTGCCCGGGCGGACAGGCCTGGGTCAGCGGCGCGGCCAGGAAACCGAAGATGTCGTCCGCGAAGTAGAGGCAGATCAGGAAGGCCACACCAAGCACCAGGATGCAGCGCAACAGCCGGGTCCGCAGCTCGAGCAGGTGGTCGAGCAGCGGGGCTTCTTGGGTGTCGATGTCGCGGATCTTGAGCATCACGGCTGAGCCTTGGGCGCCGCGAGCGGCAGCTCGGGCGACACCGGGTCGGAGGACTCGGCAGGGGGCACAGCCGGCGCCGGCTCGGCGGTTTCGACCGGGGCGGTCGGATAGTCGGGATAGGCCTCCGCCGAAGGATATACTTCGCCCGCCACGAAGTGCGGCGCCGCGGGATCAGGATGGCTCTGGTTGGCCGTATCCTTCATGATCTCGGCGTTCTTCTCGCGCCACTTCTTCTCCATCTCGTCGAGCTCGGCCTGGCGGATCATCTCCTCGATGCCGGAGCGGAAATGGCCCGAGACGCGGCGCACCTTGGCAAGCCAGGAACCGGCCATGCGAAGGGCGCGCGGCAGGTCCTTCGGCCCGATCACGACGATCGCGACGATGACCGTCAGCAGCAGCTCGGAAGCGCCGATATCGAACATGGAAAAGCGGTCTGGCTAGGTCAGCGCGGGCCGGTCTGGTTCGTATCGACGACCGTTTCCCCGTTCAAAGTGGCCTGCTTCGGGGCTGCGGGGGGCGGGATCTGCGCGGCGGGCGGGGTCACGGCGGCGTCGCGCGCGGCTTCCTCGTCGCTCATGCCCTGCTTGAAGCTTTTGATGCCCTTGCCAAAGTCGCCCATCATCTCGGAGATGCGGCCGCGGCCGAACAGGACCAGCACCACGATCGCCAGGATCACCAGGTGCGGAAGAGACAAACCCATCGAACTAACTCCTGAAATCGCAAAGGATGTGGCGCGTCGCCGCGCCTTCACGGTCCCTCTGCGCCCTATCTAGGCGCTTTCACCGTCGGTTGCCAGCGTAACCGCCCCTTGCGACAATTCATTGCAACTGGAAGACTCCTCGTCCCCTCCGGAAAGCGCGGCCATGGCCTCCTCGACCGGATCGAGCAGGCCGGCCGCGCGCAGTTCGTCGATCCCGGGCAGATCCTGGCGTGTTTCCAGGCCGAAATGGGCGAGGAAATTCGGCGTCGTCGCATAGATCACCGGCCGCCCCGGCACCTCGCGCCGCCCAGCGATGCGGACCCAACCGGCCTCGAGCAGGACGTCGAGCGTGCCCTTGGCGGTCTGGACCCCGCGAATCGCCTCGATCTCGGCACGGCTGACCGGCTCGTGATAGGCGACGATGGCCAGAACCTCGGTCGCCGCGCGCGACAGCCGGCGGACCTCCTCGCGCTCGCGGCGCAGCAGATGGGCGAGATCGGGCGCGGTCTGGAAGTGCCAGCGCTTGCCGCGCTCGACCAGTTGCACCCCGCGGCCGTCGTAATGACGCGACAGCTCGGCCAGCGCGGCAGTGACGCTCGCGCCGCCGAGATGGGTCGAGATCGCCTCCGCACTCATCGGCTCCTCGGCGGCGAAGAGCGTCGCCTCGACGGCGCGGACGAGGTCGTCAGTCATCGGATACCCCTGAGGCGTAGTGGCCCGAACGTGTGCTCCTGGGCCAGTTCGGCCTTGCCGAGCCGGGCCAGCTCCAGCGCGGCGACGAAGCTGGAGGCCAGCGCCGAGCGCTTGAGCCGCGGATCGGCGTGCGGTGGAAGGAAGTCGCGCAGTTCCATCCAGTCGAGGCTTACGCCCAGCATCGAGGAGACGCGCGCCAGCGCGGAGTCGAGCGTCATCACCATCCGGTCGCGAACCATGTGGACCACCGGCGCGGTGCGCGCCTTGACCTGGCCATAGGCCTGGATCAGGTCGAACAGCTCGCACTGCCAGGCATTCCGGCTATCGACCCTCAGGCCCTCCGGCGCGCCGCGCCGGAAAACGTCGCGGCCCAGCCGGTCGCGGCCCATCAACCGCGCCGCCGCCTCGCGCATCGCACCCAGCCGCTGGAGCCGCAATTGCAGCCGCAGGGCCATTTCCTCGGGGCTCGGGTCCTCCTGCTCCTCGCGCGGCAGCAGCAGGGCCGACTTGAGGTAGGCCAGCCAGGCGGCCATCACCAGATAGTCCGCCGCCAGCTCCAGCTTCAGCGCCTCGGCGCGGTCGATATAGGTCAGGTATTGGTCGACCAGCCCGAGGATCGAGATCTGCCGCAGGTCGACCTTCTGGCGCCGGGCGAGGTCGAGCAGCAGGTCGAGCGGGCCTTCCCACCCGTCGAGTTCGAGATAGAGCGCCTTGTCATCACTCGCCGCCGCAGCCGGGCCGCCCCACTCCGCCTCGCTTTCGAACAGGGCGGGTTCGGCGGTCTGGTTCATGCGCGGGCCTCGGCCAGGCCCAGCAGCGCGTCACGCTTGGCCAGTCGCTCCGCCTGCCGTTCGGGCGCGCTGTGCGGCGGCTGGGTCTGCGCCAGCGCCCGGTCGAGCCGCGCCGCGGCAGCCTCCGAAATCGTCGGCAGGCGCTCGGCAATGCCGACCATGTCGGCCATCTTGGCCCAGCAGTTCAGGACGATGTCGCACCCCGCCGCGATCGAGCGCTCGGCCCGTTCGGGGATCGAGCCCGACAGGGCTTCCATGTCGATGTCGTCGGTCAGCAGCAGTCCGTCGAAGCCGATCCGCTTGCGGATGATCTCTCCGATCACGAAGCGCGACTGCGTCGCCGGCGCCTCGGCATCCCAGGCGGTGAAGCGGATATGCCCGGTCATCGCGATCGGCGCATCGGCCAAGGCGCGAAACGGGGCGAGGTCGATCTCGAGCTCGGCTTCGCCCGCAGTGACAGTGGGAAGCTCCTTGTGGCTGTCGGCCCCGGCCCGGCCGTGGCCCGGCATGTGCTTGATCACGCCCGCCACCCCTGCCGCGGCGAGGCCCTGGAGCGTCGCCTTGCCCAGCGCCGCGACCCGCAGCGGCTCGGAGCCCAGCGCGCGGTCGCCGATCACGTCGTGGGCGCCCGGCTGCCGCACGTCGAGCAGGGGCAGGCAATCCACGCTGATCCCAGCCTCGGCCAGGTCGAGCCCCAGCGCCTCGGCATTGGCCCGGGCGGCCTCGATCGCGCTGGCCGGGGCCAGGTCATAGAGCCGGTCGAACGCCTCGCCAGGGGGGTAGGACAGCCATTCCGGCGCCTTCATCCGCGCGACGCGGCCGCCTTCCTGATCGATGCAGATGAAGGTCCGCTCGCGCCCGTGGATGGCGCGCAGCGAATCCGTCAGCGCGCGCAGCTGGGCGCGGTTCTCGATGTTGCGGCCGAACAGGATGTAGCCCGCCGGATCGGCATCGCGGAAGAAGGCCAGTTCCTCGGCGTTGAGCACCGGGCCGGCAAGACCGAAGATCGCGGGCGTCATCGCCGGAAAATCGCAGGCTTGTCCGGCTTCCGCAAGGCGGCGTCAGGCAGCAGGTGTGGAAATTGCCGCCGGATCGGACTTCAGTTCTTCACCTGGCACGCTACGCCTGCGGCCTTGAGCCTGCTGCAAAGGTCGTTCGCGCCCGCGGCGTCGGCGGCGAGAGCCTGGAGACGGTAGACCGTGCCGATGTCGGCCTTGCCCTCGACCACGCGGTGCTTGACGCCCGAGAGGACCGCGTCGTGCTGCGAGGACAGGCGAGTCCAGCCGGCCTCGGCCGTCGCCAGCGAGGTATAGGCGCCGACCTGGACGCCGACGCCGGTCGGCGCCTGAGTGGCCGGCGCGGCGGGCTTGGCGGGATCGCTGGAGGTGGCGACGACTTCGCCGCTGCGGTCGAGCTTGGGCGCGCGGGTCTGGCCGGCGGAGACGGCGTAGCTGGTGTCCCCGGTGCCGGCGAAGGTCTTGCCGCCCGGATCCTTTGGCGCTTCCTTGTAGGGGGTCTTCGGCGCCTCGATCACGCTGCCGTCGGCCTGAAGTTCGTTCTCCTCGCCCCGGTGGGTCGCCCACCAGATCCCGCCGACCAGGGCGGCGAGCACGACCAGGCCGCCGATCAAGAAACCGACCAGCCGGCCGCTGTCGTTGCCGTAGTCGTCATCGTCGTCGACGGATTCCAGCCACGGCAGGCGCTCTTCCTCCGCGAGGTCGAGGCGCGCAGCACCGGTATCGGCCGCAAAGACGGCTTCGCCCTGCTCCGTTCCTTCTGGACGATCCCGTTCCCCAGCCGCCATGGTCACATTTCCTCCACCGCCTCGACGCCGAGCAGCGCCAGGCCATTGCGGACAAGTTGCCCGATTTGCGCCGCGAGGAAAAGCCTTGCCGCCGAACCCTGCGGGTCCTGTGCCACGATGAAGCGCTTCTCGGGCTTCTCGTTGCCGAGGTTCCAATAGGCGTGGAAGGCCGCCGCGAGGTCGCCGAGGAAGAAGGCGACCCGGTGTGGCTCGCGCGCGGCGGCGGCGGCTTCGACCAGGCGCGGGAACTGCGCGGCCAGCTTGATCAGGGCAAGCTCCTCCTCGCCCAGCAAACCGAGGTCGGCGTCGGATGGCGCAAGGCCTTCCGCCGCGGCCTTGCGCATGGTCGAGGCGATCCGCGCATTGGCGTACTGCACGTAGAACACCGGGTTGTCCTTCGAGGCTTCGACCACCTTGGCGAAGTCGAAGTCCATCTGGGCCTCGGGCTTGCGGGTCAGCATGGTGAAGCGCACGACGTCCTTGCCGACCTCGCGCACCACGTCGGCAAGCGTGACGAAGGTCCCGGACCGCTTGGACATCTTCACCGGCTCGCCATCGCGCAGCAGCTGGACCATCTGGACCAGCTTGACCTCGAACGGCGTGGCCTTGCCCTCTGCCCCAGTCATCGCGGCGACGGCGGCCTTGATCCGCTTGACCGTGCCGGCATGGTCCGCGCCCCAGATGTCGACCAGGGCGTCGGCACCCTGGGCCTTCTGGAAGTGATAGGCGAGGTCGGCGCCGAAATAGGTCCAGGCGCCATTGCTCTTCTTGATCGGGCGGTCCTGGTCGTCGCCGAACCTGGTCGAGCGAAACAGCGGCAGTTCGACTGGTTCCCAGTCTTCGAGGGTCTTGCCCTTGGGCGCCTCGAGCACGCCGTCGTAGACGAGGTCGCGCGCGCGCAGCCAGGCCGCGGCCGCGGCCGGCGGGCCCGATGCCGGGAGCGCGGCCGCGGCTGAGAACAGGTCG
>JBQCGM010000122.1:0-3126 GCA_051955585.1 Novosphingobium sp.
GATGATGCGGTTGGTCGAGAACAGGAACGAGGGCAGGGCGACGATCGTGCCGTACTGCGTGTTCTTGGCGTATTCCGGATCGGTCCACAGGCGGTTGTCGTCGCCGATGCCATGCGCGTAGTGGCGGATCGCGTCGCGCGAGGCTTCATAGTTCCACGGCTCGATGGTGTTCTCGATGCGCACGCCGATGCGCTCGCGCAGGGCGGCGAGGCCCTCCTCGGTGATCTTGGGGAATTTGTTTTCGGCCATTCTTCTTCTCCTGAATTTCTGAACTCTGAACTCTAACCTTCGTCCTTGCGAGGGACCGCAGGTCCCGCGGCAATCCAGGGCGGCAGGGCGCTTGGCCCTGGATTGCTTCGCTACGCTCGCAATGACGAATGAGTGGGGGACGAATGGGTGGGGCAGGTCATGCGTTTGCCGCCGCGGCCTTCGCGGCTTCCTGGTCGCGCAACATCTTGCGGTGGACCTTTCCGGCGGGGTTCTTGGGCAGTTCCTTGACGTATTCGACGATGCGCGGGAATTCATGCTGGGCCAGGCGCTCGCGGGTGAAGTCCTGCAGCTCCTTGGTCAGTTCGTCGCTGCCCTCGACGTTCGAGACGACGAAGGCCTTTACGACCTGGCCGCGCTTCTCGTCGGGCACGCCGATCACGCCGCATTCCAGCACGGCGTCGTGGCGCAGCATGGTGTTCTCGATCTCGACCGCGGACATGGTCCAGCCGGCCGAGATGATCACGTCGTCGGCGCGGCCGCAGTGATAGAAATAGCCGTCCTCGTCGGTCTTGGCGCGGTCCTTGGTGGTCATCCAGCCGCCGCCCCGCCAGAGCATCAGCACGCCGATCTCGCCGGGGTCGGTCACGGTGCCGTCGGGGCGGTGGACCTCAAGCTTCTGGCCAGGGACGGCCTTGCCGAGCGAGCCGGGCTTGACCTGGAAGTCCTTGGCGCCCGGATAGTTGACCAGCACCACGCCGATTTCGGTCGTGCCGTACATCGAGCAGGCGGGGACCTTGAAGTATTCGTCGACCCATTCCAGCGTCGCCGGATCGATCGGCTCGCCGGTGTAGCTCAGCTTCTCGAAGTGGAAGGTGTAGTCCGCGCCCTTCCCGGAGTTCTTCATCATCCGGTAGTGGGTCGCCGCGGCGCTCATGTTGGTGATCTTGAAATCGTCGAGCGCCTTCATCAGGCGGACGGGATCGAAGCGGCCGGCAAAGGTGCCGGTGGTCACGCCCATCGCCAGCGGGGCGAGGGTGCCATGCCACAGGCCGTGGCCCCAGGCCGGGCTTGACGGGCAGAAGAACTCGTCACCCGGGCGGATGCCGGTGCCATAGAGCGCGGCGAACATCAGGGTGACGAGCGTGCGATGCGAATGCTTGACCGCCTCGGGCAGCTCGCGCGTGGTGCCGCTGGTGTACTGGAAGACGGCCATGTCATTGGCCTTGGTCTTCGGCGTGTAGGTCGCCGGGTACTGCTTGATCTCGTCGAGCAGGCCCTGGTCGGCGACGACCACGCGAGGCGTGCCGTCAGCATTGGCCGCGCCGCGAGCAAGGTCGGCCTTCTCGGCATTGGTGATCAGGATCGTCGGATTGCAGTCGCCGACGCGCAAGCGCAGCGCATCGGGGCCGAACAGGGTGAACAGCGGCACCGAGATCGCGCCGGTCTGCATCGCGCCGAACAGGCAGACGTAGAACGGCAGGCTCGGCTCGAGCATGAAGGCGATGCGGTCGCCTTGGCTGATCCCCTGGGCGTCGAGCCAGTGGGCGAACTGCGCGGCGCCGGCGGAAATCTGGTCGAAGGTCAGGATTTCATCGCTGCCGTCGGCATGGGCGATCCGCACGGCAGCACGGCCCGAGCCGTCGGCATGGCGGGTGATGCACTCGTGCGCGATGTTCAGCTCTTCGCGGTCCCCGTCGAACAGCTCCCACAGCGCCGCCGAATTGGCATGGGCCTGGGCATCGGCATAGCTCGTGTAGTCGGTCAGCTTGGCCATCGGGAAGCAGCTCTCTCTCGAATTGCGCGCACGGACGACTCGGCCCACGCCATTGTTGCGGCCGCTCTGGCATAAGGCGCTTGTCATTGCAAATATAGAATGCTATTCAATATATTGAATGAAAACACAGCTCGACAAGGCCGTCAAGGACAGCAAGGCGCCCGCGATCAGCCGGGCCGCGGCGGTACTGCGCCTGCTCGGCAAGAGCGAGGCGCCGCTGCCCTTGCAGGCGATCGCCAAGGAGCTCGGCCTGGTGCCCAGCACCTGCCTCTACGTCCTGCGCGCGCTGGTTGCGGAGGAGCTGGTCGCCTTCGATCCCGACACCAAGCGCTACGCGCTCGAAGCGGGCATTCTCACGCTGGCCCGCCAATGGCTGCGGCGGAACCAGTTCGCCGATCTCGCCCAGCCGGTGATCGACCGCCTGTCGCAGCAGTTCGGCGCGACGATGCTCGGCGTGCAGATCATGGGGCTCGATCATATCGTCACCGTCGCCGTGGCGCAGGGCTCGGGCTTCCAGCTCAACGTTCAGGTCGGCAGCCGCTTCCCTGCGCTGCTCAGCGCCACCGGCCGCTGCATCGCCGCCTGGGGCAACTATCCCGAGGCCGAGATCGAGGCGCGCTTCGCCAAGCTGCGCTGGGAGGAGCCGCCGAGCTTCGCGCAGTGGCGCGAGCAGGTCGCGCAGACCAGGCGGCAGGGCTTCGGCATCGACGAGGGCAACTATATCGCGGGGGTCACCGTGCTCGCCGCGCCGGTGTGGAAGGACCCCAAGGCGCGCAACAAGGGCCGCCCCAGCCACGCCCTGGTTGCGATAGGGATCGGCGCGGCGCTCAAGCGCAACGGGTTGGCGGAGCTGGAGGCAGCCCTGGTCAGCGCCGCGCGGAGCGTGACGACTCAGCTTGGCGGTGAAACACCTTGACAAAATGAACCATTTAGGTTATATGCCCCGCCGTCGATCGTGACAGGATCGGCGAACGCAGCGGGTGCGGGAGGCGCGAAGCGCTTCGCCTCACATGCTCCCGCGACACGGCCGGCGTCCCCAGTCGACGTCGCACCGGCTGAAGCGAGGGAACGAGCTCGGAGTGTACTCCGAGGGGACAGGACCGGCCACAGCGAGCCCCGCCACCTGATCCCGCCTTGCAAGT
>JBQCGM010000123.1:0-23627 GCA_051955585.1 Novosphingobium sp.
CCTTCAACCTCGGCCGCCACTCGGCCGGCGGCGAGGCCGTGCTGCTGCTCTCGGTCGACAGCCCGGTTCCGGCCGAAGTGGTCGACAAGGCCTGCGCCATCCCGGGCGTGAAGCGCGTCCAGGCCCTGGCGTTCTGATCGGTCTCGTTCTGATCGCCCTCGTTCTTGTCGGTGCGCCGTCCCGGCTTTCGCCGGGGCGGCGTTCCCGCTAAGGGCACCGCCATGGACGATACCGACCGCGACCTGCTGCCCGAGGGGCTCGAAGACCGCCTGCCTGCCAGCGCCGCCGTCGCCGCGCGGGTGACGCGGGCGATGATCGATGTGATGGACGGCCACGGCTATGACTGCGTCCAGCCGCCGGGCCTCGAATTCGAGAAGTCGCTGGCCAGCCGCATGGTCGGCGTCCAGCCGCGGCGGATGTTCCGCTTCGTCGATCCGGCCAGCCTGCGCACCCTGGCGCTGCGCTCCGACATCACCCCGCAGGTCGGCCGTATTGCCGCTACGGGCCTTGCGAACGCGCCGCGCCCGTTGCGGCTGTGCTATTCGGGCCAGGTCGTCACCATCAAGGGCGACGGGCTCGATCCCACCCGCGAGCGCCTGCAACTCGGCGCCGAGCTGATCGGCACCGAGAGCGTCGCCGCCGCCGCCGAGGTCGTTGCCATGGCCGTCGAGGCGCTGCAGGCGGCCGGCGCGACTGGCATTTCGATCGACTTCACCCTGCCCGACCTGGTCGATGCCCTGGCCGCCAAGGCCCTGCCGCTCGGCGCCGACAAGATCGAGGCCGTCCGCCGCGAGCTCGACGCCAAGGACGCCGGCGGGCTGGTCGCCGCGGGGGGCGAGGCCTACCTGCCGCTGCTCTATGCAACCGGGCCGTTCGAGGACGCGATCCAGACCCTCGCCGCGATCGATGCGAAGTCTCCGGGGGGCGGCGTCCTGGCGGAGCGCATCGCCGCCCTGCGCCAGATCGCGGCGCGGGTCAGCGGCTCGGCGCGCCTGACGCTCGATCCCAGCGAGCGCCATGGCTTCGAATACCAGTCGTGGTTCGGCTTCACCCTCTATGCCGAGGGCCTGCGCGGCGCGCTGGGCCGCGGCGGGTCCTATTCGATCCTTGGCCCCGAAGGCGGCCCGGATGAGCCGGCAATCGGCTTCTCGCTCTATCCCGACCCGCTGATCGATGCACTCGCCGTGGGCGAACCCCCGCGTGACGCGCTGTTCCTGCCGCTGGGCCACGACCGGGAAGTCGCCGCCCGCCTCCGCGCGATCGGCTGGCGTACCGTCGCCGCGCTGGACGAGGGCGATGACGCCCGCGCGCTGGGCTGTACTCACCGGCTCGACGGCGACGAGGCGGTGCGGCTCTAGGCTGCTACTTCACCGCCGTCAGCGGATCGCGCACCGCCCGCGCCTTGCCGTCGGCGGCGAAGTCCATCAGCACGTCAGCCTGGGAATCATAGCGCGGCCATCGGGGCAGGGCGCCGCCATTTGGATTGCCGGTCTTGGCGAAGTTCACCAAGTAGTCGCTGATCGTCGCGCCCACGGCATTGTCGCGCGGCGTGGTCGCGGGGCCGTACTTGATGGCCTGGGTGTCGAAGAAGAACGGAATGTCGCTGGCATGGCCCGCGCCTGCGCCCTGCTTGAGCGATTCGGCGACGTAGGAGAAGCGGTAGGCGTAGACGGGCACGCCCTGCTTGGCGAGCTCGCCGCCGATCGTCCGCGCGCCAGCGATCATCGAGCCGGTGGTCCCGCCGATGTCCGCACTGGTCGCGCCGATCATCACTGGAACCTTGGTATAGGCGCCGCTCTCGTAGGCCTTGCGTACGTCGACCGCGACGCGGCCGTCGGCATAGGGGCTCGAGAAGGTTCGCTTGCCCCCGCCGAAGAGCTTGGTGAGGCTGAGCCCGTCGGTAACCTGCTCGGCGGTGAGGGTGCGCAGCTTGGCCAGCGCTTGCGGATCGTCGGCAGCGATGCCCTTGGTGGCGGCGAAGTAGGCACCGGTCTCCTCCACCGCCTGGGCGGTCTGCCCACCCATGCCGACGCCGTCCCCGCCCGACATGACCACCGCACGTTTCACCAGGCCGCGGGTCAGCGGCGAGGTCAGGAGGGTATGGACCGACATGCCGCCCGCGCTTTCGCCGATCACGGTGACGTTCGCGGGATCACCGCCGAAGGCTACGATGTTGCGGTGAACCCAGCGCAGTGCGGCGATCTGGTCGAGGTAGCCGTAGTTGCCGCCGAGGCCCTGGTCCTCCGCGGCCTTGGTCAGAGCCGGGTGGCGGAAAGTACCGAACCGTCCGACGCGGTAGTTGAAGCTGACCACCATTACCCCCTTGCGGGCGAGCGGCGCGCCCGAATAGGTCGGCGGCGAGGACCCGCCGTTGACGAAGCCGCCGCCGTAGATCCACAGCACGACCGGCAGCTTCGCTTTCGCCCCGGCCGGCTTCCACACGTTGAGGTAGAGGCAGTCTTCGGCCGGCGGCGTGCCGAGCGGCGCGGCGTCGCCGCCGAATGGTTCCTGCATGCAATCGTGGCCATAGGCTGTCGTGGTCTTCACCCCGGTCCAGCGCTGCGCTGGCTGCGGCGCGCGCCAGCGCAGCGGGCCGACCGGCGGTGCGGCGAAGGGGATACCCTTCCATGTGGCGATCCCGTTCTCGATCGAGCCACGAACCTGACCGCTCTGAGTCGCGGCGACGGGGCCGACCGTCTGGGCAACGGTTGGGGCTGAAACGGTAGCGGCCAAGGCCGTGAGCAGGATGGTCTTCATGAACTTCCCCCAATCTTGCGCTCTCGGGCGCGAATTCGCGGGTGAGGCTATTGGTTGCGCTGCATCCTGACCAGTCGCGAATGGTAACAGCCGGAACTTGTCCCGCTCCACCGTCGCCGCCGCGCTTGCCCTTGGCGGGACTCTCCCCTAGGGCGCGGCACGGTTTCATGACAGCTTCAAGGAAGGGCCTTTAGTTGGCCAACGTAACCGTGATCGGCGCCCAGTGGGGCGATGAAGGCAAAGGCAAGATCGTCGATTGGCTCGCGAGCCGGGCGGACGCCGTGGTCCGCTTCCAGGGTGGCCACAATGCCGGCCATACCCTCGTCGTCGGCAATGAGGTCTACAAGCTCAGCCTGCTGCCCTCGGGCATCGTGCGCGGCACGCTGTCGGTGATCGGCAACGGCGTGGTCCTCGATCCCTGGCATCTCAAGGCCGAGATCGCCAAGCTCGAGGGCCAAGGCGTCGTCATCAACCGCGACAATTTCGCGATCGCCGACAATTGCCCGCTGATCCTGCCGATTCACGGCGAGCTCGACGTGATGCGCGAGAACGCGGCCGGCGCCGGCAAGATCGGCACCACCGGCCGCGGCATCGGCCCGGCCTACGAGGACAAGGTCGGCCGCCGCGCGATCCGGGTCTGCGACCTGGCCCGCCTCGACGAGATGGAGCCCCAGCTCGACCGGCTCTGCGCGCACCACGACGCGCTGCGTGCCGGCTTCGGCCAGCCGCCGGTGGACCGCGCCGCGCTGCTCGCGGCGCTCAAGGAGATCGCGCCCTTCGTGCTCGAATATGCCGAGCCGGTCTGGAGCCGCCTCAACAAGGTCAAGAAGGCCGGTGCCCGCATCCTGTTCGAGGGCGCACAGGGCGTGCTGCTCGACGTCGACCACGGGACCTATCCCTTCGTGACCTCGTCGAATACGGTCTCCGGCACCGCCGCCTCGGGCTCGGGGCTCGGCCCCAGCGCGACCGGCTTCGTGCTGGGCATCGTCAAGGCCTATACCACCCGCGTCGGCTCCGGCCCGTTCCCGACCGAACTCGAGGATGAGACCGGCCAGCGCCTGGGCGAGCGCGGCCACGAGTTCGGCACGGTCACCGGGCGCAAGCGCCGCTGCGGCTGGTTCGACGCCGTGCTGGTCCGCCAGTCCTGCGCGATCTCGGGCGTAACCGGCATCGCCCTGACCAAGGTCGACGTGCTCGACGGGCTGGACAAGGTGAAGATCTGCGTCGGCTACCGCCTGAACGGAAAGGTGCTCGACTATTTCCCGAGCCACGCCGCCGAGCAGGCCGCGGTCGAGCCGATCTATGAAGAGATGGACGGCTGGCAGGGCACCACCGCCGGCGCCCGCTCGTGGGCCGACCTGCCTGCCCAGGCGATCAAGTACATCCAGCGCGTCCAGGAACTGATCGAGACCCCGGTCGCGCTGGTCTCGACCAGTCCGGAGCGCGAGGACACGATCCTGGTGCGGGATCCCTTCGCGGATTGATCCACGGTTGCGCGCGCGCTTCGACAGGCTCAGCATGAGCGGATGTGGTTCGAGAGCCCCCGTCCGCTCAGCCTGCGCTTGTCGAAGGCCGCGCGTAACGCCGCCGCCATCGGAGCCCTGTTGGTTGTAGGCGGGGCGAGCGCGCAGCCGCCGCTTCACCTGCCCGACATCGACTACATCCGCGTCGAGAAGTTGGCGCGGACCATGGCCCTCTATTCGAACGGCCGGCTGGTCCATACGATCGAGGGCATCCAGCTCGGCGACGCGCCCGTCGGTCCCAAGCGCTTCGAGGGCGACGAGCGGACGCCCGAGGGGCGCTATACGGTCGACTACGGCAATCCGAACAGCGCCTATCACTTGTCCCTGCATATTTCTTATCCGAACGCGCGGGATACCGCCTATGCGCGATCGTGGGGCCGCAGCCCTGGTGGGCTGATCTTCATTCACGGACAGCCGAATGCGCTCCCTCTCGGGCGAATTCCGGGCGACTGGACCGACGGCTGCATCGCGGTGAGCAACGACGAGATCGAAGTCCTTTGGGAGTCCGTGCTCGATGGGGCCATAATAGAAATCACGGCATGAATCGATCGCGTTCTTGACACGGATCCTCTTTGTTCTACCTATGTTCGAATTGTGGAACGGAGTCGGATGATGTCTCAGACAAACTTCGCATATTCTTCAGCAGCCAACGATCCCGCTGGCCTACCCGTTACCCTTTCGATTTTCGCTGATCGCACGCATCTGCGCGACCAGATGCGTGACGATGCGGCGGCGGCGGGCTTCCGTGTCGTGGAGGCGTCGGCAGTGGCGCGGTTGCTCGAAGGTGAAGCGCGGCCGCTGGGCGAGGTCGTTCTGCTCGACTGCCCGGTGCTATCGGGAGCGGACCTCGCCGCGCTCGTCCGACTTGACTTGCGGGCCGCCCATTCGGGTGCGCATCTGGTGGTTTCCACCACGGTCGAGACACTCGATGACGTCTTCGCCTGCCTCGATCAATCGAACCCGGAGATTCTCGTCGATCCCAGCCGGGCCGAGCGGGTCGTCGCACTCGGCCGGGTGTTGGCCCGGATCCCCCAGTTGCGCGTGCGCGAACTTGGCGAGGAAGACCGGCTGATGCTGTTGCGTCTGACCGAACAGGTGTCCGAAATCGCCCAGCGGCTCGATCGATTGAACGAGGTGCCCGATGATGCCGATGATGACGCTTCCGGCGACACCGCGTTCCGCTTCGAATCACCCAGGCGCGGGTTCAATCGCGGCGGTGGCGAGAACGAGGATAGCGGTGAGGAGGCGGCCCGGCGGCTGACTCGCGCTACCCGGCCACCGCTGCCCGATCCGCGCCTGGTCCGGCGGATCATTCGCCAGCGCCAGTTGCGGGCCCGGTTCTTCGACGGCGACCTCTTTGCCGATCCGGCTTGGGATATGCTGCTCGACCTTGCCGCCGCTCGGGCGGAGCACACGCGCGTGTCGGTCACTTCGCTGTGCATCGCTTCAGGGGTCCCGCCGACCACGGCACTGCGCTGGATCAGCCAGATGGTGGAAGCAGGCCTGTTCCAGCGGGTGGAGGATGAGATCGACCGCCGCCGCGCCTTCGTCGCCCTGACTGATCGGGCAGCCGATGCCATGGCCCGCTATTTCGCCGAGCTCGGCGGCTCGGGCGCGCGGCTGGTCTAGCTTTCACCGGCACCGCGCCCTAGACCTCGGCGAGGTGAGGCGGGGCGGGGCGAGGCGAAAGGACGCGCATGACTTCGAGGATGATCCTCTCGGCGATCGGCGCCGATCGGCCCGGTCTGACCCAGGCGCTGGCGGAAGCGGTCCACGGTGCGGGCGGCAATTGGCTGGAGAGCCACCTGAGCCATCTCGGCGGGCAATATGTCGGCGCCGTGCTGGTCGAGATCGCGAAAGACCGCGTGGTCGAACTGGAAGCCGCGGCGCGCGGCGTCGATGCGCAAGGCCTGCACGTCAAGGTGATTCCTGCGAACGAGGGCTTGGCTGCTGCCTCCGGCGACATGCTGAAGATCGACTTCGTCGGCCAGGACCGGCCCGGCATCGTTCGCGAGATGACCTCGGCGCTGGTCCCACTCGGCGTCAATATCGAGGATCTCGTTACCAGTACGGAAAACAGCGCCTGGTCGGGAGACCGCCTGTTCCGCGCCGCCGCCCGCCTCTCGGTGCCGGCGGGGGTTTCGCTCGATCAAGTGCGGGATGCGCTCGAGGCGATCTCGGCCGAGATCATCGTCGACCTGACCTTTTCGCCCTCGCGCTGAGCGGAGTTCGATTCAGCGTCGCCGAATCGGGTTGCCGCACCGGCCCACTCCCCCGGTCCGACCACTCATAGGATATCTGTAGGGTGATCGGATGGGGGAGCGGGGCCGGTGCCGCTTCCACGTAAGTGGATCAAACTCTAGGCGGTTGACCGCCTTCGTAAAGCTTCCTACCGCGCGGTGCTCAAAGTGTCGGGCGGGCGGTTAGCTCAGCGGTAGAGCGTCTCCTTTACACGGAGAGGGTCGGGGGTTCGATCCCCTCACCGCCCACCATGACGACCTTGCGCGGGCCGGGTGGCGGGGCCCCCGACGCCGGTGGGGCAAAGCCGTCAGCTGTCGAGCATCGCCAGGATGCGCTCCGCCGGCCGCTCCGGCACCGGTTCCACGGCACGCTTCGGCGCGGCGTGGAGCAGCGGCCCCTGGTAGGAGCCGGGACAGAATTCGTTCAGGAGGCGGCCAAGCAGGCGCTGGCCGAGCGCCCAATCGCCCAGATCGCTGTCGGCATCGATGTGGCCGCAGGGGCCGGCCTCGGCGAAGCGGCAGTTCCAGTCGTGGGCAAGATCCATGGCGCTATGCAGGCTGCAGCCGGGATCGTTTGCGCTGGCGACGAGATAGCTGGGGAAGGGAAGCGGCAGGCGGGGAGCCGCCACGAACTTCGCCAGCCGGGGATCCTGCGCCGGAGAATCGAGACCCGGCGGCGCGACCAGCAATGCGCCGATCACGGGCCCATCGGGGCCAGGCTGCTCGTATTCCGCCCACCAGGCGATGGTCAGGCAGCCCAGTCCGTGGCCAACGAGTACCACCGGCCGTCCCAAGTCGCTCGCGGCGCGATAGATCGCCAGGTTCAGCTGATTGATCCAGGTATTGCGATGCGGGGCGTCCCACATGCCCAGCTCGAGGCGACGACAGTTGCCGCGATGGCGTACCCACCGGGTCTGCCAATGATCGGGACCGGTTTCCGCCGATTCGGGGACGATCAAGATCAGCGGTTCGCGTCCGACGGACGGTTGACAGGCCTTGCTCGCCATCGATGGCTCTCCTTCGGGGCTGGAATCCCGCCGGGCGACTCATCGGCCCGCGCTTTCTCATCACGAAGCTAGGTCAACCCTTCTGCTAGACAATGGCGCTTGCGGCGGCACGGCTGAGGCGCGCGCCAAGCTGAACCCCAGATTTACAAGGCCACGGCAAACCGGGCCTAAACGGCGGCCAAGCAAAACTTGGTCGACGAACAAAACTCAATTTAATAGATAGACATTATCCGAGCGGGATGGCTGGCCAGGCCACTCGCGACAACCCGGATCCTGGCCCGCGGCTTTTGATCGGGATGCAGCTTGCTCCGCGTCAACAACAGCTAAAGCGCACGATGCTCAGGCGACCACGCCCGGTGTCGTGATCCCCTCGATGAAGAGGTGACTACGATGCGCACGATGAAGCTTTCCTGATTTTCCCGAATTGAGCTGCGCTCTCGCCAGGCACCGTCATGGCCCCCCGCGTCCGTCCGAGCACGGTCCGGTCCGCCTTCCACCCGGCGAGAGCGCAGCTCTCAACCTGGTTCCCGCCTTCACTGCCGAGGGCGGGGCTCTGTCGGCCTATCTCCCAAACTCGGCGCCCGCCCCTTCCGGTGCGGGCGCGTTTTTGTCTGCGGGGCCAAGCCGCGCTATGCACGGCAACAGAAGCTCTTGAATGTCTATCGCCTCGATTGAGTATATACCGACCGCACTCTCTACGGACTACTCGACCACGACCATGCCGAAGACTGCGCTGATCATCCGCCATGTTCCCGTCGAAGGAGTGGCCGCCTATCGCGTGCCGATCGAGGCGGCGGGCTACGACGTCGACCGGATCGACGTCGCCGATCCGGAATTCGCCAAGCTCGACCTGAGCGAACCCGACCTGCTTATCATGATGGGCGGGCCGATGGGTGTCTACGAGCAGGACGAGCATCCTTGGATCCGCTGCCAACTGCGCCGTCTGGCACTGCGCCTCGAGGCGGACCGGCCGACGCTGGGCGTCTGCTTCGGCGCCCAGATGATTGCCGCCGCGCTTGGCGCCAGGGTTTATCCCGGCCCGGCCACCGAAGTCGGCTTTCATCCGGTCGAGATCCATCCCGCTGGCCTTGCCGGGCCGCTGCGCCATGTTGCGGAGGTTCCGGTGCTGCACTGGCACGGCGATACCTTCGATCTGCCGGAGGGGGCCGAGCTGCTCGCCTCCAGCAGCCTATACCGTCACCAGGCCTTCCGTCGCGGGCCGAACATTCTGGCCTTGCAGTTCCACGCCGAGATGGGGCTCGATCCGCGCTTCGAGTCCTGGTTGGAGAAATGGCCCGAGGCTGTCGCTGCCTCCGGCCTCGACGCCGCCAGCCTGCGCGCCGCGCACGACTTGCATGGTCCGGTGGCGGTCGAAGCGGGGCAGGCGATGATTGCCGAATGGCTTACGGGATTGCGGTAAGCACTGCCCCGGCCTAAGGGCCGCGCGTGCCCGCCTTCCGCGCCTTGTTCTTGGACAACCGCCGCTTGGCTTTCGGCCTGGTGGTGCTTGCCCTGCTGATCAAGGGGCTGGTTCCTTCCGGGTACATGCTGAGCGAGCGCGCCGGTCACGTCCTGACCGTGACGATCTGCGGCGATGCCTCCGGGCAATCGCTGACCAAGCGGATCGAGGTGCCCGCCGAGGGCAAGGGCGATCACGCCAAGACGGAAACGACCTGCGCCTGGGGCTTGCTGGCCATGGCGGCGCTGGGCGGGGCCGACGTGCTGCTGCTCGCAGCTGCGCTCGCCTTCATCCTCGCGCTGGGGTTTGCAGCCTGCCGTCCCGTACCGCCTGCGCGCCGCGTTCATCTCCGCCCGCCCCTGCGCGGCCCACCGGCGTTCGCCTGACAGCCTGAACCCGTCCGTTTCCGGACGCGCTGCCAGCCGCCCCGAGCGGGCGCGAATATCGGATCCAATTCCATGCGTAGTTCCCTGACTGCCTTCGGCCTGGCGCTGAGCCTCGCCACGCCCGCCCTTGCCGAAACGGCCGCGGAGGCGCCTTCCGACATCGTCGTGACGGCCTCGCTCGAAGACCGCGAGCTCCAGACCCTCAAGACCCCGGCACTCGGCGTCGGGATCGGCGAAGAGCAGATCGCCGCGATCAACGCGATCAATGCCGAGGACGTCGTCCGTTACGCTCCCGGGCTGATCGTCCGCAAGCGCTACATCGGCGATGCCAATGCCACCCTGTCGTTCCGCAACATGCACACCACCCAGACGCCGCGGGCGCTGGTGACCGTTGATGGCTTCACCATCTCCAACTTCCTCGGCGCCGATTTCGACACGGCGCCGAAATGGGCGGTGCTCGTCCCCGGCGACATCGCCCGGGTGGAGATCGTCTACGGCCCGACCTCGGCCCGCTATTCGGGCAACTCGCTGGGCGGGACGATGCTGATCCAGACCCGCGACGTGACCGAGACCGCTGCGCACCTCGAAGCCCAGGCGTTCGGCCAGGACTACAAGTACTACAAGACCGACGAGACGCTGCTCGGCTGGTCGATCGACGGCGGGCTGGACCTCGCCCTCGGCAACCGCGGGGGCATCGCGCTCAGCTATCGTCACTTCGAGAACCGCGGCCAGCCGCAGGAATGGCGCACGGTCGGCGCCGCGACCCCCTATGGCGCACAGGGTATCGTCGATCCCAAGCTCAGCTTCCTGCGGATCGGCGCGCAGGACTCGGCGGTGGATTCACGTGAGGACCAGCTCCGCCTGCGCGCCCACTACGATCTGGGTAACGGCTGGAGACTGCGAGGCCTGGCGGCACTGCTGCTCGACAGCGAGGACACCCTCGATCCGAAGAGCTTCCTGCGCGACGCCGCCGGCGGCGAGACCTTCGTCGGGGTGAGCGGCATGAATGTCGGCGCCGCCCGATCGACGGAGCTGCTGACCGGCCTGGGCCTGGCGGGCCAACTCGCCGGCTGGAAGCTCGATCTCGCGTTCAGCCGCTTCGACGTCCTCGCCGACGAGGAGCGTCGGTCCGACAATTTCGATATCGCCACCGGCACCCGGCCGCTCACCGGGCGGGTGATGACCGGCGACGCCTATTGGAACAGCTTCGAGGGTACGGCGGAGCGCATCCTGGGCCCCCACGCCCTGGCACTCGGCCTGTCCTATGCCCGATACGGGGACGTGCACCGCACCTACGATGCCTCCGACTGGGCGAGCGCCCGGATCACCGGCCTGCGCGATGCCTCGGGCGGCAGCACGCGCCTGCTCGGCCTGTTCGCCGAGGACGCGATCACCCTGGCCCCGCGGCTCACCGCCACGCTCGGCCTGCGCTACGAAGCCTGGCGTGCCTCGGACGGCTTTCTGACCAACGGCGGCACGACCGTCCGCTACGCGGCACGGAGCCACGATGCCTGGTCGCCCAAGGCAGCGTTCAGCTTCGCGCCCGACGCGGACAGCAAGATCGTCGTCTCGGCTGCGCTTGCCACACGCTTCCCGACCGCGCGAGAGCTCTACCAGGCCGGCCTTATCGCCTATGGGCCGAACGTAGGCAGCCTCGATCTCAACGGCTTCGATCCCGACCTGAAGCCCGAGCGCGCGGTCGATCTCCAGATCACCGCCTCGCGCCGGTTCGGCGGGGTCAAGGTCACGCTCTCGGGCTATCGCCAGGACGTGCGCGACGCGATCTTCTCGCAGACGATCGCCATTCCCGATGCGGTAACCGGCAACCTGGCGCAGAGCTCCCTCATGACCAACATCGGCAAGGTCCGCACCTGGGGCGCCGATCTGATCGTCTCGGCCGAGAACGTCCTGGTTCCGGGCCTGTCGCTCGACGCCAACCTATCGTGGATCGACGCAAAGGTTACGCGCAATGCGCTCAACCCCGTGCTCGTCGGCAACGATTTCCCGCGGGTGCCCGAGTGGCGCTTCAACGCCAGCCTCCGCTACAGCCCGGGTGAGAACTGGTCGCTCGCTGTGAACCTCCGCCACCAGTCCACGCCCGATCGCAACATCGAGAACAACGCCACCTCGCTGTGCGACACTTTCTACTGCGTGACCGGCTTTTCCTTCGTCGACCTGAAGGCCGCCAGGCGCTTCGGCGCCTTCGAACTCTCGGCGGGGGTGGACAACCTGCTCGACGATAAGGCCTTCGTCTATCACCCCTATCCGGGCCGCACCTTCGTGCTCGGCTTCAAGTGGAACGGACGGCTGTGAGTACCGACCGCAATGGCCTCTATCGCACGATCTGGCGCTGGCATTTCTATGCCGGCCTGCTGGTCATCCCCTTCATCCTCGTCCTGGCGGTTACGGGCGCGGCCTATCTGTTCAAGCCGCAGGCCGAGCGCTGGGAGGAACGCGCCTGGCGCGGCCTGCCCACCGCCGGGGCGGTCAGTCCGGACGCCCAGCGCGACGCGGCGCTGGCCGCCTATCCGGGCGCGATCTTCCACTCCTACCGTCTGCCGCAGCGGGCCGGGGATGCCGCGCTGCTCCATATCGGCCTGCCCGACAGCACGATGCGCGACGTTTTCGTCTCGCCCGAGGGCAAGGTGGTCGGTGCGCTCGATCCCGATGCGCGGATCATGCAGGTGGTCCACGACATCCACGGCGAACTGCTGCTTGGCCCGCGCGGGTCGTGGCTGGTCGAGCTCGCCGCGAGCTGGGCGATCGTGATGATCCTCTCGGGGCTTTATCTCTGGTGGCCGCGGGGGAGGGGGGTGGCCGGTGTCGTCTGGCCGCGGCTGGGCAACCGCAAGCTCTTCTGGCGCGATCTCCACGCCGTGACGGGGTTCTGGGTGGCCGGGCTGGCACTGGTCCTGCTCGTCACCGGCCTGCCCTGGGCGGGTGTCTGGGGCAGCGCCTTCAGGACCGTCCGCGAGGAGATGGGCTGGATCAAGGGCCGAAATGGCAAAGACGGGCAGGATTGGACCCTCGGCGGCAAGGCCCCCGCGGCGACGCCCCTTGGCGACGATTCCGATCCACATGCCATGCACCGCGAGCACGATCATGCCGCGATGATGACTGCGGGCAAGGCAATGACCGAACATTCCGGCCACGGCATGTCGCCGGTCCTGCTCAGCGAGATCGTCGCCCGGGCCCAGGCCCGGCACTTGGCCTTCCCGGTGATCGTCACTCCGCCCGGTTCTCCCGGCCCCTTCGACGCCAAGGCTGCGCCGGCCTGGACCGTGCGCTCCGACGCCCAGAACCGCCCCTTGCGCGAGACCCTGACCTTCGACGCGATGACCGGCGCCGAAAAGTCGCACGAGACCTTCGCCGACAAGCACGCGATCGACCGTGTCGTCGGTTACGGCATCGCCTGGCATGAAGGGCAGCTGTTCGGCTGGGTCAATCAGCTTATCGGCGTGCTCACCGCGCTGATGCTGGTCGCGCTTGCCGTCAGCGGCTTCGTCATGTGGCGCCGCCGCAAGCCCGACGACCGGCTCGGCGCGCCGCCGATCCCGGCAGTGCCGGCGCGGATCGGCGGGGTGGTGGCCATCGTTCTCGCGCTCGCCGCTCTGTTGCCGCTACTGGCGGTTTCGTTGGCGGTGCTGTGGCTGGTCGAGCGCCTGGTCTTGGCCCGGATCCCGGCCGTGTCCCGCTGGCTCGGGCTCAGCTCATGTACCAGCCCCCGTTGACGTTGATCGTCTGGCCCGTGACATAGCCGTTGCCGGCCAGCATAACGGCCACGTCGGCGATCTCGTCGGGCCGGCCGAAACGGCCGACCGGGATACGGTCGGGGGTGATCGCCGGGTTGCCGGCGATCATGTCGGTTTCGACCAGGGCCGGGGCGATGGCATTGGCGGTGATTCCTTCCTTCACCAACTGGCTGGCATAGCCGTGCATCAGCCCGAGCAGGCCCGCCTTGCTCGCGGCATAGTGTGGCCCGATCACCCCGCCCAGCTGCGCCGCGACCGAGGACAGGATGATGATCCGCCCCCATCCCCGCCCGCGCATCGCCGGCAGGGCGCCCTGGGTGACGTGGAACACCGATGAGAGGTTGACGCGGATAGTCTCGTCCCACTCCGCTGCGGTGATCTCGCCCACGGGTCGCGGCGAAGCGACGCCGGCGTTGTTGACCAGGATCTCGACCGGCCCGAGCGCCTCCGCCACCCGCGCGGCGAGCCTCGCGGCCTCTGCCGGATCGCCGAGGTCGGCACCCAGCGCGACGGCGGTGCCGCCCGCACCGGCGATCCCGCGCACAACGGCCTCAGCCTCCTCCCGGCCCGAATGATAGCCGACCGCTACCTTGCACCCGGCCCGCGCCAGGCCAAGCGCGATCGCGCGCCCGATCCCCCGCGATCCGCCGGTCACCAGAGCCACGCGCCCATTCAGATCGTCCATGCAAAACCCTTGTGATCGCAGCGGCCAGAAGCCACCTGTTCCGCGCATCGCTGCAGGAAAATGGTGCAAGTAATTGGTCGACTCCGCTAGTCGAAACGCGAATTGGACATCTTTCCTGATCGGCTGAGGTCGAAGAACAAATATTCCGTTCGCTCGGTCGGTGCCGCAGCAATCACCGTTCCCAGCCTCACTCGTGCGCCGTCCTCAAGGCATTGGTCGATAACCGCTTCCGTTATCGCTCGACCTTTCAGCAAACCCGAATGAAGCGCGGCCACCTCAGGGTCTGCAATGTTTCGGCTATTCGCGCGCAGAAGGCTTATGAAGCCATTAGGATGTAAGGCATCCCAAGTGACCGACACGCTAAATGGAGTCTGCCCGCAAATTCCTTCAAATCGTCTTGTGACATTGGACGGTTTGACTGGGTGAGAAAAGGCAATCCTTTTCTGGTCAGCATTCTGCGAATTCCCTGCTGTGGCTTCCGCACCGGCAAGAATCACCGTCATCAGCGCCATGACGACTATCTTGCACCAAGAAATTCGCATCGCCGATTTTCCTCAAGCTGTAATTGCAGCTCACTAGGGCGTGCAATCTACTGTCTATCCCGGTAAATCATAGCCTTGGGCGCGGTCGGTCCAGCTCATGGCCTGATATTGGGCTTTGTCAGCATAGCGAAATTCATGATTAGGCTGCGACAGAATGAGGCTTTTGCAATCGACGCGACAGATCGGGGGTGTTTACACCATTCCCGGTGATCCCGCAGATTAGCTTGAGTGCAAAAGCTGCCTCTTATCATCGGGTTGAGCTTCGGCTTTCCTCTTGACGTGTCGTCGCGTCGCACCAAATCCGAACAGGCGGCACTCTGGTCCGCAAACGAGAAAGGAGCGACCACAAAGGAAAGGAAGGCAGGATATGTCGCAGCCATTTTCCCGTTTTCTTCACCCCTTCGATGTTGCGCGCCATCCCGACTTGGAGCCTGAGGTCAAACGCGCCATCCTTGCCTCATGGGCATCCGACCGATCGGCTGTGCGTGATCAGCCAGGATTGCGCAAACCGCCCGGTGCAGGGCGTGCCATCTCCATCGACGAGATTCTCACGGCGATGCATGAACTGGACAAGGGTCCGCATCCGGCGCGGCCACGGGCGGAGTGGCGCGGGGGCGACCGCATCGCGCCGCTCCCATGAAACGGAGCCTTGCTCAGCGCTGGCGCTCGCGCGGCGGGCGGACGATCCGCATCGTGATCGCCTTCGACGACATCATGGAGTTCGCGTTGGCACTGCTTTCGCTTTCGCCCGCCGAACTCGAGAATCTGGGCTGGACGTTCGCCGACCGAAAGCGGCTGCTCGGCTACTTCCTCGAATGCGGGAAGGCGGCGCAGGGCATTGCGCCCGACAAGGTCGGCGACACGCCGATCGAACTCAGGCTGCCGCAGCGCGATGTCCCGCGACTGCGCCTTTTCGCCCGCCGTGAATTTCCGAGGACGGCGACCAGCCCACGCGTCATCAACCGTGTATTGGCTGCGCTGGAACAGGATCAATAGTCGCGCGCGATGCCCAGGAGGCGAAGGGTGCATGGTTCAGGCCAGTCCGCGAGCTACCCGTGGCGCAAGGATGGTCAGTGCGCGAAAAATGGCGCGGCGGCGAGGCCGTCGAATATGAACTGGATGGCGAGGCCGGCGAGAAGCACACCTGAAATGCGCCCCACCACGTCGGCGCCGGTGCTGCCCAACAGGCGAACGAGGCGGTCGGCCGCCAGCATCGCCAGCCAGGTCAGCAGCGCGCAGACGAGGATCATGCCCAGCACGCCGCCGGCTTCGACCAGGCTTTGCGTGCGGCCCATGACGAGCACCGCCGCGGACAGGCTCCCGGGCCCTGCGATCAAGGGAAATGCCAATGGGAACACCGCGATGTCGCCGGGCTGCTCGGCCTCGCGGCGCTCACCCTCGCTGATCGACGAGAGCCCCGGGCTCGAGAAGGTGAGCGTCAGGGCCTGCAGGAACAGAAGCACGCCGCCCGCCACACGGAACGCGGGCAACGAGATGTGCAGCAGCGAGAGGACGATGCCGCCGGCGAGCGCGAACAGCAGCAAGACGGACACGGCTATCAGGACCGAGCGCGCGGCAAGGCTGATCCGGTCGCGGCGGTGAATGCCGGAGGTGAGACCGGCGAACACCACGGCCGTCTCAATGGGGCCGATCGTCACGAGCAGGGTGATGAAGCTCGAAAGGATGCCAGATGGTGCATGCATGATCAGGACGTCTGAATTGCCGGGTGGTGAGCGACGAGACGGGAGCGGCATTCGCCGCTCCCGGTGATCGTCGTTCCAGGTCGATGTGTCGGTACGAATCTACCGCGCCGAAGCGACTGCTGATGACAAGGCGTGATCGTCCTGCGAAGGCATGGCGATCGGATATTCGCTGCAGCATCGCGCATGGGGCCCCGTGGGCCAACAGCACAGTCGCGGCGGCGCTTCGCCGGCCAGACAAGCCCGAATCCGGCGCCGGACGGGCGATCCTCGCAGTTCGAACGGCACGCCTTCGCGCCGGCAATAGCGCTCCGCCGCTTCGAGGTCGGGAAAGCGAAGCTCGATCTGCGCGAGCGGATCGCCCCCGCCGCTCCATCCGGTCAGCGGATCGACGCTTGGGCGCCAGCGCTCGGCAAAGCGTAGCCGCCAGGCATCCGCACCTGCGCGGCTGGCCTGGTTGACCGCCACCGGCACGGGCTCGATGATCGCCCGGGCGTCCGGCGGCAACGCGCTCGCATAGCTCGGGCCGGACCTGCGATTGTCATTGGCGGCGCTCGCCTGTGCGTGGCGCAAGATCCGGCGCGGTTCGGGGCTGGGCCCGGGACCGAGGTCCCGGGCCTGCCTGTCATGCTGCCTTGCCATTGACCGGGATGCGGCGGATGTTTTCGTTCGCCGCCTCCGTCTTCGGCAGGGTGATAGTGAGCACGCCGTTCTTGAAGCTGGCGTCCGCCTTGTCGCGATCGACACCCTTAGGCAGTCCGACGCGCCGCTCGAAGCGTCCATAGCTGCGCTCGGTATAGCCGCGGTCCTTGTCCTCGACCTCGGACTTCTTCTCGCCGCGCAGCGTCAGCGCGCCTTCCTCGACAGTGATCTCGACGTCCTTCTCGTCGAGGCCCGGAAGTTCGGCCGTGACCCGGATTTCCTTGTCGGTCTCGGCGAGTTCCAGGTTCGGCCAGGAAAGACCGCGGTCGAAGCCACCGAGCGACGGCACGCCGAAACCGCGGAAGACATCGTCGAACAGCCGGTTCACCTCGCGGTGAAGCGAGAGCAGCGGATGGGTGTTGTCGCGGTCGCGTTCGGCACCGACCGGAACAGGGAGCCGGTTTTCCTGCCGGCTCCAGGGAATGAGATCACGAAAAGCCATGACAATCTCCTTTCTCCTAAGAAGAGGGGCAGAACCTGCCGGACGCCGCTAGCGGGGGGAGGCGGGGCGGCGCCGGCAGGCCGGTGCGGCGCGGTATCAAGCAGCCTCGCTGACGTTGTCCTTCGCCGTACCGATCCGGTTCTGGGCGATCGCACCGCCACCGATTTCGATCCGGCGCGGCTTCATCGCCTCGGGCACCACCCGCTTGAGCGCGATGCTGAGCAGGCCGTTCTCGAAGCTGGCGTCACCCGCTTCGACGAAGTCGGCCAGTTGGAAGCGCCGCTCGAACGCGCGGGCGGCGATGCCGCGATGCAGATACTCGCCCTTGCCGTCGTCATCGGCGCGCTTGCCGGTGACGGTGAGCAGGTTCTGCTGCGCCACCACCTCGATGTCCTCGGGACGGAAGCCGGCGACCGCGAGCGTGATGCGGTAGCTGTCCTCGCCGTCCTTGAGGATATCGAAGGGGGGATAGCCGTCGTCCTCGCGCGCGCCTGCCTCGAGCAGGTTGAAGAGGCGATCGAAGCCTACCGTGGAGCGCCTGTAGGGCGCAAAGTCGAAGTTGGTTCTCATTTCCAAATCCTCCGGTTGAGCAATTTGGGCATGAGACGCGCCGGAGAGAGCCGACGCTCTCAGTGTCCCACCGGACCCGGTTCGCAGCGTCCGGCCACAGAGAGCTAGTAAGCCGCAAACCGGTTTCAAGAGAAAAAATTCGCGTCGCCGGCTCGCCCGCCGATCCACCTTCCGGAAGGCCGAATGCTCTTCGAAAGCCCCTTGAAACGGCCATGACGAGAACAAGATTAGGCCTGCGGACCGGGCCCCTCTGACGGCGGCTGTTCCAGCCTCCGTGGTGTCGGACCGCATCGAGCGCGCTCGGTGCAGGATCGCAGGCTTCACGCCGAAGCCCCGAGTGCCTCATCAACCTGGAAGCAATGGAGTGAGGCATGAACAGACCATTTGACCCTGTTATCTATCCGCCCCCTTCGACGGCCCACGCCGGCGCTTCGTTGCTGAGCCGCAACTGGGGATGGTTCGTCGTCCGCGGCGTCTTGGCGCTTGTCCTGGGCACGGTGGCCGTCCTCTTTCCCGTGAGCGCGCTGTTCGCCTTCACCATGGTGTTCGCCGCCTATGCCGGTGCGGACGGCCTGCTCTCGACCGTCGCGGGCGTTCGCGGCGCGAGCCGCAAGGAGGAGCGCTGGTGGGCGCTCGTTCTGCGCGGCATCGTCGGCATCGCGGTTGCGGTGCTGTTCGTACTGATGCCCTTCGCCGCAACGGTCAGCTACGCACTGGTGACGCTCGGCATGCTGAGCGCCTGGGCCATCCTGACGGGCGTGCTGGAAGTCGTCGCAGCGATCCGCCTGCGTAAGGAGATCGAGGGCGAGTGGCTGCTCGGCCTGTCGGGCGCGGTTTCTATCCTGCTGGGTCTGGCCGTGCCGGTGGCGCTTGTGATTACACCCTTGGCCACGATCCTGTCGGTCGCCTGGGTGATCGCCAGCTATGCGATCATCGCGGGCGTCGTGCTGATCGGCTTGGGGCTGCGGTTGCGTCGTCGAGAGGAGAAGGAACCCGAGCTAGGAGCCCGAACCCTATGAGCCGCCGCGCACCGGGTTTGTGCCTGCCGCGCAGATGGCTGGCCCTGGTGGTCGCGACGGGGCTCGCCTCCGGTGTGGCGGGCGGGGCCGCGGTGGCCTGGCTCGAGGCCGAGCGCGAAACGGCGCTTGTGGCCGGAGGCGCGCCGATCCCGACCGATGCGGTTCCGCTGAACCGATTGACGGTCGCCCCGCTCGTCGCGCGGGTCGCGCCCGCCGTGGTCAATGTTGCGGTGCTGCAGGCGTCTCCCTATGCGCAGAACCCTCTTCTACGCGACCCCTACTACCGCTTTTTCCTCGGTGTCCCCGATGAAGCTCTGGCGCCGAGGATATCGGCGGGGTCAGGGTTCGTGGTCGATGCGGCGCGGGGACTGGTGGTGACGAACCACCATGTCGTCGAGAACGCCCGCGCCATCGCCGTCGGCCTCGGCGATCATCAGGTCGAGGCCGAGTTCCTCGGCAGCGATCCCGCGACCGATATCGCCGTGCTGCGCATTCCCGCACGCGGTCTGAAGCAGATTCCGCTCGGCGATTCCGATCGGACGCAGGTCGGCGATTATGTCGTCGCCATCGGCAATCCGTTCGAGGTGGGCCAGACCGTCACGGCCGGGATCGTCAGCGCATTGCGCGCGCCGTCCGAAGGCGGTCCGCGCTACGTCCAGACCGATGCGCCGATCAACCCGGGCAATTCCGGTGGGCCCCTCATCAACATGCGGGGCGAAGCGATCGGCGTGAACAGTGCTATAATCGCCCCCAGCGGCGGCAATGTGGGTATCGGGTTGGCGGTGCCCTCGCGGGTAGCACGCCAGGTGGTCGAGCGCATTTCGCACGTCCGTTTGGATCGATAGCTCGCGGGCCGCCTGGCGGACATCCTCGGAAGAAGAAATGGTGCCCAGAAGAGGAAACCTGATGGGCACCCAAGCTGTTGACTTCGAAGCGCGATTTTCATCGCCTTCTCGCTGAAAGACAGCTTAGCAGACACAGTCGCGCGCGCAAGCCGCAGCGTACCGGTGGTCTTCCAAGCGAACCAGCGGAAAACCTTAGGATATCCTTGGGAGAACCGAACGCCATCAACCAGGTCTCGTGAGAGCTGGATGGAAATGTGAGAGTTCGCTGTCGCTGCCATGGATGATCGATAGCGCCAGCATTTATCGATCATGATTCGATTGATCCATGATCGATAAATCGCCTATATATCGATCATGACGTTGAACTGGCAGCAACCGGATTGGCCGAACTTCTCCTGGGATGCGCCCCGGCTGCAGAAGGCCGAAGCCATGTTCCTCGAAGGCGTGGGCATCGCGATCGGTGTGTCACGGCATCTGGAGGAAGCCGACCGCCGCGGCCTTGAGATCGAGTTGATGAGCCATGAGGCCATCGACACCTCGGCGATCGAAGGAGAGACGCTCGATCGCGACAGTGTCCAATCCTCGATCCGCCGGCATCTGGGCCTTGCCGGGCAGCAGCGCCGGGTCAAGCCGGCAGAAGCCGGCATCGCCGAGATGATGGTCGATCTCTACGAGCGTGTCATAGAGCCGCTGGATCGAGCCACGCTCGACCGATGGCATCGTCATGTCGTCAACGGTCGTACCGATCTTGCCGACATCGGCCGCTACAGAAGCGGCGGTGACCCCATGCAGATCGTGTCCGGGCCGATCCATCGACCCAAGATCCATTTCGAAGCGCCGCCCGCGGCGCGGGTCGAAGATGAGATGGTGGGGTTCCTGACCTGGATCGAACAAAGCCGGCCGGGCGGGTCGATACCGATCACGCCGCTGACGCGGGCTGGTCTTGCGCATATCTGGTTCGAGAGCATCCATCCTTACGAAGACGGCAATGGCCGGATCGGTCGCGCCATCAGCGAGAAGTTGCTCGCCCAGGGCCTGCCTACCCCGATCGTCACCGGCATGGCGAGCACCCTGCTGGCGCACCGCAAAGCCTATTACGCCGCGCTCGAGCGTGCCCATGGTACGCTGGAGATCACCGACTGGCTGTTGTGGTTCGCGGCCAAGGCGATCGAAGCCCAGCGCCGGACGCTTCGGCAGGTCGAGTTCGTCCTGGCCAAGGCGCGCGTCATGGACGGCCTGCGCGGCAAGCTCAACGATCGTCAGGAACGCGCGCTCCTACGGATGTTCGCCGCGGGGCCCGATGGCTTCGTCGGTGGCCTCAGCGCCGCCAACTATATGACCATCACCGGTGCTCCGACGGCGACGACGACGCGCGACCTCGCCGCCCTGGTCGGGCTCGGCGCGCTGCTGCGGACCGGTGAACAGAAAGGGACACGCTATTGGCTCCCCATCGCGACCGCCTCGATCGAGCCTATCGAGATTACCGATCTCGCCTGAGTTGGCCGTCGGTGGACGGAAACGGTTCGTGTTCCCCGGACAATGGGACGGGCATGAAGACGACGAGGAAGCACTACAGCGCGGATTTCAAGACCGTAATCGATCCAGCAGGTGCGGTACGATGACAGGTTTGACTTCGCGGAGCTCGGCCATGGCCATGAGGGCCTGCGAGAGTTGGTCGAGGGGATATCGGTTGGAGATAAGCTTATTGAAGTCGAAGCTGTCCTGGCGGGTGGCGATGAAGTCGACGGCCTGGTGGAAGTGGCGCGCCTCGGCCATCACGGTCGAGATGATCTGCACGCCGCGGAAGAGGAGCTTGGGCGGCACGGGGATGTCGTTGGCGCCCGAGATCCCGACCTGGATCAGCCGCCCTCCTGGGCGCACCATTCGCATTCCTTCGAGGAAGGCATGCGCGTTTGCGCAGTTCATCACGATGTCCGCGCCGCGTCCCGCGGTGCGCCCGCGGACCCAGTCGATGCGGTCGGCCGTGTCTGCCATATCCGCCAGATCGAGGAGATGATCGGCGCCCCAGTCCTTCGCCACCGCGAGCCGTGCGGATAGGCCATGCCCAGCAGCCAGGGCAGCGAGAAAGCCGGTTTTATCTCGAACTGACGAGCTCAGAGTCTAGGTGTTTGGTTCCGGCATTTGATAGTGCATCGTCCATGCGAGAATGGAAGGATGCATTATGGGCCTAGGTCTCAGTTCACCACGGGGTTCCATCCTTGTGCGCGAAGAGCCAGCCATTTTCAGACCATTCAGCGGCTAAGTCATCCTCGGGATATTCGCCTTGGTCGGTGACACTTCGGTCGCCGACTTCAAGATAATGGACGTCCTCTGCAGTTAGGTTGACCAGATGATGAGCAATCCCCCGCGCCGGGAACCCTGCACACATCCCCGGTTCCAGAAGCACTTCGCTCGCGTCTGTGCGCAAAGTTGGACATCCATAGAGGATGTAGACAAACTCCTCCTGCTCTGTGTGCCGATGCAGCAGGGCGGACTGCGCCCCCGGCGGCAGTATCGTGAGGTTCACCCCAAAGCGCGACAGCCCGAAGGCATCGCCCAATTGGCGCTTGATCCGGCCTGCAACGCGCGCGGCAAACTGCGGCGGATAGTTGGAGGGCTTCGTGCGTGGCGCGATGTCCATGGCGCGGCGAGGGACTGGAGGAGAATTGGTCATGGGATCGGCCTCCGCGTTAACATCAGGAACTCTCTAGCTGATGGCAGACGATGCAAATCTTGTTGCCGTCGAGATCCCGGAAATAGGCGCCGTAGTAGTCGGCGTGATACTGTGGCCGCAAACCCGGTGCGCCCTCACACGTCGCGTCCTTGGTCATCGCGATGGCATAAGCGCGATCGACCGTGGCGCGGTCAGGTGCCAGAAGCGCCACCATGCTCCCGTTGCCCGGATCGGCCGCATGGCCATCGAAGGGAGGACCTAGCACGAACAGTGGGCGGGTTGATGTTGCTGGGTTCCAGATCACCAAATCTGTTGGGATTTCGGAATGCCGTCGGTGCCATCCCAGCTCATCCATGATCGGTGTATAGAAGTCGCTGGCGCGATCTTGGTCATTCGTACCGATAAAGACATGAGAGATCATCGCCATGCTCCTTGACGACCAAGCAACGGGTTCTTGCGCATCAGAGCGATCCCGCTTCAATTTCGTTGAGATAGTGAAACTCCGGCGCGCGAACGCCGGCGATACGCCGGATTTCGACGAGTTGCGGGGATTCGAAGAATGCCCGAGCCGCATGGAGCGAAGTCCATTGCGAGAAGTGGACGACCTGGCTGGCATCCGTGTCGTAGGCCAGCAGTTGATAAGCGATCTCTCCGGCTTCGCGCCGGACCACGGCCGCATCGTCGAACACGGCCTTCCACTTATCGTAGTCTTCAACTTCATGGATGATGAGGACATGGGGATGATGGGCATCGCCCTTGGAGAGGTTCATGCGCCAACTCCGGTGATTGCCGAGAGATCGATAACGAAGCCTACCCACATCGCGAACAGCACGATGCTCGAGGCGATATAGACGCGGGCACGGGTCCGAACCGTATTGGGGCCAATGTGGATGACGGTATGCGCCGCCCGGAGCGCGACGAAGATCCATGCCAGGGCGACCTGCGCGGACGAGGCGCTGCCCGCCAGAATCAGCAGCGGCACCAGCGCAAAGTAGAGCACCGGCATCTCGAACAGGTTTGCAAGGTTCTGCGCCGGCCGTTCGACGGGACGAAAATAGCGGCCCACGGCTTCCGCATTGGCGAAGTCGGCAGCGTTGGGCCGGTTGGCCGCAATATGGGCGAAACGCTTCCGCAGGAGAATGGACCAGACGATGAATATCAGCACTGCCAGGGCCGCGGTCGGCCAAAGTATGGCCAGGTTCATTGCGCTCACGATGGTGGCTCCTCACATCGAGACTGAGTCCATATTTGATATCTAGGTGTAGAGGCTGGATTTGCTTTTACAACCCAGATATTCTGGGGCGTATGGCCACGCCTCCATTTC
>JBQCGM010000124.1:0-4475 GCA_051955585.1 Novosphingobium sp.
ACATCGGCCGTACCTCAACGCTTCGTCATTCCCGGGAAGCCGAGGATCCATCTCCTGACGCTGCATCTTGTGGGACGCTCGGGAGGTGGATCCTCGGCTTCGCGGGAATGACGAATTGGGTAGTGGAATGCTGAGCGCTCAAAGCTTCCGCACGAGCATTTCGGCGACGCCGAGCCAAGCCGGGCCATCGATCACCACCTGGCGCGAGCCGGCGCCGGGGGGGAGCAGGGCGATCTTGCTGCCGCTGCGGTCGATCATCCGCCCGAAGGCGAAGCGACCGCCGGGGCGGGGGGCGAGGACGTCGCGGTTGAGCGCCTTGGCGAAATCCTCGTCATCGAGCTGGCGCAGCCAGACCTGGTCCCCGGCGCGATATTCGCCTGCGCTGCTTTCGATCGCCATCGCGACGACGCGGTCGCCACCAGCTAGCGTCGTGGGCAGGATCGCGTCGCGGGGCGTGGAGAGCGCCTCGGCGCCCGTATCCGTGAACCGGGCGATCAACTGCGGTTGTTCGGCCTGCTCGCCGCGGACCAGCAGTTCGGGATCGACCTCGAGCGCCTTGGCGATGCGGTTCATCCAGACCAGCGAGAGGTTGCGCGTACCGGTCTCGAGCCGACCGATCGTTTGCGCCGTGGTGGCGGGAACGCAGCGGGCGGCCACGTCGGCCAGGGTGAGGCGCTTTTCCTTGCGGATGTCGCGGATGCGGTTGATCATGGCGGCTCCTAACCGATTTGGTTTTTATGCTTTCCTACAACCGCGTGGATTTGGCAAGCCGCGATTCGCCACGAAGGAGAGCGCCCCATGAACCGCCATCTCGTCGAACGCGAATTGACCAATGAAGGCCCGACACGCCGTCCGCCGCGCACGGGAGGGCGCAGCATAACCGTCAACTTGGCCGAAAGCCCGCTCACCTGGCTTCACGCGCGGGGCCATCTTTCGGACCGCCGTTTCGCCGCGGGGGAGACATTGCGTGCGGACTGGGAGCGCGCGCAACTCGCCCCTTCCGTCACCTCGCGCTGGGATCCGGTGCGCATCGCCGGCGGCGAGCGCGGCCTTGCCCCGACCGAACGCCAGATCGCCGCGAAGGACCGTTTCGACGGCGCGATCGCAGCGGCTGGGCCGGGACTGTGTGACATCCTCTGGCGCGTCGTCTGTGCGGGCGAAGGCCTGCCCGATGCCGAGCGCGCCCTGGCCTGGCCGGCGCGCAGCGGCAAGCTGGTGCTGGGCCTTGCGCTGGACCGGGTGGCGAAATTCTACCGGCTGCCGGATGACGGCAGGTCACGCAAGGTCACAGGGGCTGACGGGGGCTGACACCTTTTCCTCAGGACACTGTCCACCGTGTCCACTTGGTCCCTGTTCCGGCTTCAGCCCTCGGCCAACTCCGCCAGCTCCAGCCAGCGTTCTTCGGCCGCTTCCTTGTCGGCGCGGGCCTTGGCCACGGCATTGGTCAAGGCCGCGAATTTTTTCGGATCGCGGGAGTAGAGCGCCGGATCGTGCAGGGCCTCTTCGTCGCGCCGGATCGCCGCCTCCAGTTCCTCGATCCGCGCCGGCAGCAGATCGTAGTCGCGCTGGTCCTTGTAGGAGAGCTTGCCCTTGCGCGGTGGCGGGGGAGGGGGCGCGGTCTCGGTAACGGGCTTGGCGGCCTTGGCCGGCGCGGTGCGCACCTTGCGCTGCTTTTCCCAGTCGGCATAGCCGCCGGCGACGACGTCGACCGTGCCCGAGCCGTCGAGGCCCAGGGTCACGGTCACCGTGCGGTCGAGGAAGTCGCGGTCGTGGCTGACGATCAGGACCGTGCCGTCGTAGTCCGAGATCACTTCCTGGAGCAGGTCGAGCGTTTCGAGGTCGAGGTCGTTGGTCGGCTCGTCGAGCACCAGCAGGTTCGATTTCCGGGCGAATTCCCGCGCCAGCAGCAGCCGCGAGCGCTCGCCGCCGGAGAGCGTGCCGACCTTGGCCTCGACCATGTTCGGATCGAACAGGAAGTCCTTGAGATAGCCCTGGATATGCTTGCGGACCCCGCGCACGTCGATCCAGTCCCCGCCCTCGGCCAGGACGTCGCGGACGCGCTTGTCGGGCGCCATCAGGCTGCGCTGCTGGTCGATCACGACCCCGTCCAGCGTCTTGGCCAGGGTGATCGTGCCCTCGTCGGGGGCCAGCTCGCCGGTCAGGAGCTTGAGCAGGGTGGTCTTGCCCGCGCCGTTGGCCCCAACCACGCCGATCCGGTCGCCGCGGGTGATCCGCAGGGTGAAGTCCTTGATGATCGGGCGGTCGCCAAATTTCTTGGTCACCTTGTCGGCGACGATCACCGCCTTGGTCTTGGTGTCGTCGCTGGCCAGGCCGAGCTTCGCCGCGCCCTGGGGCTGGAGCATGGCGGCGCGCTGGGCGCGCATCTCCCACAGCTTTTCCAGCCGGCCCTGGTTGCGCTTGCGCCGCGCGGTGACGCCGCGTTCCAGCCAGTGCGCCTCGATCTTGAGCTTGGCGTCGAGCTTGTCGGCGGCGCGGGCCTCCTCGGCGTAGACCTGCTCCATCCAGGCCTCGTAGCCGCCGAAGCCGACGTCCTTGCGGCGGATATTGCCGCGGTCGAGCCACAGCGTGGCCCTGGTCAGGCGGGTCAGGAAGGTCCGGTCGTGGCTGATCACCACGAAGGCGCCCTTGTAGCGGGTCAGCCAGTCCTCCAGCCAGTCGATCGCGGCAAGGTCGAGGTGGTTGGTCGGCTCGTCGAGCAGCAGCAGGTCGGGCTCGGAGGCCAGCGCGCGGGCCAGCGCGGCGCGGCGCCGCTCGCCGCCCGAGGCGCTGTCCGCCGAGCGGGTCATGTCGATGCCGAGCTGGCCGGCGATCGCCTCGACCTCATGCCGCGGCGGGGCATCGTCGCCGTGGAGCGCGAAGTCCATCAGCGTGGCATAGCCCGTGAAGAACGGGTCCTGCTCCAGCGTGACGATCCGGGTACCGGGCTGGACCGACCGCTTGCCCTTGTCCGCCTCGATCTCGCCCGCCAGCAGCTTGAGCAACGTGGTCTTGCCCGCGCCGTTGCGCCCGATCAGCGCCAGCCGATCGCGCGGGGCGACGTGGATGTCGAGATCGCGGAACAGCCACCCCGAACCCTGGACGAGTCCGAGGCCTTCCCAGGAGAGTATCGGTGCGGCGGCCATGGGCGCGCCGTAGCCGCGGGGCGGCGATCTTGGCAATGCCGCAACCGCACATTCACCGCTTGTTCAAGGCGAAGGGCTTAGGCAAAGCGGCACTATGAAGCGTCTTGTCGCCACTCTTTTAATGGCTCTCAGCCTCCCCGCCGTGCCTGCCCTGGCCGCGCCCGGGGATGCCCAGGGCCAGGTCCGCCGTGACATGCGCGAGGGCGCGGTGCGCTCGCTGCGCGAGATCGAGCAGCAGATCCTCCCGCGGATGCAGGGGATGGAGTACCTCGGGCCCGAGTACGATCCCGCGGCGCTGGCCTACCGGCTCAAGTTCATCCGCGACGGCCGCGTGGTCTTCGTCGACGTCGATGCGCGCTCGGGGCAGATCCTCAGGCAAAGTCGCTGACCCGGCCCGCCAGCTTGACCCCCTGCGCCTTTCGCCCCATCTCTCCCGCGACTTCTTGCATCCGCTGCCACAGGGGAACTCCGTAATGCGCATCCTGATCGTCGAGGACGAACCGACCCTCGGCAAGCAGCTCAAGTCCACGCTCGAGCAGACCGGCTATGCGGTCGACCTGTCGGTCGACGGCGAGGACGGGCATTTCATGGGCTCGACCGAGGATTACGACGCCGTGATCCTCGACCTCGGCCTGCCCGAGATCGACGGGCTGACCGTGCTCGGCATGTGGCGCAAGGAAGGGCGGACCTTCCCGGTCCTGGTCCTGACGGCGCGCGATTCCTGGTCGGACAAGGTCGCGGGCCTCGATGCCGGCGCCGACGATTACCTGGCCAAGCCGTTCCAGACCGAAGAGCTGATCGCCCGCCTGCGCGCGCTGATCCGCCGTGCTTCGGGCAACTCCTCGTCCGAACTGATCGCCGGCGACGTCCGGCTCGATACCCGCTCGGGCCGGGTCACGCTGAACGGCGAGCCGGTCAAGCTGACCGCGCAGGAATACAAGTTGCTGTCGTACCTGCTTCACCACAAGGGCAAGGTCGTCAGCCGTACCGAGCTGATCGAGCATATCTACGACCAGGATTTCGACCGCGATTCCAATACGATCGAGGTCTTCGTCACCCGCATCCGCAAGAAGCTGGGAGCCGACGTGATCACCACGATCCGCGGCCTCGGCTATAGCCTCGACGATCCCGCCGAGGGTGGGCGGGGATAGGTGGCCTTCGCAGGGA
The DNA here is from genome assembly GCA_051955585.1 of Novosphingobium sp. Classification (GTDB taxonomy): domain Bacteria; phylum Pseudomonadota; class Alphaproteobacteria; order Sphingomonadales; family Sphingomonadaceae; genus Novosphingobium. Next base: position 4,311 of record JBQCGM010000124.1, read on the forward strand.
CCCCATCTCCCCTCCCCTTCAGGGGAGGGGCCGGGGGTGGGGCCTGTCGGGCAAGCGCGGCGTTCGCCTGCGACATGCCCCCCCCCCACCCCCCCCCGGCAGGGGAGGGGGGTTGATCGGGCCCTCCCCCCGCACCCCCCCCCCCCCCCGCGCCCGCGCCCGCCC
>JBQCGM010000125.1:0-10800 GCA_051955585.1 Novosphingobium sp.
GCGACGGCGGCGGCGGTCGCTTCTGGAAAGGTGGTATCGTCGCCGCTGGCCATGGTCAGCCAGCCGAGCAGGGCCAGCGAGCGGCCATCGGGCGCCAGGGTCCCGACGTAGGTCGCGTCCCAGTCGAACCCGGTGGCGAGGTAGGCCAGGGTAATCGTCGTCTTGCCGCCCGGCTGGTCCTTGGTGGTCATCGACAGCACCGGCTTGGCCGAAAGCGTCGCCGGGGCGCCGGGATAGATCACCGTCTGGTTGAGCCCCGAGCAATAGACCGCCTCGCTGCCACGCTCGGTCGTGACGATCATCCGGTCGGCGGCGGAGCGGACCGTCGCGGCCTCTTCGGTGACCTTGCCGGTGGCGGGATCGGTGCGCCTGAGGATCACCCGCTGGCCGGTGAATGCATCGACCAGGCCCTTCTGCGACAGCAGCGCGGCATCGCGGTTACGCTCGCGCGGGTCGGTGCCGAACAGGATCGCCGACTGCGGGACGATGCCGCTGGCGACGCCTTCGAAGCGGACCACGGTTTCGCCCGGCGGCAGGGTGACCGTGCGGGTCTCGACGATCAGCGCGAAGGATGACGGATCGCTGCGGTCGATCGCGCCGTCTCCCCGGTTGGGATCGCGGTAGAGCGTGACCGCGACTTTGTCCGGCGCGGCGGAGAGGATGACGGGAGGGGCGGCGAACGCGGGGGCGCTCAGCCCCAAAAGGCTCGTCATCCCCGCGAAGGCGGGAATCCATCTGATAGGCTTGCCCAGGACGGAACCCACCCGAGATGGGTCCCCGCTTTCGCGGGGATGACGAAGTGATCTGAAAAGGAGGTGGCGGAGCACGCTCACCAGGGCGTGATGAAGGTGACGGTCAGCTCGGTCTTGCCATTGGCCGGCACCGGCACCTCCCAGCGGCGGGTGTCGAAGCTTTCCTGCACGCCCTTGATGGACTCGTCGCCGATCCGCAGCCCGCGCCACCACCACCATTGGCCGAGGCCGTTCTGAACGACGTCGACCGTCACTGGCTCCGGCTTGGCGTTGGTGACGACGTATTTCATCTGGGTGCGATAGAAGGTGCGCGGCACGGTGTAGCCGCCCTCGACGTAGCTCTCAGCTGGCTTGCCGTCGTGGTAGGTCACCTGCCAGCTCGAATAGGACCGCCAGACGTCATAGGTCACCGGCTCGCGCTTCTCGACCACCGGCTGGACCTTGACGTCGAAGGCGTCGCCGGTGCGCAGGGCCAGGCTGGAGCCGCCCGGCGTGTGCGGGATCTCGCTCTCGCCGATGAACTGTGCCTGGCCGCGCGTGTCGCGCATGTAGACGCGGACCGTGCCGGCGGGCAGGGCATCGCCGATCCCCTGGGCGCGAGCGCTGGAGAATTTCAGCACCGAGGCCGCGCTCTGCGCCTCGCTCTGTGCGCCGAGCCAGCCGTTCTGGAACTCGTAACCCTTGCGTGCCGGTACGCCGCTGGCGTCGAGGAACGAGACCTGCTTGGTCTGGGCATTGGCGATCGTGGTGCGGCCCTCGATCGGGTAGACGTAGAAATCGCCGAGCCGCTCGCGGCCCGCCGTCTCGATTCCGGGGACGTTACCGCGCGGCGGCGGGGGCATGCGCGAGCCGAACCGCGGGTTGTAGCCCTGCTGGACCTGGCCGACGTTCCCCGCCACCAGCAGGGTGCGGGCGTTCGAATAAGTGGTCCCGGTGGAGTTGTTCAGGGTGATCCAGCCCTGGACGTCGATCTTGCCCGCGCGCTCGTCGAACAGCGCGACATAGTCGGACTTCCAGCTCATTCCCGGGGTCAGGTAGCTCAGAGTGAGCGGGCGCGAACCCGATCGCTCGGCATCGAGCGTGACGCTCAGCGTCGGCCGCGCGCGCAGGTTCGGCGGGATCGAATCGAAGATCACCCGGACCGGCAGCCCGTCGTCGCGCAGGATCTCGATCCGGTCGCCGATCTTGAGCACCACGCCGCCGTTCGCCGCCAGCACGGTGGCGCGCTCGCGCGTTTCGGCGCCGGTCGCGGGATTGGTGCGGAGCAGGGTGACGGTCTGGCCGACCGCCTTGGTCATCAGTGCCGAGGGGGAGAGCAGGTCGTAGTCGAAGTTCTGTTCGACCACGCCGAAGCCGTCGCCCGACAGAGTCACCGTCTCGGGCCGGATCTGGGCGGAAACGTCAGGGAATTCCTGGCGCGACTTGCCCTGGTTCAGGCTGACCTGGCGGATGTCCTGCACGAGGGCGAGGTTGTTGTTGTAGATCGTGACCGAGACGTCGCCCTGGGCGGTAGGGGCAATCGGCGATGCCGACTGGGCGATCGCGACGATGGGGGTGGCGACTAGTCCGAGCCCCAGCGTCCAGGCCATCCGCTTCATCAACGCCACTCCCTCAGCCTATGTAAGTCGAGGCTAGATGGCCGGTTATTGCTTGCAGCTTAAAGACAGAAAGGTTCGTTTCGGCTGAATGACATCAGCCCTGACCTTAAGTTCGTCATTGCGAGCGAAGCGAAGCAATCCAGGGCGGCAGCATTGTGGCCCTGGATTGCCGCGGGGCTTCGCCCCTCGCAATGACGAATGCGTACTGGTTCCTCGAAGGCGGCCTCACCCCCGCTGGAACACCTGGCCGCTATCGAACAGCGAGATGCGCCAGTGGCCGTCCGCCTCGCGGCGGGTTTCCATGCGGACGTCGGCGACCGCGAGCGGGTCGGCCTTGCCGACGAACGGGGGTGTGCCGGTCGCGGCGAAAAAGAGAAGCTGGTAAGTCACTTCGGCGCTATCCTCGCCGGTGAACTTGATCCGCAGGTTGGTCAGCAGGTGGCGCATGACCGGGGCATTGTCGCCGAGCTGCTCGCGCCGGCCGTCGTAGAACGCCTGGGTCGCCTCGAGCCCTTCGCGCCACTGGCCGGCGACGTTGTAGCGGACGTCCCTGGTCAGGATGTCCTTGGCGGTCATCTGCAGGCCGGAGTTCATGTCCAGCTCGTCGCCCCATTCGTAGATCACCTGCTTGATCGCGGCGATGCTGGCGGCTTGCTCGGGGGTAAACTTGGCCACGGACCTCTCCTCATGGATTTCGTGACGCAGGTCATATGCGGGCCAGGCGAAGAGGCCAAGCATCGGGCCGGAAAAATCGCCTCGGGGCTTGTGTGACCAAATGGCCACACTATCTGTCGGGGCAACAGGAGAGCACGCAGCCATGAATCTCGAAAAGTTCACCGACCGCGCCAAGGGCTTCCTCCAGTCGGCCCAGACCGTGGCGATCCGCATGAGCCATCAGCGGATCACGCCCGAGCACCTGCTCAAGGCCCTGCTCGAGGATAGCGAGGGCATGGCCGCCGGCCTGATCCAGCGCGCGGGCGGCTCCGCGCCGATCGCGGTGCAGGAAGTGGACAAGGCGCTCGCCAAGATCCCGGCAGTGTCGGGGGGCGGGGCGCAGCAAACGCCCGGCCTCGATAACGATGCGGTGCGCATCCTCGACCAGGCTGAGCAGATCGCCGCCAAGTCGGGGGACAGCTTCGTCACCGTCGAGCGCATCCTCGTCGCGCTAAGCCTCGCGACCACCACCGCGGCCGGCCAGGCGCTCAAGGGCGCCAACGTCACCCCTCAGGCGCTCGAGGCGGCGATCACGCAGCTGCGCGGCGGCCGCACCGCCGATTCCGCCTCGGCCGAGGAAAGCTACGAGGCGATGAAGAAATACGCCCGCGACCTGACGCAGGCCGCGCGCGACGGCAAGCTCGATCCGGTCATCGGCCGCGATGAGGAGATCCGCCGGACGGTGCAGATCCTCGCCCGGCGGACCAAGAACAACCCCGTGCTGATCGGAGAGCCCGGCGTCGGCAAGACAGCGATCGCCGAGGGCCTGGCGCTGCGCATCGCCAACGGCGACGTGCCTGACAGCCTCAAGGACCGCCGCCTGATGGCGCTCGACATGGGCGCGCTGATCGCCGGCGCGAAGTACCGCGGCGAGTTCGAGGAACGGCTGAAAGCCGTGCTCGACGAGGTGAAAGGCGCCGAGGGCGAGATCATCCTGTTCGTCGACGAGATGCATACGCTGATCGGCGCGGGCGCCTCCGAAGGGTCGATGGATGCCTCCAATCTGCTGAAACCCGCCCTCGCGCGGGGTGAGCTGCACTGCATCGGCGCAACCACGCTCGATGAGTACCAGAAGTACGTCGAGAAGGATCCGGCGCTGCAGCGGCGCTTCCAGCCGGTCTTTGTCGGCGAGCCCACGGTCGAGGATTCGATCTCGATCCTGCGCGGCCTCAAGGACCGCTACGAGTTGCACCACGGCGTGCGCATTGCCGACAGCGCGATCGTCGCCGCGGCGACGCTGTCGCACCGCTACATCGCCGACCGCTTCCTGCCCGATAAGGCGATCGACCTGATGGACGAGGCCGCCAGCCGCATCCGGATGGAGGTCGAATCCAAGCCCGAGGAGATCGAGAACCTCGACCGGCGGATCATCCAGCTCAAGATCGAGGAGATGGCGCTCGCCAAGGAGACCGACCAGCCCTCGAAGGACCGCCTCGCCGCCCTGCGCGAGGAGCTGGCCAACCTCGAGCAGCAGTCGGCCGAGCTCACCACCCGCTGGCAGAACGAGCGCGACAAGATCGCCGCCGAGGGCAAGATCAAGGAGCAGCTCGACGCCGCGCGGATCGAGCTCGACCAGGCGCAGCGAAGCGGCGATCTCGCCAAGGCGGGAGAGCTGGCCTATGGCCGCATTCCCGAGCTCGAACGCCAACTTTCCGAAGCCGAAGGGCAGGCCAACAATGCCCTGCTGCGCGAGGAGGTGACCAGCGAGGACATCGCCGCAGTCGTCAGCCGCTGGACCGGCATCCCGGTTGACCGGATGATGGAAGGCGAGCGCGAGAAGCTGCTGCACATGGAAGAGACGCTGGGCCAGCGGGTGATCGGCCAGAAGGATGCGGTGAGCGCCGTTTCCAAGGCGGTCCGCCGCGCCCGCGCCGGCCTGCAGGATCCCAACCGGCCGCTCGGCTCGTTTCTGTTCCTAGGGCCCACCGGCGTCGGCAAGACCGAGCTGACGAAGGCCTTGGCGGGCTTCCTGTTCGACGACGACAACGCGATGGTCCGCATCGACATGTCGGACTTCATGGAGAAGCATTCCGTCAGCCGCCTGATCGGCGCGCCTCCGGGCTATGTCGGCTACGACGAGGGCGGCGTCCTGACCGAGGCGGTGCGGCGCCGGCCCTACCAGGTCGTGCTGTTCGACGAGGTCGAGAAGGCCCACGCCGACGTGTTCAACGTCCTGCTCCAGGTGCTCGACGACGGGCGTCTGACCGACGGGCAGGGTCGGCAGGTGGATTTCACCAATACGCTGATCATCCTGACCTCCAACCTCGGCAGCCAGTACCTGGCCAACCTGGAGGAAGGGCAGGACGTCGAGAGCGTCGAACCGCAGGTGATGGAAATCGTGCGCGGGCATTTCCGCCCGGAGTTCCTCAACCGGCTCGACGAGATCATCCTGTTCCACCGCCTGGGCGTGGAGCACATGGCGCCGATCGTGGAGATCCAGGTAAGCCGTGTTGCCCGCCTGCTGAAGGACCGCAAGATCGTGCTCGACCTCACCGAGGCGGCCAAGCGCTGGCTGGGCCGGGTCGGCTACGATCCGGTCTACGGCGCGCGGCCGCTGAAGCGCGCGGTGCAGCGCTATCTGCAGGATCCGCTGGCCGAGAAGCTGCTCGGCGGGGAGATCCCCGATGGCGCGACGGTGAAGATCGACGAGGGCGATGGGGCGCTGGTGATCGGGGTGGAATGAGACCGCGCCGACCATGCCCGCGCCCCGCGAAAGCGAGGGACTTCCCGCGGTCGAGCCCATTGGCCTGAGGCCCCCGCCGTCGCGAGGGCACAGGTTCAAGCCGCCGTTTCCAGCGCCTCCCGCCCGACCAGTTCGCGCCACATGTCGTTGTCGCCGCCGATCTGGACGTTGAGGTTGGCGCGCTTGAGGAAGAGGTGCGGGTAGAACTCCTCGGTCAGCCCGACGCCGCCGTGGAGCTGGACCGCCTCCTCGCAGACCCAGCGGTAGACCTCGGCCGCATGGGCCTTGAGTCCGCCGATCTCGACCATCGGCGCGTCGGGTTTGGCGGCGCGCGACCACAGCAGGGCCTCGGCCGCGCCGATCAGCACCTTGAGGTCGGCGCAGCGGTGCTGCAGCGCCTGGAACATGCCGAGCGGGCGGTCGAATTGCTTGCGCGTGTTCAGGTATTCGACCGTGAGGTTCAGGATCGTGTTGGCGCCGCCGAGCGAATCCGCGGCGAGGGCGAGGATCATGTCGCCCTTGAGCCGCCGCGTCAGCGCCTCGGCCGCGTCGCCGCTAGCCATGACCAGCGCGGGGTCGATCGCATAGTGATCGAGCGTCACGTCGAAGAGGCGGCGGCTCTGGTCCCACAGCTTGCGCTCGGTCACCGTGACTCCCGGCGCGTCGAGCGGGACCAGCGCGGCCCGGCCCGGGTTGGCGAGCATGACATGGCTGGCCATGTCGGCGTCGGGCACCGCCGGAAGCGTGCCGCTCAGCGTTCCCTCGTCGCCGGTCAGGTTGCCGGCGCGCAGGTTGGTGGTCACGAATTCGCCGGTGGTGACGCGCTCGATCCAGCCGGCCTGGTCGGCCAGCTCGGTCGCCGCGCCGAAGGCGGCCGCGGTCGCCATCGCCGGGATCAGCGGCGCGGTGCCGAGCGCCTTGCCGTGCTCGTAGTGGATCGCCGCCGCCGCATCGCGGCCGAGGCCGAGGCCGCCGGCCTCTTCGCTCAGCGAGAGCATCAGCCAGCCCATCTCGGTGACGAGCTGCCACGAGGCGTCGCGGTCGGGCTTCAGCGCGTCGGTCGGGAACGCCTTGGCGGCAGAGTCGTGGAGCTCCTGACGTTCGATCACAGCACCCACCCCTTCGGTTCCTTGGGCATGTTCAGCATCCGCTCGGCAATGATCTTGCGCTGGATCTCGTCGCTGCCGCCGGCGATGGTCCAGGCGTAGGAGTTCATGAAGTCCGCCATCCAGTTGCCGGTGTTGAGGTCGCCGAAGGTGATCGGCTTGACGTATTGCTCCTCGATCCCGCCGAGCCGCACGCCGAGCCGCGAATAGTCGCGCAGGGCGCGGGCGTAGGTGTTCTTGACGATCGAGGCGTCGCCGATCCCCTCGATCCCGTTGATCCGGTTCTCGAGGAACTGGTCGGCGATCGCGGTGGCGGCGTCGAGCTGGGTGATCAGCTGGCCGAAGTCGCGCAGCACCCCGGCATCGTCCTCGCGGCCGTTCTCGCGGATCAGGTCGGCGAGCCGCCAGGCCGCGCCGCGCATCCGGTAGGACAGCTCCATCAGCGTCAGACCGCGCTCGGAGGAGAGGGTGGCCTGGGCATAGGCCCAACCCTTGCCCTCTTCGCCGATGCGGTCGCTGACCGGGATCTCGACGTTGTCTAGGAAGATCTCGGCGAATTCCTCGTCGCCCTGGATCTGGTGGATCGGGCGGACCGAGACGCCGGGCGCCTTCATGTCCATGATCAGGTAGGTGATGCCCGCCTGCTTCGGCCCGTCGCTGGAGGTGCGGACCAGCAGCAGGCACTTGTCGGCGAACTGGGCCATGGTCGACCAGATCTTCTGGCCGTTGACCACGTAGACGTCGCCCTCGGGCCGCGAGACCAGCTCTGCCTTGCACTTGAGCGAGGCGAGGTCGGATCCGGCATTGGGCTCGGAGAAGCCCTGGCACCAGGTCTCGCCCTCGAGGATGCGCGGCAGGTAGTAGTCCTGCTGCTCCTGGCTGCAGCACTCATGCAGCGTGGCGAAGGCGTGGTAGGTGGAGACGAAGGAGAGCAACAGGCGCGGGCAGTCGGCCTTGGCCAGTTCCTCGTAGATCACCTTCTGCTCGGCCAGGCTGCGCCCGCCGCCAGGCCACTTGGCCGGCCAATGCGGAATGGCGTAGCCGCCCTCGACGAGCTTCCTGAACCAGTCGCGCTGGGTTTTGACGAAGTCGTCCTGGGTGGCGCTGCGTTCGCGCCAGCCCCGGGGCTTGTTGGCGTCGAGCCAGGCGCGCACTTCGCTGCGCAGGGCTTCGAGGTCGGTCTGTTCGCTCACGGTGATCCTGAGTGCTGGAAGGTTCGCCCCGCTCTTTCGGAGATTTCGCCCTCAGGTCAAGCGGGGAGGGGGCTAAACCGCCACCTCGATGGTCTCGCCCGCCAGCCGCACCGCGAAGGTCTCGACCGGTTCGGTGGCCGGTCCCTTCAGCGCCTCGCCGGTTTCGAGGTCGAAGCGGGCGCCGTGGAGCGGGCACATGATCCAGCCGTCGCGCACCCGCCCGCAGTCGAGCTCGGCATAGGCGTGGCTGCATTCGTTGCGGAGCGCGAAGATCCCCTCCTCGGTCCGGCACAGCAGGATCGGACTCCGCCCGACCCTGACCACCTGCTTGCCCTCCATCGGCAGTTCGGCGAGGGTCGCCAGGGGAGTGAAGCTCTTGTCGCTCATGGGGCGGCGCTTAGCGGGCAATACCGCCCCGGCGCAAGCGCGCCCACTTGCCCGGCCCGGACGGCGTGCTAACGGGGCCGCAAGGGAGCTACAGAGCCGATGGATTTCGACTGGACCGAGGAGCAGGGCGCGTTTCGCGAGAAGCTCCATGCCTTTCTGCGGGCGGAACTGCCCGACGACTGGGAGGCTTTCTCCAAGCACGGCCCGGCCAGCCCGGCGCTGACCGAGTTCGCCCGCGGGTTCTGCCGCAAGCTCGCCGAGAACGGCCTGCTGTTCCCGCACTGGCCCAAGGACCTCGGCGGCGAGGGGCTGGGCCCGTGGGAGCAGCAGATCCTGGCCGAGGTGATGTGGGAATGGGGCGAGCCGCGCGGCGGCCAGTACATGAACGTCAACTGGATCGGCCCGACGATCGCCCGCTACGGCACCGACGAGCAGAAGGCCCGCTACCTGCCGCAGATCGCGAAAGGCGAGATGCTGTGGTGCCAGGGCTTCTCCGAGCCGAACTCGGGCTCGGACCTAGCCTCGCTGCGGACCCGCGCCGTGCTGGAAGGCGATAGCTACCGCGTCAACGGGCAAAAGATCTGGACCTCCTACGCCGGACTGGCCGACACGTGCTTCCTGCTGACCCGCACCAGCGACGACCGCAAGCGCGGCATCACCATCCTGCTGGTGCCGATGGACACGCCGGGCATCACCGTGCGCCAGATCCCCAGCCTGATCGGCGAGGGCGACATCCACGAGGTGTTCTTCGACGATGTGATCGTCCCCGCCACCCAGCGCTTCGGCGAGGAGGGCCAGGCCTGGGAGATCATCTCCTATTCCTTGCAGAACGAGCGCTTGGGTATCCCGCGCTACCACCTGGCGCGCAAGGCGCTCGACCGGGCGGTGGGGATACTCAAGGACAGCGGCGACTGGGCCCGGCCCGAGGTGAAGATCGAGGCCGCCCGCTGCGCCGCGCTGTGCGAGGCGGCGCGAACCGCGATCTATGCGATCGTCCAGAAGCGGGTCGATGGCCTGCCGATCGGGGGCGAGAGCAGCTCGGCGCGCTATGCCACGGTGCAGTGCGAGCGGGCGGTGAGCGAATTCGTGGTCGAGCACGTGCCCGAGGCGCTGGCCGGCGGCAGTGACTACCTCCAGATGCACCATCAGCGCGGGATTGTCGCCGGCATCGCCTCTGGCGCGGCGGAGATCCAACTCAACATCATCGCCGGCGACGTGCTTGGCCTTCCCCGGGAGCCGCGGTAGCCAATGATTTTCTCCGCACACCCCACCCGTTCGTGTCGAGCCCTTCGGCGGGCTCAGGATGAACTGCCGACATGCTGTCGTCAGTCGAGACACGTTGCGCCAAACTCCCGTCTCTCGACTTCGCTCGAGACGAACGGCGGTTTTTTGGGAACGACCTGATATGCATCTCGCCCTGAACGAGGACCAGACCCAGATCCTCGACTTCGTCGACGGCCTGACCAAGCCCTATGCCAGCGTCCCGCTGCACGACATCTCCTTTGCCCTGACCAGCGACGAACTCGACGCCGAACTGGTCGAGAACGGCTTCCTCGACGTCATGGCGATCGAAGAGCTCGGCGCCGTTACCGCCGCGCTGGTGGTCGAGCGGCTGGCCCGGTTGCCCTTCGCGGTCGAGGCTGCCGCCAGCTCGCTGGTCCGCCCGCTGATCGATCCCGAGCTGCCCCGGCCGCTGTGCCTGGTCGAGGAGGGTGATCTGCGGAAGCCGGTGCGCTTCTTGGGGCCCGGCGCGACCGTCGTCGTCGTCGGGGCCTCCGGAGTGCGCAGCTTCACCGCCGCCGAAGCGCAAGTGCGCGATGCGGAGGAGGTGCTTTACGGCTACCCCGTCGCCTACCTGACCGAAGTGCCGGGCGATGCCCGCGCCCATGACGTTGCCGCCGCCGAAGTGCTGCGCGCCTGGCGCGTCGCGCTCGCCGCCGAGGCTGCCGGCCTGCTCGCCGCCGCGCTGCAGAGCGTGACCACCTATGTGACCGAGCGCCAGCAGTTCGGCCGTCCGATCGCCACCTTCCAGGCGCTGCGCCACCGCCTGGCCGAAGCCCAGGTCGCGACCAACGGCGTCTACTGGCTGGCCCTGCGCGCCGCTGGGACCGGCGATGCCGGCGACGCCGCTCTCGCCGCGCTGCATGCCCAGGAGGCGGCCAAGCGGGTCGGCTACGACTATCACCAGTTCCTCGGCGCGATGGGTATGACGCTGGAGCATCCGCTCCACCTGTGGACCTACCGGCTCAAGTTGCTGACCGCCGAACTCGGCGGGCGCGGCGCCAATGCGCTGGCGGCGGCCGAGGCGATCTGGGGGTAGGGAGGCGCAGTCGCCTCACAACGCCTGGTCATCGCGAGGAGCGGAGC
>JBQCGM010000126.1:0-3917 GCA_051955585.1 Novosphingobium sp.
GGCCCTGGTTGTCACAGGGGTAATGACGGGGCCGAACTAGGATCGACGTGTGTTGAAAAGCGTTGTTTTCACCCGGGCTGAGTAACCCGTTCAAGGCTCAAAACTCATAAGTGCCAACGACAACGAAGCACTTGCTCTCGCGGCGTAATTCTAGGGGCTAACGCCCTGAAGTTACAAAGTTAGAACGCGGTCGGGCCGACCGGGCAACAGAACGGACTCCGGGGGCTGGGGGCGAGCCTAGCAACAGAATCGCCCTACTCTCCGCTTTGGGAATTGGCCTATGCAGGGCTGCGAACGGCAGTCTTCTGCGCTTCCGGTGCTCACGTACTGAAGTACGCTGCGCGCCGGTTCTCGAAGCCCGCCATTCTCGCTCCAGCCTAGGCCAATTCCTAAAGCGGAGAGTGATTAGCTCGCCTCGGCCTCGCGCTTGGCCTGTTCGTATTTCAGGCAATCGAGGATCTTGCCCCCGGCCATGAACACCGCGCCGGTGCAGGCCAGGAACAGCAGCTTGCCGCCGAAGCCCGGGAACCGCGTCAGGTAGACGCTGCCGCGTTCGACCGCGCCCAAGGCGAGGGCATAGATGATCATGAACGCCTCGAGGCGCGTCTTGATCACGAATAGCCGGCCGATCTTGCGGAACATGCGTTTGGTCGATCCCATTCTTGTGTGGAATGTATGCGCCCCCTCAGGCGTTCCACGCAAGAGCTGTTAACCGTCAAGTAACCATGATTCGTCCGAGCTTGGGACAAGCGGATTTCCGCCGCGCCGCGTTGCCAAGGCCGCGGACTTGCGCCATAGCCCTGCCCGTTCCTCCCCCAGGGCTCGACGTTTCAACAGGACTGCGCGATTGTCCGCGCGGCGCAAGCAATGGTGGATGGAAATGAACGAACGGGTCGAACGCTCCGGATTGAAGGTCGATGCGCAGCTGGCGGCATTCGTCGACAGTGAAGTGCTGGCCCCGCTGGGGCGCGACGCGGCGGCGTTCTGGTCGGGCTTTGCCGACCTCGTGACCGCCTTCACACCCCGCAACCGCGCCCTGCTGGCCAAGCGCGACGAACTCCAGGCCCGGATCGACGCCTGGCACGTCGAACGCGCGGGCAAGCCGCTCGACCAGGACGAATACGAGGCCTTCCTGCGCGAGATCGGCTATCTCGTGCCGGAGCCGGCTCCGTTCGCGGTAACGACGGAAAACGTGGACCGCGAGATCGCGGGTCTGGCCGGACCGCAGTTGGTCGTACCGGTGCTCAACGCCCGCTTCCTCCTGAACGCCGCGAACGCCCGCTGGGGCAGCCTCTACGATGCCTATTACGGCACCGACGCGCTCGATGCGCCGCCGGCCCGGCCGGGTGGCTACGATGCCGAGCGGGGCGCCGCGGTGATCCGCGCCGGCCGCGCCTTCCTCGACCTCGTCGTGCCGCTCGACGGCACGAGCTGGTCCGACTGGGACGGCGAGGGCATGCCCGGCCTATGCGACCCCAGCCAGTTCGCCGGCCGTAAGGACGGGGGGCTCCTGCTCTGCAACAACGGCCTGCACATCGAACTCGTCCTCGACCGCGCCCATCCGATCGGCGCGACCGACCCGGCGGGCATCGCCGACATCGTGCTCGAATCGGCGCTGACGACGATCGTCGACCTCGAGGACTCGATCGCCGCGGTCGATGCCGAGGACAAGCTGCTCGCCTACCGCAACTGGCTCGGCGTGATCCGCGGCGATCTGGCGGAAACCTTCGACAAGGGCGGCAAGACCCTGACCCGCGAGCTGGCTCCCGACCGCGAGTGGGGCGACTTGACCTTGCCCGGCCGCAGCCTGCTGTTCGTGCGCAACGTCGGCCATCTTATGACCAATCCGGCAATCCTGCTGGCCGACGGCAGCGAGATTCCCGAGGGGATCATGGACGCCGCGATAACCAGCGCGATCGGTGCGCTGGACGTCGCGGGGAAGGGCCGGTTCCGCAATTCGCGCGAGGGCTCGATCTACATCGTGAAGCCCAAGATGCACGGGTCCGAGGAATGTGCCTTCACCAACGACCTGTTCAACGCGGTGGAGGACCTGCTGGGCCTGCCGCGCCATACGGTGAAGGTCGGCGTGATGGACGAGGAACGGCGGACCAGCGCCAACCTCGCCGCCTGCATCGCAGCGGTGAAGGACCGGATCGTCTTCATCAACACCGGCTTCCTCGACCGCACGGGGGACGAGATCCACACCTCGATGCGCGCCGGGCCGATGATCCGCAAGAACGCGATGAAGGCCAGTCGCTGGATCGCCGCCTACGAGAAGCGCAACGTCCTGATCGGACTGGCCCACGGCCTCTCTGGCAAGGCCCAGATCGGCAAGGGCATGTGGGCGGCGCCCGATCGGATGCATGCGATGATGCTGGAAAAGACGGTCCACCCCAAGGCCGGCGCCAACACCGCCTGGGTGCCGTCGCCGACCGCCGCGACGCTCCACGCGATGCATTATCATCAGATCGAGGTCTTCGGTGTTCAGCGCCAGCTTGCCGCAGAGCCGGTGCCGCCGCTTTCCGCCCTGCTCGAAATCCCGCTGGCGACCGGTCAGAACTTCTCCGAAGACGAGATTCGCGAGGAGCTCGACAACAACGCGCAGGGCCTGCTCGGCTACGTCGTCCGCTGGATCGACCAGGGCGTCGGCTGTTCCAAGGTGCCCGACCTCAACGACGTCGGCCTGATGGAGGACCGCGCGACGCTGCGGATTTCCTCGCAGCACATGGCCAATTGGCTGCTCCACGGCGTCGCGACGCGCGAACAGGTGCTCGATTCCCTGCGCCGGATGGCGGCCAAGGTCGATGCCCAGAACGCGGGCGATCCGCTCTATGAACCGATGGCCGGAAACTGGGAAACCAGCCTGGCTTTTCAGGCCGCCTGCGATCTCGTGTTCAACGGGGTCGAGCAGCCGAGCGGTTACACCGAGCCGCTGCTTCACGCCTGGCGGCAGCGGAAGAAGGCGGCCTAGCCCGATAAAGGCGGCCGCCGCTTGCCCTTGGTGCGGCTGGTCAGGTGGAACTGGCGGCAGCGGTCGCAGCGATAGGCGCGCAGCACGATCTCGGCAGCCAGGACTGCGGCGAGGGCTGCGGCCTCGCTGCGGTAGCGCTCCTTGCGCTGACAGGTGCTGAGCTTGGTGCGCGCGGCTATTTCGTCAGCTCCCGGGCGACGCCGACGAATTCCGGCACGGTCAGCGTCTCGGCGCGGCGCTGTGGGTCGATGCCCAGGCGCTCCAGCGCGTCGAGCGCGCCGGGCAGGCCTTTCAGGCTCTGGCGAAGCATCTTGCGGCGCTGGCCGAAGGCGGCTTCGGTGACGCGTTCCAGCATCCGCGCGGAGACGCCTTCGGGCATCGTGGTGGGTTCGACGTGGACGATCGCCGACATGACCTTGGGCGGCGGGGTGAAGGCGCTGCGGTGGACCTTGAGCGCCAGCTTGGGCGCGCTCCGCCACTGCGCCAGCACCGCAAGGCGGCCGTAGGCGCTTGGGTCGGCCGGCGTGGCGACGATGCGCTGGGCGACTTCCTGCTGGAACATCAGCGTCAGCGAGGACCAGCGGGGCGGCCAAGTCTCGCCGGAGAGCCAGCCGGTGAACAATGCGGTACCGACATTGTAGGGCAGGTTGGCAACGACGGCGTAGGGCTCGTCGCCGAACAGTTTCGCCGGATCGATCTTGAGCGCGTCGCCTTCGATCACCCGGAGCTGGGCGGGGAAGGCTTCGTCCAGTTCGGCCAGGGCAGGCAGGCAGCGCTTGTCCATCTCGACCGCCGTGACCCGGGCGCCGGCGCGTAGCAGGGCTCGCGTCAGCCCCCCCGGACCGGGGCCGACCTCCAGCACCGCGCGGTCCTTCAGGCTGCCTGGAATGGCCGCGATGCGGTCGAGCAATTGTTCGTCGAGGAGGAAGTTCTGGCCGAGCGCCTT
>JBQCGM010000127.1:0-27976 GCA_051955585.1 Novosphingobium sp.
ATTTTTTTTTATAACGCCCCAACGGTTGGGGGGGGCGCTTTGTCGCCCCGGGGGGGTTAGGTTGTCTCGGTTCCGCTCGACACGAACGGCGGCAATCAAGCCGCCTAAACCAGGCGGGCCAGCAGGTCCTTGGCGAATACCGTCAGCGTATCGTCGCGCGCGCCCATGATCGCGATGCGGTCGCCGGGCTTGGCCAGTTCGGCCAGGCGATCGGCGCAGGTGTCGCGCGATGGGACATATTCGGCGTTTCCGCCGGCCTCGCGGATCAGGCCAACGATCCGCTCGCTGCCTTCGCTGCGATCTACCGTGCCGCCGAAATAGACCGGATCGCACAGGATCGTGATGTCCTCGGGACCGAGCAGCCGGGCGAAGGTCTCGGCCAGTTCGGCGCCCATCTGGCGCAGCGGGCCGTAGCCGTGCGGCTGGAAGAAGGCGAGGACGCGGCCGGGATGGGCCTTGAGCGTCTTCAGCGTGGCGGCGACCTTGTCGGGGTTGTGGCCGAAGTCGTCGATCACCGTGATCCCGCCGGGCGAGGTGCCGACTATGTCGAAACGGCGGGCGAGGCCGGTGAAAGAGGCGAGCGCCTCCACTGCCTGGCTGACCGGCACCCCCGCCGCGCTGGCCGCGGCGATCGCGGCGAGGGCGTTGGCGAGGTTGTGCCGCCCGGGCACGCGCAGCGCCAGAGGATGGCTGGCACCGCTCCGCCGGTCATGGATCGTGGCGGTGAGGGTGGTGGGATGCTCGGCAAGGCTGCCGGGCGTCACGGAAAGGTCGGCCGCTCCGCTGTCGATGCCGAAGGTGACGAGCGCCTTCGCCCGCGCGGCCAGCGCGGCGCTCTCGGCATCGTCGATGTTGACCGCGGCGACGTCGGCGCGGGCGAGGAAGTCGCCGAACAGTTCGCGCAGCTCCTCCAGGCTCTTGTGGTCGAGGCTGACGTTGCCGAGCACCGCCACGCTGGGCCGGTAGAGCGCGATCGAGCCGTCACTCTCGTCGACCTCCGAGACGAACACGCCTTCAGCGCCTACCCGCGCGCTCGCGAAGGGGGCATCGGGCGCGACGAAATTCTTCATCACCGCGCCGTTCATGATCGTCGGGTCGCGGCCCGCCTCGGTCATGATCCAACCGATCATGCCGGTCACCGTCGATTTGCCGCTGGTCCCGCCGACCGCAATGCCGGACGGCGCGGCGTTGAATAGCGCGGCGAGCAGTTCCGCCCGGCTCATCCGCGGGCAGCCGAGCTCCTTTGCCCGCATCACTTCGGGCACGGTGTCCTCGACCGCGGTCGAAGCCACCAGCACCTGTTCGGCCGAAGCGATTCCGCTGCCGTCCTGGGGGTGGAGGCTGAACCCGAGACTCTCCAGCCAGGCGAACTTCTCCGGAGTGCGGCCCTGGTCGCGGCTGCGGTCCGACCCCGCCACCTCGGCGCCCTGGCCCCGGAGGATCAGCGCCAGCGGCAACATGCCCGAGCCGCCGATGCCGCAGAAGAACCAGGGATGGGCGGTGAGCGAAGCGGGCGTGGTCATGGCCGCTGGGTATGCGCCCTCTCTCGACAACACAACCGCGTCGGCTACACAAGGTCATGACCCGCGTCGCCATCTGCGCACCCTCTGCCGCATTCTCGCGCGAAGACGCCGCCCGCGTCGCCGCCCTGGCGGAGGCGGAGTTTCCCGAGGTCGACCTGCATTTCCATCCCCAGTGCTTCGAGAGCGAGGGCCACTTCGCCGGGCCCGACACGGCGCGGCTGAATGCCTTGGTGGAGTGCGCGAACGATCCGCGGATCGACGCCGTGTGGTTCGCCCGCGGCGGCTACGGCTCCAACCGGATCGCCGAGGAAGCGCTGAAGCGGTTCGATCGCAATGCGGAGGGCAAGCTGTTCCTCGGCTATTCGGACGGCGGATACCTGCTCGGCGGGCTCTATCGGGCGCGGATCGGGCGGCCGGTCCATGCCGCGATGCCTGCCGACATCCGCCGCGAGGGGGGAGAGGCTGCGGTCCGGCGCGTCCTGGCTTTCCTGGCGGGCGATCGCGCGGGGCTGGAGCCCTCGCTCGACCAGCACCCGGCCGTGGCCTTCAACCTCACCACGCTGGCCATGCTCTGCGGCACGCCGCTGATGCCGGGGCTGGCGGGCCATGTCGTGCAGGTGGAGGAGGTGTCCGAGCATCTCTACGCGGTCGACCGGCTGTTTTTCCACGCCACCGCGCACCTCGGCGGCATCGCGGGGCTGCGGCTCGGCCGGATCGGCGACGTGCCCGAGAACGACCGCCCCTTCGGCGCCGAGCCCGAGGAGATCGCCCGCTTCTGGTGCGCCCGCCACGACATCCCGTTCCTCGGGTTTGCCGACATCGGTCACGACGCCGCCAACAAGATTGTTCCGTTCGGTCCAAATAATTTCCGATAGGGTTGCCACGGCATGACGCCCGCCATAAGGGCGCGCGCCTGTTTCGAGAGGAGTTTGACCCCATGCGCGCATTCGTTTTCCCAGGCCAGGGGAGCCAGAAGGTCGGCATGGGCGTGGAACTCGCCGAAGCCAGCGCGGCGGCGCGCGAGGTGTTCGAGGAAGTCGACGACGCGCTCGGCCAGAAGCTGTTCCAGATCATGCGCGAGGGGCCGGAGGACCAGCTCACCCTGACCGAAAACGCCCAGCCGGCGATCATGGCCAATGCCATCGCCGTACTGCGCGTGCTGGAGCAGGAAGGCGGCATCAACCTGGCCGAGAAGGCCGACTTCGTCGCCGGCCACAGCCTGGGCGAATATACCGCGCTCTGCGCCGCGGGCGCCTTCGGCCTGGCCGATACGGCCCGGCTGCTCAAGCTGCGCGGGCAGGCGATGCAGGCGGCGGTGCCGGTCGGCGTCGGCGCGATGGCGGCCCTGCTCGGCGCGGACATCGAGAAGGCGCAGGCGCTGGCGGACGCCGCTACCGAGGGCCCCCTCCCGGGCAGGGAAGGAAAACTCGTCTGCACGGTCGCCAATGACAACGATCCGGGCCAGGTCGTGCTGTCCGGCCATCGCGAGGCGATCGAGCGCGCCATCGCCCTGGTGAAGGACTTCGGCATCAAGCGCGGGGTCTCGCTACCGGTCTCGGCCCCGTTCCACTGCCCGCTGATGCAGCCCGCCGCCGACGCCATGGCCGAGGCCCTGGCCAAGACCCCGCCGGGCCCCCTGCGCGTCGCGCTCTTCGCCAATGTCACTGCGTCGGTCGTCACCGACCCCGCCGAGGTCCAGCGCCTCCTGGTCGAACAGGTCACCGGCCGCGTCCGCTGGCGCGAGAGCGCGATCGCGATGAAGGCCGCGGGCGTCGAGCGCTTCGTCGAACTGGGCGGCAAGGTGCTCGCCCCGATGATCACCCGCTCGGCCGAGGACGTGTCGGTGACCAGCGTGATCGGGATGGCGGATATCGAAAACCTGGCGAAGGAGCTTTGAGCATGTTCGA
Organism: Novosphingobium sp.; assembly: GCA_051955585.1. Classification (GTDB taxonomy): domain Bacteria; phylum Pseudomonadota; class Alphaproteobacteria; order Sphingomonadales; family Sphingomonadaceae; genus Novosphingobium. Next base: position 3,431 of record JBQCGM010000127.1, read on the forward strand.
TCTTCACGGAATGACCGCCCTCGTGACCGGCGCCTCGGGCGGCATCGGCTCGTCGATCGCCAAGGCGCTGGCCGCGCAGGGGGCGCGGCTGGCGATTTCCGGGTCCAACGCCCAGAAGCTGCGCGCCTTCCGTGAGGAGCTCGACGATCACCGGCCGCAGCACGTGCAGGAGGTCGATCACGTCGCGATCACCTGCGACCTGTCGAACCCCGAGGAGGTCGAGAAGCTGGTGCCCGCCGCGCTCGATTCGCTCGGACAGCTCGACATCCTGGTCAACAACGCCGGCATCACCCGCGACAACCTGACCATGCGGATGAAGGACGAGGAGTGGGACGCGGTGATCCGCGTGAACCTCGAGGCCGCCTTCCGCCTGATGCGCGCGGCGACCAAGCCGATGATGAAGGCCCGGTTCGGGCGGATCATCACGATCACCTCGGTGGTCGGCGCCACCGGCAATCCCGGCCAAGTCAACTACGCCGCGGCCAAGGGCGGGCTTGTCGCCATGTCGAAGTCGCTGGGCCAGGAACTCGCCAGCCGCAACGTCACGGTGAACTGCGTCGCTCCCGGCTTCATCCGCACCGCGATGACCGACGTCCTGCCCGACGCCCAGAAAGAGGCGCTCAACGGCCGCATCCCGATGGGGCGCATGGGCGAGGGCGAGGATATCGGCGCCGCCGTGGCCTATCTGGCGTCGAAAGAGGCAGGCTACGTCACGGGGCAAGTGCTGCACGTCAACGGGGGTATGGCGATGTTCTCCTGACGGTTAGGGGCCTTTGTTAACCTTTTGGCCCCGGTTCCGGCCGGGGTCGGGTTCTCCCGGAATTATCCCCAGATTCGGGGGGCTGGATGCGCTTCCCGCTTGCCGCGGGGCGCTCCTGCGTTATGAATTTGCGTCCAAATGCCACCGCCCGGGGGATTCCCGCGCGATGAGGGGGACGTGACTCGATCATGAAGGCCACTATCGAACGCGCGACGCTGCTGCGCTGCCTTAGCCACGTGCAGTCGGTGGTCGAGCGCCGCAACACCATTCCGATCCTTTCGAACGTTCTCATCGAGGCCTCGGGCGACGGCACGGTGAAGGTCATGGCGACCGACCTCGACCTTCAGGTGATCGAGACCATGGCCGCCGTCGCGGTAGACGGGCCCGGGGCGATCACCGTTTCCGCGCACCTGCTGTTCGACATCGCGCGCAAGCTGCCCGACGGCAGCCAGGTCAGCCTGGAAACCGCCGACAACCGCATGACCGTGAAGGCCGGGCGCAGCCGCTTCTCGCTGCCGACCCTGCCGCGCGACGACTTCCCGGTGATCGTCGAGGGCGACCTGCCGACCAGCTTCGAGCTGCCGGCCCAGACGCTGGCCCAGCTGATCGACCGCACCCGCTTCGCGATCTCGACCGAAGAAACCCGCTACTACCTCAACGGCATCTTCATCCATGTCTCCGACGAGGAACTGAAGGCTGCCGCGACCGACGGCCACCGCCTGGCGCGCTTCACCATCGCCAAGCCCGAAGGCGCCGAGGGCATGCCCGACGTGATCGTGCCGCGCAAATGCGTCGCCGAACTGCGCAAGCTTCTCGAAGAGGCGCTCGACACCAATGTCGAGATCGACCTCTCGGCCTCGAAGATCCGCTTCACCCTAGGCGGCGAGAACGGCGTGGTGCTGACCAGCAAGCTGATCGACGGTACCTTCCCCGATTATACCCGCGTCATCCCGACCGGGAACGACAAGCTCCTCCGGCTCGACCCGCGCTCGTTCTACGAAGGCGTGGACCGCGTCGCGACGATCGCCACCGAGAAGACCCGTGCGGTCAAGATGGCGCTGGAAGGGGATCGCGTAACCCTCTCGGTCACCTCGCCCGACAACGGCACCGCGGCCGAGGAAGTCCCGGCCGACTACAAGTCCGACGGCTTCGAGATCGGGTTCAACGCCAACTATCTCAAGGACATCCTCGGCCAGATCGAGGGCGACACGGTCGAACTCCACCTGGCCGACGCCGGGGCCCCGACCCTGATCCGCCAGAACGACAAGAGCCCCGCGCTCTACGTGCTGATGCCGATGCGGGTGTGACGAGCTTCGTCCGACACGTCTTGGCCAAGATAGCGGTCTTGATCGTCGGAAGGGGTGCTGACCCAGCCGGTAAGGACTGCTCAATCGTGCACTTCGAGTGCTTCGAGGAATGGTCAAGCGCCGCCGATTGTGCGGCGTTCGACTGATGTCGTGGGCAGCTCCCTAGAGCTTGTCCTCATTATGCCGAACTCACCCTCGGCACGAACGGATGCCTTCAGATCAACCCGAAACAGGACAGGCACTAATCATCCCTTGCTCGCCGCGATCATCGCCGCGACGTCGACGAACTTCTCGCGCGGGGCGCCGTCGCGGGCGCGCTGGCTTTCTGCTTCCTCGATCTTCTTCCAGTCGCGGAAGCGCACGACCGAGAGGTTGCGTTCGCCGGCCAGCGCGTCGAACCCGTCGCCGCCCCGCTTGCCTGCCCCATCGCCGATATCCTCGTGGATCTTTTCGACGATGCTGAAACCGTCGGGGCGGTTCGTGCCGATCGTGCCCGAAGGGCCGCGGCGGGCCCAGCCGACGCAGTAGAGGCCAGGCAGGATGCGGCCCTCGTCGTTGGCGAAGCGGCCGGCGCTTTCCTCGAAGGGCACGCCGGGGATCGGCGAGGTCTGGTAGCCGATGCAGGCGACCACGATGTCCGCGGGCACCGTGTAGATCTCGCCGGTGCCGACCGCCTTGCCGCCGTCCAGCCGGGTCCGCTCGACCTCCACGCCCGTCACCTTGTCCCCGCCCAGGATCGCCCGGGGCGCGGCGAAGAAGTCGAACTCCAGGTCGATCGCCATGTCGGCGCGGTGCCCCTCCGGGATCGCGGCGAAGGAGCGCAGGTGGTTGACCGACTTGCGCTGGCCCGGCTCGAGCAGGGCGTCCTCGCCTTCCTCCGGCAGGTCGGCCGGGTCGACGCGCGGACAGGCGCGCTCGAGGTGGGCGAGCTCGCCGAGCTCCTTGGGCGTCATCGCGATCTGGTGCGGCCCGCGGCGACCGAGGATGACGATGTGCTCGACCTTGGAGGTTCCGAGCCGGTCGAGCGCGTGGCCGACGATGTCGCTGCCGGCGAATTCGGCGCGGGTCTTGGCGAGAATCCGCGCGACGTCGAGCGCGACGTTGCCGTTGCCGATCACCACCGCGGTCTTGCCCGAGAGGTCGGGATCGAGCCCCGCGAACTGCGGATGGCCGTTGTACCAGCCGACGAAGGCGGCGCTGCCGAAAACGTTGCCAAGGTGTTCGCCCGGCAGGCCCAGCGGCTTGTCGTGCGGGGCCCCGGTGGCGAGAACCACGGCATCGTAGAGGTCCTGTAGCTCGGCGATCGAGACGTCTTCGCCAATCGTGACGTTGCCGATGAAGCGGACGTTGTCTGAGAGCGCAACGGTCTCGTAGCGCTTCGACACCGCCTTGATCGATTGGTGGTCGGGCGCCACCCCCGTGCGGATCAGGCCATAGGGAACGGGCAGCCGGTCGAACACGTCGATCTTGGCCGAATCCCCCCACTGCTTCTGCGCTGCCTCGGCCGTATAGTAGCCGGCTGGTCCTGACCCGATAATCGCGATTTGCGGCACGTCTGTCTTGCTCCCAGCGCTGTTCTGTCTGCCTTTCGAACCTCACCTATTTCGTCGCGCGTGCAAGCGAAAAAGGCGCTTTTCTGCGGCGCAGGGGTGTCGGCGGCGGAAACCAGGAAAATCGGCGAATTTACGTTCGTTCCGGGTCATTTTCCTCTGGTCGATCTCGGCCACTCTTAACATTTTGGCAAGCCGATCAACGGCAAATAGCCCGATGGGCAAGGGGTCGTCATCTCGGGATGGAGCGCGCGAGGCTGGGGAGGCCGGGCTTGTGGCGCGGGCGAACGCCGACGCGTCCGTCCTGGAAACCCCGACTTTCACGGTCACCCAGGTCTTCGCCGGCAATCCCTTCGTCCGTTACAACCTGGTGCCGCGCAACTGGTGGCTGATGACGCCGATCATGGTGGCGTTGCTTGTCATTGCGGTTTTGCTCCAGCGTTCCGTACCGCCGATCCATACCGTACAGCTTGCGCTGATCGCGGAACTCATCCCTGCAATGACGACTCGCTTCGTCAGGCTCGAACGCAGCGGGGAACGAGGCGGGGTCGAACGGTTCGCAATCATGCTGGCGTGCGTCGCCTTGCCCCTCCTCGTCTTCGGTTGTGCGCTGAGCGTCTGGGTGGCGACGAAGCCGACCGCGGTCTGGAGCCAGATGCTCGGCATCGCGGTGATCGCCGGCATCGCCGCCTCTATTCTATTGTCCGGCCGCCTCGCCTCGTTGCTGGCGGCGCAAGTGGGACTGTGGAGCGGCATCGCCCTGTCGAACGGCTCGGTGGCGTCGGTCTGGCTGCTGGCGCTCGGGTTCGTCAGCAGCGTCATCCTCGCTTTCCATTATGCCCGCCAGCAAAAGATCGCCGCCGTAAACCATCGCCAGCGCGAACATGCCCGGTTCCGCGCCGAGGAGTTCCTCGCCGAGTACGAGAACAGCGGCGAAGGCTGGTTCTGGGAGACCGACGCCGCGGGAGCGATCGCCTATCTCTCGCCGATCGTGGGAGCAACGCTGGGTCACGCTTCGGAGGAATTCCTGGGCCGCCCGTTCACCGAGTTTTTCGAAACGGACGGATCCGGGCCGATCAACCAATGCGCCCTCGCGTTCCATCTCGCCGCACGCTCCTCGTTCCAGGAACTGGCGGTGCGCGGAACGAGTGCCGAGGAAGACAAGCTCTGGGCGATCAGCGGCCGGCCGATCTACGATCAGCACGGCAACTTCCTGGGCTTCCGCGGTTCGGGCGCCGACCTCAACGAGCGCCGCCGATCGCTGCGCGATACCTCGCGGCTGGCGCACTATGATTCGCTCACCGGGCTCGCCAATCGTTTCCAGATGTCGCAGTCGCTCGACAAGATCCTCAACGCCCGGCACGAAACCGACCGGGCCTGCGCCGTGCTGCTGCTCGACCTGGACCGGTTCAAGCAGGTCAACGACACGCTTGGCCATCCTGCCGGCGACGCCCTGCTGAAGATCGTCGCGCAACGCCTCGCCACTACGGTCGGCGGCCGAGGCTGGGTGGGCCGCCTTGGGGGGGACGAGTTCCAGGTCATCGTTCCCGGTCGCGCCGCGCGGGCCGAACTTGCCACGCTCGCCCAGGAGATCATCCGGGCGCTGTCGGAGCCCTACATGATCGACGGCACTCGCGTGACGATCGGAGCATCGGTGGGCATCGCCCTTTCGCTAGACGACGGGGTAACCTCCGAGGCGATCATCCGTAACGCCGACCGTGCCCTCTATGCGGCGAAGGATGCCGGCCGCGGGTGCCATCATTTCTATGCGGCCGAGCTCCACAGCGACGTCGAGGAACGCCGTCAGCTAGAGCATGACCTGCGCCGGGCGATCGCCCAGGGCGGCCTTGAGTTGTTCTATCAGCCGGTCGTCCAGACTTCGACGGAGCGCATCACCGGCTTCGAGGCGCTGCTGCGCTGGAACCACCCGATCTGGGGCGCGATGTCGCCCGCCCATTTCATTCCAATCGCCGAGGACGCGGGCCTGATCGCCCCGATCGGCGAATGGGTGCTCCGCACGGCATGCCGGGATTTGGCGCGCTGGCCGGAATCGGTGCGGGTCGCTGTCAATCTTTCGGCCTTGCAATTCACCAATCCGGCCCTCCCGGGCATCGTGACCAACGCCCTGGCCTCGGCCGGGGTCAAACCTTCCCGCCTTGAACTCGAGATCACCGAGCGCGTCTTCCTCAGCGATGTCGAAGGCGTGGAAGGCGCATTCGTCGCGCTCAAGCGGCTTGGCGTGCGGCTGACGCTCGACGACTTCGGGACGGGCTATTCGTCGCTCGGTTACCTCAAGGAAGCACCGTTCGACGTCATCAAGATCGACCAAAGCTTCGTGCGCGGCGCGACCATCCCAGGCAGCCGCGCGGGCGCAATCATCGCTTCGATCGTCCGTCTGGCCGAGGCGCTCGACATGGCGACCACCGCGGAGGGCGTCGAGACGGCGGACGAACTCGACTTGGTGCGCGCGCTCGGCTGCACCAGCGTGCAGGGTTATATCTACGAACGGCCGCTCTGCTTCGCGGATGCCACCGAGCGGCTGGCCATGGGTCTCAGCGGGGTTTCCGGCAACGCGTTGGCGGATCGTGATGCCCGGCCGCAGACCCACCGGGCCACCCTGGCCTACGGCGGCATCGAGCACCAGGCTCTGATCCGCAACCTGTCGCCGACCGGAGCCTTGGTGGAAGGTGTGCGCGACATTCCGGAATATGCCGCATTCACCCTGATCCTGGCGGATGGCAACGCCATCGCAGCCACCGCGCGCTGGTCGCGCGACGATCTGCTGGGCGTCGAGTTCGCCTTGCCATTGCCCACCGCGCTGCTGACCCTGGAAGATGGCTGGAGCGGCATTCGGGCCGCGTCAGAGCCGTACCGGGTCCACCGGTCCGCCTGATCGCCAATTCCCCGTAGTTTTAGGGTTTTGGCAACCACGATGTACTAGGGCTGTTCTCCTTAAGAATTATCTTCGAACGGGGCGGTACAGTGGCGGCGGATGGGAGTGCCAGGATCGACAAGCTGCGAGGTTTCTTGGGCGGCCGCGGTAGGGATGGGATGCGGATCGGGGCGCAGGCCTCGGCCGAGCGTCAGGAAGCCCTCTTGCTGCTGCATGATTACGAAGCCTCGGGCCTCGGCTGGTTCTGGTCGACCGACCGGGAAGGACGCATCACCTACATTTCGGACTGCGTTGCCGATGCGATAGGCAAGTCTGGCGCGGCACTGCTCGGCCAGCCGCTGCATTCGCTGTTCGTCATCGAGCGCAACGAGGATGATCTCGTGCAGCGTTCGCTTCCGCTGATCCTCAGCAGTCGCAAGACCTTCTCTGAAATCCCCGTTCGCGCCGCGAACGGTAGTTCGGATGCATGGTTCTCGGTGTCCGGCCGCCCGCAGATCACCGCCGCCGGCGAGTTCCTCGGCTATCGCGGCAACGGCAATGACATTACCGCCGCCCGGAAATCGCAGAAGGATGCCGCGCGCCTGGCGATGTACGATTCGCTAACCGGCCTGTCGAACCGTCACCGCATGTCCCAACGTCTCGGCGCGACGCTCAAGACCCTCGAGGCCGCCAAGCGTTCCTGTGGGCTGATGATGATCGATCTCGATCGCTTCAAGGCGGTCAACGATACCCTGGGCCATCAGGCGGGCGACGAGTTGCTCAAGCAGGTCGCCCAGCGGCTCCAGCAGGTGATCCATGAGCCCGGGTTCGAGATCGGCCGGCTCGGCGGCGACGAATTCCAGATCATGCTGCCCGATGTCGACGACCGCGGCCGGCTTGGGGAGATTGCCAAGACCCTGATCTCGATGATCTCGCAGCCCTACTCGGTTGACGGTGCGCGCTGCGTGATCGGCACCTCGATCGGCATCGCCATCGCCCCCTACGACGGGATCGGCAGCGAGGACCTGGTCCGCAGCGCCGACCTGGCGCTCTACGCGGCCAAGGGTGGCGGTCGCGGCCAGTTCCGCTTCTATTCCAGCGATCTCCATGCCGAAGCCGAGCGCCGCCGGCGGATCGAAGAAGACCTGCGCGACGCGCTGCAGCAAGACGAGATGTGGCTGGCCTACCAGCCCGTCGTCGCTTTTGAAGGCAACAAGGTCGTTGCCTTCGAGGCCCTGCTGCGCTGGCGCCATCCCGAGCTCGGCGATGTCTCGCCGACGATCTTCATACCGATCGCCGAAGAGTGCAACCTGATTGCGAGCTTCGGCGAATGGGCTCTTCGCCGGGCCTGCGAGGAAGCCGCGGGCTGGCCGGGCAACCTGCGAGTGGCGGTCAACGTTTCGACCGCGCAGTTCGCCAGCCCGGCATTCCTGGGCTCGGTGACCCAGGCCCTCGCCAGTTCGGGCCTCGAACCCAGCCGCCTTGAGCTGGAGCTGACCGAGTCCATCTTCCTCGGCGACGACGTCAACGCCGCCAAGACTTTCAATTCGCTAAAGATGCTGGGCGTGCGCCTGGCGCTCGATGATTTCGGCACCGGCTATTCCTCGCTCGGTTACCTGCGCAAGGTCGACTTCGACAAGATCAAGATCGATCGCGGCTTCATCGAGGGCGTGACCGAGCCGAACAGCCGCAACGCCGCGATCATCAAGTCGGTCGTCAGCCTTGCCGAAGGGTTGAAGATGGATACCACGGCCGAAGGAATCGAGGCCCATGACGAGCTCGACGTCATGCGCCGGCTCGGAATCAAGACGATCCAGGGCTACATCTATTCAAAGCCGGTCTCGGGCGATGAAGTGCGCGAGGCGATGGCCAGCGGTGAATGGACGATCACGCCGTCCGGGCCCGATCGCTATCGCACCGACCGTCGGACCGTGCTGCTCAAGGTCGGGCTGATCCATGAGGATCACCGGTACGACGCGACCATGCGCAACCTTTCGAAGACGGGCGCGTTGATCGAAGGACTGATCGATGTGCCCCAGGGCACCCAGTTCGTCGTCGACTTCGGCGAGGGGCAGCTTGCAGTCGCCACGGTGCGCCGGACCGCGGGCACGATGCAAGGTCTCCAGTTCGAGGTCCCGCTGGTCGACGACGGTGCCGGCGGCCTGTGCACCCGCCACCGCGTCTCGCCCTACATGCTGGCCCAGGCCGGCATGCCGCTCGCTGCGCTGCCGCCGGGACAGTATCCGCTCAGTGGGCAGGGGCCGAACGGCTTCAGCCTGCCGCGCTTCGCCCATGTCGAGGACCAGGGTAGGGCAGGGCAGCGGGCGGTAGCCTGAGCCTTCTGCCTAACACTGCTGACAGCCGGGGTCGGCACTGCTAACGGCGGGCTTCCTGCTTTCCGTTAGGCTACCGATTTTCCATGACCGATCTGAAAAAAATCAGAAATTTCAGCATCATAGCCCACATTGATCATGGGAAATCGACGCTCGCCGATCGGCTGATCCAGTTCACCGGCGGCCTCTCCGAGCGCGAGATGTCGGCGCAAGTGCTTGATAACATGGATATCGAGCGCGAGCGCGGGATCACCATCAAGGCCCAAACGGTCCGCCTGTCCTACACCGCCAAGGATGGCGAGACCTATCAGCTCAACCTGATGGACACCCCCGGCCACGTCGACTTCGCCTACGAGGTCAGCCGCAGCCTGGCCGCCTGCGAGGGAGCGCTGCTGGTGGTCGACGCCGCGCAGGGGGTCGAGGCCCAGACGCTCGCCAACGTCTACCAGTCGATCGAGCACGACCACGAGATCGTCCCGGTAATCAACAAGATCGACCTCCCCGCCGCCGAGCCCGAGAAGGTCAAGGCCGAGATCGAGGAGGTCATCGGCCTCGACGCCAGCGAGGCGGTGCTTTCCAGCGCCAAGTCCGGTATCGGCATCCAGGAAGTGCTCGAGGCGGTGGTCACCAAGATCCCGCCGCCCAAGGGCGACCGCCAGGCCCCGCTCAAGGCCATGCTGGTCGATAGCTGGTACGATCCCTACCTCGGCGTGGTCATCCTCGTCCGGGTGATCGACGGGGTCATCCGCAAGGGCCTCCAGGTCAAGTTCATGGCCGGCGGCACCGAACACCTGATCGACCGCGTCGGCTGCATGCGCCCCAAGATCGAGCAGCTCGAGGAGCTCGGCCCCGGCGAGATCGGCTTCATCACCGCGCAGATCAAGGAAGTCGCCCAGGCCCGCGTTGGCGACACGATCACCACGGTCAAGGCCGGTAGCACCGAGGCGCTCCCCGGCTTCAAGGAAGTCCAGCCGGTGGTCTTCTGCGGCCTCTTTCCGGTCGACGCGGCGGACTTCGAGAAGCTGCGCGAATCCATCGCCAAGCTGCGCCTCAACGACGCCTCCTTCTCCTTCGAGATGGAAAGCAGCGCCGCCCTCGGCTTCGGCTTCCGCTGCGGCTTCCTCGGCCTCCTCCACCTGGAAATCATCCAGGAGCGGCTGACCCGCGAGTACGATCTCGACCTCATCACCACCGCGCCCTCGGTTGTCTACCGCATCCAGCTTCGCAAATCGAAGACCGACGACGCCCGCGAGATCTATCTCCACAACCCCGCCGACTACCCCGATCCCAGCCGGATCGAGCAGATCGACGAGCCCTGGATCAAGGCGACGATCTACACGCCCGACGAATACCTCGGCTCGATCCTCAAGCTCTGCCAGGACCGCCGCGGCGTCCAGACCGGGCTGACCTATGTCGGCGGCCGCGCCCAGGTCTCCTACGAACTGCCGCTCAACGAAGTCGTGTTCGACTTCTACGATCGCCTGAAATCGATCAGCCGCGGCTATGCCTCCTTCGACTATGAGCAGATCGGCCTGCGCGAAGGCGACCTCGTCAAGATGTCGATCCTCGTCAACAACGAGCCGGTCGATGCCCTCTCGATGATCGTCCACCGCGGCGTCGCCGAAGCCCGCGGCCGCCACATGTGCGAGCGCCTGAAGGACCTGATCCCCCGCCACCTCTTCAAGATCCCCGTCCAGGCCGCGATCGGGGGCAAGGTCATCGCCCGCGAAACCATCGCCGCAATGCGCAAGGACGTGACCGCCAAGTGCTACGGCGGCGACATCAGCCGCAAGAAGAAGCTGCTGGACAAGCAGAAGAAGGGCAAGGCCCGGATGCGCGAGTACGGAAATGTCAGCATTCCGCAGGAGGCGTTTATCGCCGCGCTCCGGATGGGGGATGAGAGCTAACCGCAGGCGCCCAAGCGACGTTTTGCAAAACGGGTAGCTCGGAAGCCGCCTTCCAACGCCGCCTGCATTACCACCGGATCATGGCATCCCGCGCCATCGCGCGAATCCGCCCAAGGTATCCGGCTCCGATCGCCCAGCATGATCTGATTGGACCGGCACCGGCCTTCGCGACTGCCCTACCGATCGCCCTTGTCGCCCTGGCCGGGCTTGGCCTTGGTCTGCGAGTGCTGGCGCTGGTCGGCGGCGAGGCTCTTGCCCACGTCGACGCTTTCCTTGAAGCGGCCGTTTTCGTCGCGGCGAACGTAGCGCTTGTCGGTCCCGGTATCGATCAGTTCGCGCTTAGCGGTCATGACGTCATCCTTCTTAACCATCCCTGTTAGCTGTTAAACACTTGGGATTCCTCAATGTTCCGAGTGAGTTGGTTGGCGGCCTTCCGCGTTCGATCAATGTTGGTCATTTTGAGGATGAGGCCGGCACCGCCCCGGTGACGGATTGGGCAAGGCGGTATTCGCGCGATCGGCGGTTCGGCCCGCTCCGCCTTGTCGCCGCGGCCATCGCGCCTATCTCGGTTCTGCACGCCCAGCAGAAGGAGGTTCGTCATGGCCGGTGGGTGGTCGCGCGATGGCGCGGTGCAGGACCAGATCGACGATACCGTGGCCGATGCCGTGCTCGGCGCGCGGGCGCGGTTGCCGGCTGGGGAAGGGAGCGAGTTCTGCGACGACTGCGGCGAGCGGATTCCCGAACGCCGACGGGCGGCGCTCAGCGGCGTGCGGACCTGCGTGGCGTGCCAGTCCGAGCGCGACCGGGCGGTGGTCCATTCGACCATCAACCGCCGCGGTAGCAAGGATTCGCAGCTGCGCTGAAGGGGCGACGGTGCGCCGAGCGTGCGGCCGCGGGGCTTGCTACCCCACCGCGGGCCAGGGGCACGCCCGGCAGCAAAGGAACGGCCGAACTTGCACAGGTCCGGTCTGTCGAAAATGGTTCCCCGGCAACAAAACGACATGATTGCGAGACGCGGCGGCAACAGCGGCTTGATAGCCGCCAAGGGACGTGTTCCTTGTGGAGAGAGACCCATGCTGACCCTCGTTTTCGCCGCCGCCGCCGCTGCGGTTTCCGCCCCTGCCGAAGACGGCACCCAGCTGCGGCACCGGATGTGGACCGTCGGTACCCAGGCCGGCACGCGGCCGAGCACCGAGGTCTGCCGTTGGCGGACCGAGCTGTTCGTCGGCAGGCGCATCGACAGCGTGCGCGTGGTCGAGGGCAGCAAGGCGGGCAACTGCCGCTTCGTGAAGCGCGCGGTCGAGGCCGAGCGCGACCGTAAGGTCGCCGCGCTGCAGCAGCGGGCGGGCGCGCTGGCGTCGAACTGAAGATGCGCTGCTGGCTGGGGCTGCTGGGGCTGCTCGCGGCCCCTGCCTTCGCCCAGGACCTGACCGATCCGCCGGCCGAGGGCGCGGCGGAGCGTCCCCGCTTCTCGCTCGAAGCGGCAAGCGACGAGCGCGTCCGCGGGCTGTCGTGGAGCGAGGGCAAGGCGGCGGCGACGCTCGGCGCGCGGGTGCCGGTGGCGGCGGACTTCGAGCTCAGCGCCGCGGCGACCACGCTGCGCGGCTCGGCGCGGCACGGCGGGGCGGACGCCCTGTTGCGGCTCGGCGCGGGCTGGTCGCGCGAGCTTGGCTCGGGCTGGCGGCTCGGGCTCGGGGCGACGGGCTACGTCTTCGCCGGGGCGAGCGGCTACGGCTACGCCGAGGTGGAGGGTAGCGCCGCCTATAGCCTCGGCCCGGCGACCCTGCGCGGCGTGTTGCGCTATGCGCCCGAGCAGGCGGCGATCGGGGGGAGCAATCTCCATGTCGCGCTGGATGCCGACTTCGGGGTGCCGGGGACGCCGGTCACGCTCTACGGCGGGGTCGGCCATTCGGGCGGGGCGGTGAGCGATCCGCTCCGCGCGGCGCGACTGCGGCCGGGCGGTGGCTACTGGGACTGGTCGCTCGGCGGCGAATGGGTCTCCGGCCCGGCGGCGCTCGGACTCAAGTATACCGACACCACCGTCCCCTCCGCCTGGCGTCACGCCGGCGCACGGATCACCGGCTACCTCCGCCTGGACTTCTGACGAAGCGCATCTCGCCCTCACTGCGGCGCAGGACGTAGCGCTCGCTCCGGCCCTTGCCCTCGCGGATGAGGCAGGCGCCGCGGAAATCGACCACCCCGATGTCGTTCGGCACCAGCTCGGCGCGGAAGTGCCTGCCCGCGAACGGCGTTCGCGCGAGGCGGATGCGATAGATCGGCTCGGTCAGTTCGATCCAGCGGGGCGTCCGCGCCTCGCCTTCGGGCAGGGTCCAGCCGTCTTCCTGGGTATAGCCGCTGACGGGCTCGCCGCCGTCGAAGCCGATGGTGAAGTCCACGCCCGGGATTCCCCGGCCGTTCGGCCAGGTCACCCGCACCGTCGCTTCCTGGTCCGCGGGCTCGACCGGGCGGAACGCGGGCTGCTTGGGCGTGGGCTCGGTGGTGAGGCAGGCCATGTCGCCGCGCATCTCCCAGCGGCCCCGCGCCTGCTCGTCCAGCGCCCCGGCGGCGAGCTCGTAGCCGAACCGGCCATCCGCGGTCAGTTCCAGCTGCCCGGCGACATCCGGCCCTTCCGCCAAGCGGTAGCGCCCCGCGAAATCCCGTGCCCCGGCGGGCGTGCCCAAGAGCAGGGCGAGCGACAGGCAGGAAGCTAGCGCCTTCATTCCCCGGCAATAGCGCAGGGCGGCGTTGTTTTCCAACGGCCTTCGCGGCTATAGCCGCCTGCGAAAGGGATCGACGGGATGGCAGGCGCAGCGCGCAGGATCGGGGCGGAAGGTTCGGCGACGCGCGCGGCGATCATCGCGGCGACCGAGCAGGTCATGCTCGAGGAGGGCTATGCCGCTTGCAGCACCCGCCGCGTAGCCGCTCGCGCCGGGCTCAAGCCGAGCCTGGTCCACTACTATTTCCCGACCACCGAGGACCTATTGCTGGCGGTCTACCACAAGGGCGCCCAGGCGGGGGACCGCCGGCTGGAGGAAGTCCTGGCCTCGGCCGATCCGCTGCGCGCGCTGTGGGCCATGCTGACCGACACCAGCCAGACCGGCCTGGCGATCGAGATGATGGCGCTCGCCAACCACCGCAAGCCGATCCGCACCGAGATCGCCGCGCACATCGCCGCCACCCGCGCCCGCGAGGTCGAGGCGCTGACCAAGCTGCTCGGCGAGCGTCTGAAGGACTTCGGCGGGCCGGCCGAGGCGCTTTCGATGGTCCTGACGGGCATCGGCCGCGCGCTGATCATGGAAGGCGGGCTCGGTGCCTCCGCCGGCCATGCCGAGGTCGTGGCCTGGGTGGGGAAGCTGATCGACGGGCTTTCCCCGGCCGCCCGGAAACCTGACGCCGGTGCATAGTTCCGCCGAAGCCTCGCTGCTGCAGGAGGGCTTCCTCCTGCTGGGCTTCGCGCTGGCCTTCGTGCTGGTCTTCCGCCGGCTCGGCTTGGGTGCGACCCTTGGCTACCTCGTCGCCGGGGCCGTGGTCGGCCCGCAGGTGCTCGGCTTGGTTTCGGGTGCGCAGGACAAGCTCCACGCCGCCGAGCTCGGCATTACCCTGCTGCTGTTCGTCGTCGGGCTGGAATTGAATCCCAGCCGTCTGTGGAAGATGAAGCGCGATATCCTCGGCCTCGGGGCGCTGCAGGTCACGCTCTGCGGCCTAGTGCTCGCCGGGCTGATCGCGCTCAGCGTCGGCTTTTCGCCCGCCGCAGCGTTGGCGCTCGGCCTGCCGCTGGCGCTATCTTCGACCGCGCAGGTCCTGCCGATGCTCCAGAGCTCGGGCCGTCTGCGCACTCCCTTCGGCGAGCGCGCCTTCGCAATCCTGCTGTTCCAGGATCTCTCGATCATCCCGCTCATTACGATCACCGCCGCGATGAGTCGCAACCCGGCCGACGCCGGCGGCCCCCCGGGCTGGCAGCTCGGATTGTGGACACTGGTCGCGATGATCGGCCTGGTCGCCGCCGGGCGCTTCCTGATTCGCCCGCTATTCCGGCTGATCGGCAACCTCGGCGAGCGCGAGATGTTCGTCGCCGCCGCGCTGTTTACCGTCGCTGCTTCGGCTGCGGTGATGGAGTTCCTGGGCCTTTCAACTGCGCTGGGCGCTTTCGTTGCCGGCGTGATGCTGGCGGATTCGCCCTATCGGCACGAGTTGGAGGCCGATGTCGAGCCGTTCCGTTCGATCCTGCTCGGCCTGTTCTTCCTCTCGGTCGGCATGATGCTGAATCTCCATGCCATCGCCGAGCGGCCGCTGTTCGTGCTCGGCATGGCGCTGATGCTGATCGCGGTGAAGGCTGGGATCATCACCTTGATCGCCCGCGCCTTCCGCATGCCTTGGCGCGGCGCCTTTGCGCTTGGCATCCTGCTCAGCCAGGGCGGCGAATTCGGCTTCGTGCTGTTCGCCCAAGCTCAGGACGCCTGGCTGGTCGATCCCGCGGTCGCCAGCCTGTTCGGCGCGGTCGTCACCCTGTCGATGGCGACCACCCCGTTCCTGATGATGGCCACCAAGCGCTTCCGCGAGGAGCCGGAAGGGCCGGCGGGCGAGCGCGAGGGGCCAAGCGACGACGGGGCCAACGCGCTGATCGTCGGTTACGGCCGCTTCGGCCAGACCGTTGCCCAGATGCTGATCGCCAGCGACGTGCCGGTGACCCTGATCGATACCGATATCGAGATGATCGACGTCGCCCGCGATTTCGGGGCCAAGGTCTATTTCGGCGACGGCACGCGGATGGACGTGCTGCGCCAGGCCGGCGCCGCCGAGGCCGAACTGATCATGTTCTGCATCGACGGCGACCAACTCGACGCCGCGATGATCGAGAGCGTCCACGAAGCCTTCCCCCGCGCCGCGATCTACGTCCGCGCCTTCGATCGCCGCGCGGTGATCAAGCTCAAGGGCAGCCCCGCCAGCTACATCGTGCGCGAGGTGCTGGAATCGGCCGTGAAGATGGCCCGCTTGGCGTTGCGCGGACTGGAGGTCAGCGAGGAACAGATCGACCGCGCCGAGGACATGTACCGCGCGCGCGACAAGGAGCGGCTCAGGATCCAGGTCGAGGCGGGCGACATCTACGCCGCACGGGACCGGGTGATCACGCAAGGCGGGCCGAGAACCTAGGAGTTCTATCCGATCTCGGTCCGGTAGGTTTGAGGGGACATGCCAAGCACGCGCTTGAAGGCGCGGCGGAACACGGCTCCGCTCTCGAACCCCACCGCCATTGCGATCGCATCGATCGGAACCGTGGCCGGTTTCAGCATTTCCCGCGCGCGTTCGATCCGGCGCCGGGTGACGAACCCGTGAGGGCCAAGCCCGGTGCTTGCCTTGAACGCGCGGGAAAAGTGCGATCGGCTCAGTCCGACAGTAGCAGCCAGATCGTCCAGTCCGATCGGCCTCGCCAGGTTTGCTTCCACGAAGTCGCGGACGATTTGCAACTGTCGGGCCGACAGTCGTCCGGCGATCGGCAGGCGAGGCACCTTGAGTACTTCGAGCACGGCGGCCAGGCCAAGGGCCTCCGCATGGAGGCGGTCGAGCCGGCTGGAGGCGGTCATTGCCGCCAGCTTGCCCATTGTCGCCTGCAGGCCGGGATCTGCCGCATAGGCGAAGGGGGCGGGATCGTTCTCCGCATAGATGTCCTGCAGATCCTCGCGCAATTCGTCGAGATCGAAGTAGAGCGCGGTGTAGCTGTTCCGCCGGGCCACGGGTCTCGCCCAACCGGCGATCGAGCAGCCACGCGGGGCGAAGGTCAGCGTGCCGCGCAAGTCGCTGCGGTTCTGGTTGGGAAGCCCGGTGATCTGTAATTCACCTTCGGCGAGCACCATGTCGTGGAACGCCAGGTAATGCTGTTGGCCCTCGCTGGCGAAATCATAGGCCTGATCGGTGTCCAGTGCCACATGCTCCAGCCGAAAGCCGCGCCATTCCAAGGGGGACGCCTCGACCTCGACCGACGCGCTCTCCCGGAACTTCAGCCTGAGAAGGTCGGATCGCATCATTTCGGATCGCATCTTTTTTGCTGAAACGGATGAAAATTGCGCTAAGGGCTTTTCCTTAGTCGTGGTTCGACAATAAGGCTAGCCAATCGGGAAGGAAACAATGCTTGCTGCAAGAGGGCCCAGGGCCGTCGACAACCATGATCGCTCGGCTGCCGACCATTCGCTGGATGTCGGCATAGCAAGCCTGGAAAACGCGCTCGCCGCCCTGATGGACGCGCAATATCCCTTGGCCACGGCCTACGTCGATTTCGTGCTGCAACTCTGCACGAAGGCACGGGCCCGGCGCCAGGGGCATTGACGGTCGTCCAGCTGCCTTGCGCAGCAGCGCCGATCGACGGACTGCCAGACGTTCCGCTCACGACAGCGTCAGCCAGCCAATGGTTCCTCCGCCGGCAAGGGCATCTGTCGAGAAGGGCCGCATCGCCGATCCAGGCGCGAACATATTTCCAGCCCGGCTACTGGCAACAGGACGCCCAGCGTAACCGATGCGGCGGGCCGGCATTCAAGGTTTCAGGCTCGACAGAAGTCCTATCCGCGCGGTCGGGAGACGTTTCCGCCTTCGCGCGTTCCAAGCGGGAAATCCAACAGGAGCTCCCCGTGCCCTTCATTCTCCCCAACCTACCCTATGCCCCCGACGCCTTCGGTTCCGTGCTGTCGGCAGAGACCTTCGAGTATCACCACGGCAAGCATCACAAGGCCTATGTCGATAAGACCAACGAATTGGCCGCCAAGGCCGGCCTGGAGGGGCGCAAGCTTTCCGAGGTGATCCAAGCCGCGCACGAGACGGGCAACCAGGCCCTATTCAACAATTCCGGGCAGCTGTGGAACCACAGCTTCTTCTGGCAGTCGCTGACCCCGAGGTCGCAGCGGCCTTCGGGCGAACTCGCCGATCGGATCCAGGCCGATTTCGGTTCGGTCGAAGCATTGGTGAAGGCGCTGCACGATGAGGGCGTCGGCCATTTCGCCAGCGGTTGGGCTTGGCTCGTGCTGGAACGGGACAAGCTGAAGGTAACCTCGCTCCACGATGGCGACACGCCGGTGGTGCGCCCGGATCTCAAGCCGCTGCTTACCGTCGATCTCTGGGAGCACGCCTATTATATCGATTACCGCAATTTTCGGCCCAAGTACTTGGAAAGCATACTAAATAATGCGCTCGCCTGGGATTTTGCGGCAGCCAATCTCGACGGCAGGGGAATGGACCGGGCCGATCAGCAGCCTTGACGCGGCGAACTATAATCTTAATTTTTGTTTCGTCAAACAATTATTTCTAGAAATAAAGTTTCATGACAATCTTCATTTCGGAGTTATAGTTGCTGTGCTCCGGGGAGGGGAGCGGCTGACTGAAGACAAGTCCAAAGGAGGCCCATGGACGAGAGCAAGCAAACCGAAGGCAGGGGCCTGCCCGCAGCCGCGAGATTGGAAGCCGCGATCGAACGGTTGAACGCAGCACTCGAGGTGCTCGACGATGTCGGGGTGCCGCTGGCCTGCGCCTACGTCGATCTGGCCCTGAGCCTGTGCCGCGAGGAATTGGCGCGGCGGGAAGCGTAAGGGAGCAAGGCGAACCTCAGCGGAACCGGGCTCCCATACAGGGATGCCCGGTTTCGGTCAGTCAGGCGGCGACGGCGCCGTCGACCAGCAGGGTCGTACCCGACATGTACATCGCGAGGTCGGACGCGGCGAACAGCACGACCCGGGCGATGTCGTCGGACACGCCGATGCGGCCCAGCGCCGAGCCTTCCATGCCGGGGATGCCCAGTGCCTTGACGGCGTCGCGGTCCATGTCGGCGATGAAGGCGGTCTTTTCGGTCAGGCAGACGCCGGGGGCGATGCCGACGACGCGGATGCCGTGGGGCGCGAGCTCGATCGCCAGCTGCTTGGTCAGGCCGACGACGCCGTGCTTCGAGGCGACATAGGCCGACTGGCCGGCCGAAATGCCGCGCAGGCCCGCGAGGCTGGCGACGTTGACGATCGTGCCCCCCTTGCCGGCGGCGATCAGCCGCTTGGCGAATTCACGCGCGCCGACGAAATTGCCGCGCAGGTTGATATCGACCACCTTGTCGAACTCCTCGACCGGCAGGTCGAGCGCCGAGGCGAACATCGGGACGCCGGCATTGTTCACCCAGACATCGACACCGCCGAACTCGGCGATCGCGAGGTCGAGCGCGGCGATGATCGAGGTCGGATCGCCCGCATCCATGCGCGTGGCGATGACCGTGGCGTCGTAGCGTTCGGCGATTTCGGCGGCGGAGGCCTTTGCGGCGTCCTCGTCGATGTCGGCGATCAGCACCTTGGCGCCGGCTTCGGCCAAGCGGCGCGCGGTCGCCTTGCCCAGGCCCCAGGCCGCGCCGGTGACGACGGCGCTACGGCCGGCGAAGGAGACGAGCTCGGCCAGCGAGCGATCGGAAACGTCAGGAATGGCGGGCATCGCTCGGTTCTCCAGGAAATGGATCATGGCCCCGCGCCCCCATGCTCCCCGGCGTGGGGAGGACTGGCTGGGGCGGCAGGATTCGAACCTGCGAATGCCGGTACCAAAAACCGGTGCCTTACCACTTGGCGACGCCCCAGCAGGCGCGAGTCAGAGGCGCGCTTAGCGGGTGAAGACGGGTTAGGGAAGGGCTAGCTGGCGCTCAGCACCGCATCGAAGTCGGCCGCACTGTGCCGTTCCTCGATGCCGATGCCTGGCCGGTTGACCAGGCGGCCGCGCCGCGCGCCGGGGCGGGCGTCGATCTCGGCAACCCAGCGGCCGACATGCTCGTATTCGTGCGTCGAGAGGAAGGTGCCTGCATCGCCATAGGCCTCGTCGCGGACGAGCCCGCCGAACCAGGCATAGGTCGCGATGTCGGCGATGGTGTAGTCCTCGCCGGCGAGGAAGCGGCTTTCGGCCAGGCGCCGGTCGGCGACGTCGAACAGGCGCTTGGTTTCCATCGCATAGCGGTCGATCGCATATTCGATCTTCGTTGGCGCAAAGTGGTAGAAGTGGCCGAAGCCGCCGCCGATGAACGGCGCGCTGCCCATCTGCCAGAACAACCACGAAAGGCACTCCGCGCGGCCCTTGGCGTCGGTGGGGATGAAGGCGCCGAACTTCTCGGCCAGGTGCAGCAGGATCGCGCCGCTCTCGAAGACGCGGATCGGCTCTTTGCCCGAGAGGTCGAGCAGGGCGGGGATCTTCGAGTTCGGATTGATCCCGACGAAGCCCGAGCCGAACTGGTCGCCCGCGCCGATCTTGATCAGCCAGGCGTCGTACTCGGCGGGGTAGCCGGCCTCGAGCAGTTCCTCGAACATGATCGTGGCCTTCTGGCCGTTGGGCGTTCCCATCGAATGGAGCTGGAAGGGGTGGCTCCCGACCGGCAGGTCCGCCTCGTGCGTGGCGCCGGCGATCGGACGGTTGGTGCTGGCGAAGGTTCCGCCGTTGGCCTTGTCCCAGGTCCAGACCTTGGGCGGCGTGTAGTCTTCGCTCATCGATGATCCCCTAGTGTAAGAAGGCGGGATGTGTGGTGTGGAACAGGCGAGTGCAAGCCCAAACGTCGTCTTCCCAGCGGGCTGGCGACGATGGTCAGCGCTTTTTCAGGCCGGCAAGGACGTCGGCCCAGGAAACCAGCTTGAAATTCTGCGCCGCGGCGCCGTTGTGACCGTCTTGGGCGATGAACAGGCCGGCCGGATAGTCAGGCCCGAAATCGCCGAGGTGAAGCGCGATCCCGTCGGTCTCCTCGGCCGCGCCGACCTTGCCGGCGACGATCCGAAAGCGGCCTGCCGGTTGCATGCCGGGCAGGCGGTAGACCGCATAGGCGTTGTCGCCCTGGCTCGAGGCGACCAGCCAGCCGCCGGTCACGCCCACGGCCGCCAGCGCCAGGCCCTCGGTGTCGGCAACGAGCTGGCGGCCGTCCGCGCGCGCGACCAGCTCGCCGGTAGCGGAGGCATCGGCTTTCGCGGAGAAACGCCAGATTCCCACGTCCTCCTCGCCGACGTAGAGGATGGCGCTGCGCGGATCGACCACGCAGCCTTCGGTCTGAGTGGCCAGCTTTAGCGAACGGACGATCGTGCCCACGGGGTGGGTGCCCGAGAGATCGATCCGCACCTGGGCGACGGTGCCGTCCTTCAGCACCGAGAAGGCTTCGACGCCTTTCGCCGAGCGCCACAGGCAGACCCCATAGGCTTCGCCCGAACCGCCGGTTACGGTGCCCAGCGGCACCAGTTTCGCAGCCGTGGTGTCGAGCCGATAGAGCCGCAGCCGGGCGTTCAGTACGTCGTTGCGATCGCTCGCGGCGACCAGCACCGTGCCGTCCGCCGCCTCCACCAGATCGACGTGGTTGAGTCGCCCGGCCGGATCAAATCCGCGCACCTTGCCGTCGAGCCCATAGACGTAAAGCCCGGCCTTCTTGTCGGTTGCGACGATCAGGCTGGCGGCGGGGTTCGCCGCGTTGCGCCAGATCGCCGGGTCGTCGGCCGCGTCGGCGTTGTTGGTGCCAACCGGAACGGTTTCGCCCTTGGCCGCTACACCCACCGCGGCAAGCGGACCGGGGGGCGGCACCGAGGCGCAGCCGGCGAGAGAACCGGTGGCGAGAACGAGCAAAGGAGCCATGCGCTTCATCAGAACGAAAACCTTCCGGTCAACTGGAACACCGGGCCGGCGGTCTCGCTCTCCAGCTCGTATTCATCGAAATCGCGGCCGATCTGCTGGTCTATCGTGTTGAACTTGTTGAACGCTTCGCGCTTCGCGCCGTTCAGCAGGTTCGAGCCGACGAAGCGGATGGTTGCCCGGTCTCCCAGGCGCTTTTCGATGAAGATTTCGAGGTCGGCCCCGTAGCTCGTCGTGACTTCCTCGGCGACGACGCGGTCGAAGGCCGGACCCTGCTTGCGATAGGTCACGCCGAAGGCGCTGCCTAGTTTGCGCAGGTTTTGGATGAAGCCGAAGTTGTAGACATATTTCGACTGGCCGTTGAAGCGGCGCTCGCCCAGCTCGTCGGAGATCTTGCTGTCGATCAGCGAGAGATTGCCGAACACGCCGGTGTCAGGCAGGCCGAGGAAGCCCAGGCTGGTCGAAAGGTCGAATTCGATCCCGTAGACTTCGCCGGTCCCGCCGTTGCGCGGTTGATAAATCCAGGCGCGATCGCCGCCCGGGCCTTCGTCGGCGTCGCCTGGCAGGCCGGTGTTGGCCACCTCGATGAGGTTGCTGATCCTGCGATAGAACGCGTTCACTCCGATCACTCCGGTCCGGCCGATATGGTGCTCATAGCCCACGTCGCCGCCCCAGGCCGTCTCCGGCTTCAGCAGCGGATTGCCGCGGAGGTCGTTGTCGCCGAGTTCGCCCTCCAGCGTGGCGGGCGAGAGATAGTTGAGCCCAGGGCGTTTTACCGTGCGGGCGACCGAGGCCGTGATCCGGCCCCGGCCAACGTCGTACTTCACCGAGGCCGACGGTAGCAGCACGTCATAGTCGGTGCCGGCCTGGGCGGCGATCGTCAGGTCGTCGATCCGAACCTTGGTGTTTTCCCACCGCAGGCCCGCCTCGAAGCTAAGCTGACCGCTCTTGCCCTCGATCAGGCCGTAAACGTCGCGGCGCTGTTCCTTGATCGTGTTGACGCCCCCGAGGACGGAATTGATCGGCGCGACACCGAAACCGCGGACGAATTCGGCGGGAGTGGTCGCGAACTGGTTCCGCGTGCGCGCCGCGTTGGTCAGGTTGAAGCGATCGCGGATGGTCCGGATGTCGCTGTCGCGGTCCTTGTTTTGAAGGAACCCGCCCACAGCCAGGTCGATGCCTTCGGCCAGCGGGAAGGCGTGTTCGAGGTTCACCGACCATTCGCGATCCACGATCCGCTGGGTGTCGAGATCGCCGGTGAAGCGGGGAGTGGAACGGTCGTACTCTATTTCATTTTCCGACTGGGTCTGATCGTCCGAGAACCTGGCATAGCTGGCACGCAGCTTGGTCTTGCCGAGCGACCATTCGTGGCTGAGCTTGGCTGCGATGGCGTAGCTTTCCTGCTGGATCGCGGTGAACTTGTTGTTGTCGGCCAGCAGCCCGACCGTCGTTCCGGTGATCGGCCAGGCGATCGGACCAGGGGTGCCAGTGGGGCGGTTGTAAACGAAGCTGCGCTCGTCCTCGGTCCGCTCGGTGCGGACGTAGTTGCCCGACAGGTCGAACTCCGTCGTCTCGTTCTTGATGCCCCAGCTGCCATTGAAAGCGTAGTCGGTGCCGTCGCGGGTATCGGTCTGGTCTTCGCGGTTCGCGAAATTGGCGGGATTGCTCAGGTCCGCGCCGTTTTCGGGCGAATCCTTGTAGCGCAGGCTGAACTTCTTCTTCGGGTTATAGCGGCCCTGGATGTTGCCCCCGAGCAGCAGGCGGCCGCCAGCCAGGGCACCGCCGTAGTAAAGGCCTACGTTGGGGACGAGGTTGCCGTCGTCGAAGTGAATGCCGCCGGCGCGGAAGTAGCCGCCGTCGAGCGAATAGGCATCGCGCAGCTTGATGTTGAGCGTGCCGGCGACGGCGTCGCCGGTTCGGCGCGCCGAGGACGAGCGGACGATCTCGACCTGCTGGACGAGTTCGGCGGGAATCCGATCGAGGAAGAACGAGCGGTCGGCCTGGGTGCCGGGGACGCGCTCGCCGTTGATCAGGATCTGGGTATAGCCCGGATCGAGACCGCGCAGACGGGCTCCGTCGCTTTCGATGACGTCGGATAGAAAAGTCACCGAAGGCACACGTTTCAGCGCGTCACCGGCGGTCAGCGGCTCGAAACGCTGAAAGTATTCCTCGTCGTAGATCAGCGTAGGCACGGTTTCTTCGCTGCGATTGCGATAGCCGATCTCGCCCATGACCACGATGTCGCGGCTGTTTTGGGGTTCGCCAACATCGGGGCTAGCAGGCGTCGTTCCGACATCGGCAGCGGCAGCGTCGGCCGCGAAGGCCGGAGCGCACACGGCAAGCGAAAGCAGGCTCGCGCCCGCGAATAGTCGAATCATGGTAATACCCTCATTATTGCCGGGGCTCCGGCTACGGGGCGGGTGTTACGCGTAGATGTGATTCGAGCGTCGCTCATGTGACAGTCGCATGACCGGAAGCGCTCTCTCGGCGCACTCGGAAGGTTCCTGACCTACGACGGCGCGACCCGCGAGTACGGCAAGCAGAAGTGGCCAATTTCAATACTTTCCGCCCATCTGCGAAATGCCACGATCCGTCTTTTTGGTCATTCACATCCTGTCTCTTGCCGCCACCTTGACCGGGCAAAGGAGAGCACAGATGAATTCGAAGACCTTATTCCTGGCGAGCGCCCTGGCGATTCTTCCCGCCGGCGCCGCCTTCGCCCAGCCCGCTGCCACCGGTGCGGAAACCGCTCCGCCGGCCGCTGCCGAGGCGGCCCAGCCCGCTGCACCTCCCGCCGACGGAGCGGCGTCAGCGGCCCCTACCACAGCTCCCGCTGCACCCTCGGACAATGCGCCGACCGCGGCCGCGACCCAGGATGACATAAAGGCCGGGGTCCAGGTTTTCGATAACGCCGGCGTGGCGGTCGGGACGGTCCAGTCGGTTACGGCGACTGGCGCGGTGGTCGCCTCTGGCAAGTTGCGTGCCGAGGTGCCGACCTCCTCCTTCGCCAAGAATGCCAAGGGCCTGGTCATCGGCATCACCAAGGCGGAGTTCGAGGCGGCGGTGAACAAGGCGGGCAAGTCCTGATCCGATAAGAACCGGTTGTCCGTGGAAGCGGCGCGCCGGGCGCACCCCCCCCCCGCCGGGGGTCGGCGGCAAGAAAATCCCCGGGGGCGGGGGCTCCCCCCCCGGGGCGCGGGGGCGGTGTTGGGGGCGGT
>JBQCGM010000128.1:0-30966 GCA_051955585.1 Novosphingobium sp.
CGGCCCCCCCCGGGGTTGGCCGGCGCCCCTACGCTCCTCGCAATGACGAAGATCTGGGATGATGCCTAAGAGCCTCAGCCCTCCGCCTTCAGCCGGTCGCCCGCCAGCTTGCGCAGGTCGGCGGTCTTGATCTTGGCGCTGCCGGTGGTCTTGAGGTCGGCTTCCTCGAAGAACAGCACGCGGCGCGGGACCTTGTAGCTGGCCAGCTTCTGCTTGGCCCAGGCCTTGATCCCGGCCTCGTCGAGCAAGGCCCCGGCCTGGGGCACCACGCAGGCCACCACCATTTCGCCGAGCAGCTCGTCGGGGACGCCGACGGTCTGGGTCAGCTTGACGCCGGGGCAGTCGCGGATGACCTCGTCGATCTCGAGCGGGGAGACGTTGGCGCCGCCGGTCTTGATGATGTCGTTGAGCCGTCCTTCCCAGAACAGCCGCCCCTCGGCATCGACGTAGCCGCCGTCGCTGGTCCGCAGGAAGCCTTCGTCGTCGAGCGTCTCGTCGAGCGGAATGCCGACATAGCCGAGCATCAGCGTCGGGCCCTTGACCGCGATCTCGCCCCGCTCGCCCACCGGCACGACCGCGCCGCTCAGCGGGTCGACGATCTTGATGGTCGAGCCGGCGGTCGGCTCGCCGTGGCTCTTCAGCGCGACCTCGGGCGGGGTGCCCGCGGCGAAGACCGAGATGAGGGTGAAGGTCTCGGTATTGCCGTAGGCCTGGCCCGGCTCGAGCCAGTCGGTCTTGACCGTGGGATGCTTGGCGAGCTGCATCGTCTTGTCGAGGTAGTACATGCTCGACAGGTCGACGCTCTCGTAGTTCGGCGCGGCGGCGAGCAGCGCCCACTGGTGCGGCCAGGCGAGCGGCATGGTGCACTTCTCGTCCTGCATCAGCGTCAGCGCCTCGGCGGCGTCGAACCAGCGCTGGAGCAGCAGGGTGCCGCCCGAGGACAGCGTGCCGCCCAGCGCCATGACGAAGTTGCCCGACCAGAAGAAGCCGTTGGCGGACCAGGTCCGCGGCGGATTGTCGGGCTCGATCGCATACCACTGCGCCCAGCGCCAGAGCTGGAGGCAGACCCCGCGGTTGGCGCTGAGAATGCCCTTGGCCTTGCCGGTCGAGCCCGAGGAGAACAGCAGGATGCCCGGATCGGCCGGGGCGACCGCGGCGGTCGCGGCCTCGACCAGTTCGTCGGCGACCTGCTTGCCGCGGGCGAGGAAGGTGCTCCAGCCCTCGATCGCGCCCTGCCCTTCGTCGCTGTCGACCACCGCGAGGTGGCGCAGCCAGGGATAGCGGGTCGAGGCCACTTCGCCCGGTGCGGCCGAGCCGACCTGCGGCTCCAGCTCGATCAGCATCTCGGCGAAGTCCTTCTTGAGGACCTTCCGCTCCAGCAGCAGGACCGAGCAGCCCGACTGCTTGAGCACCTCGTCGAGCTCGGTCGGGGTGAAGAAGGTGCTGATCGGATTGACGACGCAGCCCGCCAGGGCGGCGCCGAAGGCGCAGGAGAGGAATTCGAGCCGGTTGGTCACCAGGATGCCGACGCGGGTCCCCTTGCCGGTGCCGAGCGAGATCAGCGACTTGGCGACCTCCAGCGACTTGGCCAGCAGGTCGTCGTAGGTCCAGCGTGTCGTCGCGCCGTCCAGCGTGATCATCGCCGCTTCGCGCGGGCCGTAGCGGCTGGCGATCTCGCGCACGTAGCGGCCCATGGTCAGCGGACCGATGCCCGCCTCTTCCGAGAGGGGGATGCCGTGGACGATGGACAGGCCGTCCACGACCTGGACCTTGGTACTCATGCGTTCCTCTCCAAGAACGGGGAAATCGTTTTATGCCTCGTCCGTGCGAGGAGGGAAGCGCCGCCGCAACCCAGCGCCGCTGAGCACCGTCGCCCTGGATTGCCGCGCGACTGCCCGAAGGGCAGTTTATCCTGAGCGGCCGGCCTGCCGGCCCGCCGACGGGCCGCTCGCAATGACGAGAGGGTGGTACTCATGCGTTCCTCTCCCAGAACCTTGTAACCCTCCTTCGTCATTGCGAGCGAAGCGAAGCAATCCAGGGCGGCAGTGCGCCTTGTCCTGGATTGCCGCGTCGCTTGGCTCCTCCCCATGTCGACGGGTGGTCGGGCTAGAACCTTTCCGCAGCGGTTGTCGTCGACGATCAGACGGCCGCGGATCTTGCCGTCGATCAGATCGCGCGCGCCCTGGATCGTTTCGGACAGGCTGATCTCGGTGGCGATCGTGTTCAGCAGCTCGGGGTTGAGATCGCGGCCGAGGCGATCCCAGGCGGCCTGGCGCGGCTTCTGCGGGCACATCACCGAATCGATACCGAGCAGCGAGACGCCGCGCAGGATGAACGGCATAACCGTGGTGTTGAGGTCGCTACCCTGGGCCAGGCCGCAGGCGGTCACGGTGCCGCGATACTTGGTCTGGGCGATGGCATTGGCCAGGGTGTGGCTGCCGACCGAATCGACGACCGCGCCCCAACGCTCCTTCTGGAAGGGCTTGCCCGGCTCCGACAGCTCGTTGCGGTGGATGAAGTCGTCGGCGCCCAGCGTGGTGAGATAGTCCTTCTCGCTGTCGTCACCGATCGAGGCGACGACGTGGAAGCCTTCCTTCTTGAGCAGGGCGACCGCGACCGAGCCGACGCCGCCCGGGGTGCCGGTGACGAGCACTTCGCCGTCGGCCGGGGTCACGCCGAAGTTGATCAGGGCGTCGACCGAAAGCGAGGCGGTGTAGCCGGCGGTGCCGATCGCCATGGCCTGGAGCCCGGTGAAGGCGGCCGGCGCCTTGACCAGCCAGTCGCCCTTGAGGCGGGCCTTCTGCGCGAAACCGCCCCAGTGGACCTCGCCCACGCCCCAGCCGTTGAGCAGGACCTTGTCGCCCGCGGCGAAGTTGGGGTTCGAGCTCTCGCTGACCGTGCCGACCAGGTCGATGCCCGGGACCATCGGCCAGCGGCGCACGACCGGACCGTCGCCGGTGATGGCCAGGCCGTCCTTGTAGTTCATCGTCGAATATTCGACGTCGATGGTGACGTCGCCCTCGGGCAGCTGGCTCTCGTCGAGCTGCTGGACGCCGACGGTCTGACCCGTCTCGGTCTTCTCGATCAGGATTGCGTTGAACGACATGGGAACTTCCTCACCTCTGCGGGGCCAGCGAAGGGCCGTGAAAACTGCGCGCCGCCTCCATGGACGGTTCCGACCGGGCGCTCGCCAAAGCCCTATCGTATGGAATTTCTCAAAAGGGAATGCCGCGCCCCTGGCAACAGCAAATTTCCGCGCATCGCGGCGGCGATGGGAAAACGAAAACGGCCGGAGGTTTCCCTCCGGCCGCTTCCTTTGATCCTCACGGATCGATCTGGGCAATCAGCGCGAGCCGAAGGCGAACCGCACGTTGAGGCCAAATTCACGCGGTGGCGTGGTCGTGATCACCGAATAGGGCGCGAAGACCGTGGTCGAGGTGACCGCCGACGTCGAGATCGGCGTAGCTGCCTGCGGATTGCGGGTCAGCGTCTTGTCCACACCGAACACGTTCTTGGCGAACAGCGACACTTCCCACTTTCCACGACCATCCCGGATACCGGCGTAGAGGTTGACGAGGGCATAGTCGTCCACCTGATCGAGATCGAACTGCGGGTCACCCTGCGCCTTGCCGTAGTACGTAACCAGGCCGCGGCCGAACAGATCGACCTTGTCCGAAAGCGGAATGGAACCCTCGGTCGTGAGCGTCGCGGTGAACGGCGCCCCCAGCGTGGCCCGCTGGTTCGTCCCCGGGCACAGGAACGTGTTGACCCCGGCGGGGAACGCTCCATTCGCCGGAGGCGTCGTCGGGAGTTCCGGAACGCCGTCGCCATTGAGATCGAGGCAGGCCAGCGAGCCGTTCTTGATCTTCGCCAGGGCGTAGGCAGCCTGCAGGTTCACGTTCCAGCGCGGCGTGATGTCGAACGACGCCTCGCCTTCCAGGCCGTTCACCTCAACCGGAACCGGCACGGTGAAGCTGGTCAGCGCCACCTGCGAGAAGCCCGGAGCCAGGAAGCTCCGTGCGTAAACGCCCGCGCTCGGCCGATACAGATAGTTCTCGAAGGTTTGATGGAAGGCGGCACCATTGAGGCGCAGACGACGATCGAACAGGCTCGCCTTGAATCCGATTTCATAGGATTTCGAAGTCTCGGCCGGAGGCTGCTGCAAGAACTGCTCGGTCGGATCGAGGCTGATGTTGGCATTGAAGATGAACGGCCCGGCACGACGCGACGATCCGGTCAGGAAATAGGCCATGAGGTCAGGCGTGAAGTTGTGCTTGATCGACGCCGTGTAGATCCAACCGGAATCCTTGCGGGCAGCGATCGTGGAGGTGGAAGCCCCTGTGACGAACTGCAGGCCGCCCGGATTCTTGTTATCGATATAGCGAAGCCCCGCGGAAATTTCGGTCTTCTCGCCGATGTGCGCCGTCAGGTTGCCGAAGTAGGAGTTCTCGACCGTGTCGTCATTCGCGACGACGTCGATGGTCCGGCTGCTGATGATCGGGACGCTGGTCACCACATTGTTCGTGACCGACGCGCGAGCCGACTCCCTAAACAGCGTCACCCTCGCCTGCGATTCCTGGCGGAAGTAGCCGAGCACGTAGTCGAACACGCCGAAGATGCGCTCTTCATTCTGCAGGCGGATTTCGTGCGACCAGTTTTCCTGGCTGACGACCTGCGTCGAATAGAAATCGCTGCCGACGATGGCGTTCGCGACATCGCTGTTCGTCCGCGAGTTGATGACCTGATCGCTCTTCTGTCCCTGGTAGATCAGCTGCTGGCCCGCCAGCGAGATTTCGGCGCGCCAGTTGTAGATGTTGTACTTCTGGTCGACCAGGCGCGGGGTCTCGAGGATCGAGAGGCGGTCGCCGGCCGAGATCGGCCGGGCCGGCGTGAGGCCGGGATAGGTCTCGTACTGGTCGTAGCTGCGCGAGGTGCGGTCCAGGCGCTGATAGGTGCCTTCCAGGCGCAGCCAGTCGGTCGGCTTTACGACCAGGCTGACGCGGCCGCTCTTGGTCCGGGCGAACGGATCGCGATTATCGCCGGTGGTCTGGATCGTGCGGACCCGGGTGCCTTCGTTCTCATCCCAAACGCCGGCAACACGGATGGCGGCCACGCCCTCGATGATCGGCAGGCCGAACCCGCCGTTGAAGTTGAGCGTGCCGATGTCGTTGGCGGTCATCGAGATGTTGCCGCCGATTTCCTCGAGGTCGGGCTTCTTGGTGAAGACCACGATCGAGCCCGACGGCGCGGCGATACCGCGCAGAGTACCCTGCGGACCGCGCTGAACCTCGATCCGGCCGATGTCGTACATCGCCTGCAGCAGCTGGCCGGCACCGATCGGAGCATCGTTGTAATAGAAGGCGACGCTGGGCTGTGCCTGGGTGTTCGGATCGAAGGTGATGCCGCGGACCTGGCCCGAAGCGGACGAGCCGTTCGCTTCCGTGCGCAGCTGGAGGCCGGGGACGACGGTCTGCACTTCGGTAAAATCGCGCAGATTCAGCTTCTGAACCTGGTCCGAGGTGACGGCATTGATGGTGGCCGGGACTTCCTGCAGGCTCTCGTCGCGACGGCGCGCGGAAACGATGATTTCTTCGCCCTGGAACTCGTCGGCGGACTCGACCGCAGCATCGGCGGGAGCAACGTCCTGAGCAAAAACGGGGGTGGAGAGCGCAACGGCGCTGACGCCGACGAGCGCGAACTTCCGGAGATTACGCATTGATGGATTCCTCTCGAGCTTCCTCCTTTCAGCTCATCCCCAAATCCCAAGAACAACCACTCATCTCGGCGGTTTGGTCAGGCCACTAGGCGATGGTCCAGAGGTCGCCAAGGTCTGATGTTAAGGTGTCATACCGGATCGAAATAATTATCCGGAGTGAAGCCAAAATGTCACATTGGCCTTACCAGGTCCCGGACCGGCCGGCCAAAACGGCGAGATTCAGCCAAAAAGAACGGCCGGAGGTTACCCTCCGGCCGTCGCGTTTCTCGTTTTGCGGAGCGCGTTCAGCGCGAACCGAACGAGTAGCGCACGTTGAGACCGAACTCGCGCGGCTGGTTTGTGGTGATCAGGCGATAGGCCGACGGCTCGGTGATCGCAGCTTGCCCCGCCGTAGCCGGGCTATAGTAGGAGGACGAAAAGGCCGTCGCATTTCGGGTCAACGTCCGTTGCACGTTAAATAGATTCTTCGCGAACAAACCCACGTCCCAAGCCCCATCCGGGTCGCGAATGCCTGCGTAGAAGTTGAACAAGGCATAAGCCGGTACATCGTCATACTTATTGGACGGATCGTTCTGGCTGTCGCCGTAGATCGACGCCAAGCCGCGAATATAGCCATCGACCTTGCCCGATAGCGCAGTATTGTATTCGGCATGGAGCGTAGCGCTGAACGGCGGCAGGGTGCCGGCGCGGAAGTCGACGTTGCAGACGGCAAACTGCTCCCCAGGCGCGGCCGCTTGGATATCCGCGAGGGTCGGGACCCTGGGATTACCCTGCGCATCGACGTAGGGGTTGCAGGGGATCACGCCGTTCTTGATCTTGGAGATCGCATAGTTGACCGAGGCGCCCGCGCTGAAATGCGGAGTATTCCAGCTCAGCTCGGCCTCGACGCCCTTCACCTGCGCCGGCACGCCTACGGCCAGGCCGGGCGAGAGCAGGTTGACTGTTGAGTTGCCCAGCGTGTCCGTCGCGATCGCGTAGATATTCGGCGCCGAGTAGATGTAGTTGTCGAAGTCCTGCAGATAGGCCGTGACGTTCAGGCGCAGGCGGCGGTCCAGCCAATCCGACTTGATGCCGATTTCGTACGACTTCGACTTTTCCGAAGGCGGGAACAGGTACTGCAGCGTCCGCGGCGACTTCTGCGCATTGTTGCGGTCGACGATGCCGTTGGTGGTCGAGCCCGGGCGCCACGAGGTGCCGAAGCTGAAGTAGGCCATCAGGCTGTCGTTGAAGCGGTGCTTGACCGAGGCCGAATAGATCCAGTTGTTCTCGGTCGTCGTGGGCGACGGAATGTTGACCCCGTCGATCACCAGGCTCGAGCTGTCGCGGAAGTTGATGTAGCGCGCGCCGCCCGAAATCTCGGTCTTGTCGCCGATGTGAACGGTGACGTTGCCGAACAGCGAGCGTTCGAGCGTGCTTCCGCCCCGGAGCACGAGCGAGTTGTTCACCAGGGTCGGCAGGAAGCCGACATAGGTCGCGCCATTGTCGAAGGTGATCGGCACGTTGATCAGCGGGGTTGCCGCCCGGAGGACGACGTCCGAGCTGGTCTTGTTGATCATGCCGCCGACGACATAGTCGATCAGCCCGAACAGACGTTCGTCGGACGAGAAACGGACCTCGTGAGTCTCCTGAGGTGCCGCGGTCGTAGTGTTCTGACTGAGCAGGCCGTAAGCCGGCACCGCTTGCGGCGCGAGCGTGCCCGTGCCGTTGAACGGCGGGAACGCCGGCAGGCCGTTGAACACCGGCAGGATCGTCGAGCCGAAGAAGTTGCCCTTGTCGTTGGGATCGACGGTCGAATACCAGGCCTTGTTGTACGAGCCGACGTAGTTGAGCTTCTGCCCGGCGAACCGCACCTCGGCGCGCCAGTTCCAGACGTCGAACTCCTGATGGAAGGTCCGCGGGATCTGAGCGACGGCCAGGCGATCGCTGGCGCGGATCAGGGTCGGGCTGGCCGGCAGCGTGCCATCGGCCAGGTTGGCGGATTCGACCTGGTCCCACTGCCGGGCATCCCGCACCAGGCGGGCATAGTTGGCGTCGATCGTGATGAAATCGGTCGGGTCGAAGCGCAGGCTGGCACGGATGCCCTTGCTCTTGACGTAGGGGTTCAGCCCGCCGCCCAGCCGGCGCACGTCGTTGCCGTCGTTCTGCTCATAGACGCCCGCGACGCGGAGGGCGAGGACGTCCTGGATGATCGGCATGCCGAAGGCGGCGTTGACGTTGATCGCATTCTGCGTGGTGCCGGTCATGTTGATGTAGCCGCCGATCTCCGACAGGTCGGGACGGCGCGTCGTCAGCGTGATCGAGCCCGAGGGCGAAGCGCGGCCCCGCAGCGTGCCCTGCGGCCCACGCAGGACTTCGATCTGGGCGACGTCGAACATGGTCTGGAACACGATGTTCGAGGAAACCGGCGCGTCGTTCAGATAGAATTCGATCGTGCCGTTGTTCCCGCTGGCGTTCACGTCGAAATTGACGCCGCGCAGCGTCGCCTGGCTGCCGATGCCGTTGGCGCTGCTGTTCAGCGACAGGCCGGGAACGGTTGCCGCGATATCGCGGAACTCGCGGAAGTTCAGCTTGGCGATCGTGTCGGCGGTAACGGCATTGACGACCAGCGGCACGTCCTGCGCGCTCTCGTCGCGGCGACGGGCGGTGACGATGATATCACCTGCATCGCTCGCGGTATCTTCAGCCGCATCGGGCGTGATTTCCTGGGCATGGAGAGGCGCGCTCAAGGCGAGCAGGCTCACGCCGGCAAACGCCGACTTCAACATGATCTTCATTTAGGCATTGCTCCTCGTAGGTCGCCGTATTCGGCGTTTTGTGGGTCCCACCCGCCCGGTCACCCAGGTCTCGGAAGGTCTGGTAGCGAGGGGCTCCCGCCAGACCTAGAGGCTAAAAGATCCACAAGACGGAAACGTCGTTCCCTGTGGGAATTGCGCAACAGTTCAATTGTTTATCTGCCAGTCCGCATAAAGCACTTGGTCAGACCAATGCCGCCACCTGGGCGAGAATTGCGACCGCATGTTCCTTTCGGCAGATCAACAGGTCGGGCATGTAGACGTCGGATTGGTTGTAGACGAGCGGACTGCCATCGATTCGCGAAACATGGAGGCCATGGGCCGCGGCGACCGCCGCTGGAGCGCAGGAGTCCCATTCGTACTGGCCGCCGGAGTGGAGGTAGATATCGGCCTCGCCGCGGACGATCGCCATGGCCTTGGCCCCAGCCGAGCCCATCGGCACCAGCTCGGCGCCGATCCGCTCCGCGACCTCGGTCGCCTCGCGTGCGGGCCGCGTGCGGCTGACCACCATGCGCAGCCGCTCGGGGGCGGGCGGCAGGGGCTGCGGGCGGTCGCTGCGCACGACCAAGCCCAGCCCCGGTAGCGCCACCGCGCCCACGCTGGCCACGCCGTCGATCGCCAGGGCGACATGGACCGCCCAGTCGGTCCGCGCCTCGCCGTATTCGCGGGTGCCGTCGACCGGATCGACGATCCACACGCGGCTCTTGGAGAGGCGCGCCTCGGTGTCCTTGCTTTCCTCCGACAACAGTCCATCGTCGGGCCGCTGCTCCGAAATGGCATGGCAGAGGAACTGGTTGGCCGTCGCATCCCCCGCCTTGCCCAAGGCCTTGAGCGACAGCACGCCGCTCTCGCGAACCTCGATCAGCAGGCGGCCCGCAACCTCGGCGAGATGCGCGGCGAGTTCGGCATCCGAGTAACTCATTCCAATCTCTCCGTTCGGTTCGAGCGAAGTCGAGAACCGGATGCCGCGTGTCTCGACTTCGCCCGACACGAACGGCGTTTTGGTCAGCCGTCGCCCAGCAGGCGGTCGACGATCGCTTGCGCGGCCTCCTCCGGCGTGACCTTGGTCGTGTCGATGCGGATCTCGGGAGCCGCCGGCGCTTCGTAGGGGCTGTCGATCCCGGTGAAGTTCTTGAGCTCGCCCGAACGCGCCTTCTTGTAGAGGCCCTTCACGTCGCGGTCCTCGGCGACCTGGAGCGGGGTGTCGATGAACACCTCAAGGAACTCGCCCTCGGGCAGCATCGCCCGCACCATCTCGCGCTCGGCGCGGAACGGCGAGATGAAAGCGGTGATCACGATCAGCCCGGCGTCGGTCATCAGCTTGGCGACCTCGCCGACCCGGCGGATGTTCTCGATCCGGTCGGCCTCGGTGAAGCCCAGGTCCTTGTTCAGCCCGTGGCGCACGTTGTCGCCGTCGAGCAGGAAGGTGTGCCGGTTCATCCGGTGCAGCTTCTTCTCGACCAGGTTGGCGATCGTGCTCTTGCCCGAGCCCGACAGGCCGGTGAACCACAGCACCGCCGGCTTCTGGTTCTTCAGCCCGGCATGGGCCTCGCGGCCGATGTCGACCGCCTGCCAGTGGACGTTCTGAGCGCGGCGCAGCGAGAAGTGCAGCATGCCCGCCGCGACCGTGGCGTTGGTCAGCTTGTCGATCAGGATGAAGCCGCCGAGCGCGCGGTTGTCGGCATAGGGCTCGAAGACGATCGGCTTGTCGGTCGACAGCTCGGCCACGCCGATGGCGTTGAGCTCCAGCGTCTTGCACGCCGCATGCTCCATCGTGTTGACGTTGACCGTGTACTTCGGCTCGCGGACCGTCGCCGAGACGGTCTGGGTGCCGAGCTTCAGCCAATAGGCGCGGCCGACGTGGAGCGGCTCGTCGTTCAGCCAGACGATGGTGCTCTCGAACTGGTCGGCGGCCTGCGGCGGATTGTCGGCCGAGGCGATGACGTCGCCGCGCGAGCAGTCGATCTCGTCGGCGAAGGTCAGGGTGACCGACTGGCCCGCGACCGCCTCGTCGAGATCGCCGTCGAGCGTCACCACGCTCTTCACGGTCGAGGTCTTGCCCGAGGGCAGGACGCGGATCGCGTCGCCGGGCTTGACCCCCCCTGTGGCGATGAGGCCCGAGAAGCCGCGGAAGTCCAGGTTCGGGCGGTTGACCCACTGCACCGGCAGGCGGAACGGCTTGTCCGCATCGACCGAGCTCAGCACCTCGACCGTCTCGAGATGCTCGATCAGGCTCGGGCCGGCGTACCAGGGGGTGTTGACCGACGGACCAGTGATGTTGTCGCCCTTGAAGCCCGAGATCGGCATGGCGGTGAAGCTGGAGATGCCGATCGACTGCGCGAACTCGGCATAGTCGCGGACGATCGCATCGAAGACGTCCTGGTCGTAGTCGACCAGGTCCATCTTGTTGACCGCCAGGACCAGGTTCTTGATGCCGATCAGGTGGCACAGGTAGCTGTGCCGCCGGGTCTGGACGAGCACGCCCTTGCGCGCATCGATCAGGATCACCGCGAGGTCGGCGGTCGAGGCGCCGGTCACCATGTTGCGGGTGTACTGCTCGTGTCCCGGGCAGTCGGCGACGATGAACTTGCGCTTCTCGGTGTTGAAGAACCGATAGGCGACGTCGATCGTGATCCCCTGCTCGCGCTCGGCCGCAAGACCGTCGACCAGCAGGGCGAAGTCGATCTCCTGCCCCTGGGTGCCGACCTTCTTGCTGTCCGCCGCCAGCGCGTCGAGCTGGTCCTCGAAGATCATCTTGGAATCGTAGAGCAGCCGCCCGATCAGCGTCGACTTGCCGTCGTCCACCGACCCGCAGGTGATGAAGCGCAGCATGGTCTTGTGCTGATGCTGGTCGAGATAGGCGTCGATGTCCTCGGCGATCAGCGCCTCGGTGACGTATACCGGATCCTGGGTTTCGGTCTCCGACATCAGAAATACCCCTGCTGCTTCTTCACTTCCATGCCGGCCCCGCCGGCGTCCTTGTCGATCGCCCGGCCCTGGCGCTCCGAAGTGGTGGTCAGGAGCGTTTCCTGGATCACTTGCGGAAGGGTCTTGGCCTCGCTCTCCACCGCGCCGGTCAGCGGGTAGCAGCCCAGCGTGCGGAAGCGGATCGAGCGTTCGACCGGGACCTCGCCCGGCTTCAGCGGGAAGCGGTCGTCGTCGACCATCACCAGCATCCCGTCGCGCTCCACCGTGGGCCGCTTGGCCGCGAAGTAGAGCGGGACGATCGGGATGTCGTTGAGGTGGATGTATTGCCACACGTCGAGCTCGGTCCAGTTCGAGATCGGGAAGACGCGGATGGATTCGCCCTTGTTCTTGCGGGCGTTGTAGAGGTTCCACAGCTCGGGGCGCTGGTTCTTGGGATCCCAGCCGTGGCTGGCGGTGCGGAAGGAGAAGATCCGCTCCTTGGCGCGGCTCTTCTCCTCGTCGCGGCGGGCGCCGCCGAAGGCCGCATCGAACCCCCATTTGTCGAGCGCCTGCTTGAGCCCCTCGGTCTTCCACATGTCGGTGTGGAGCGCGCCGTGGTCGAAGGGATTGATCCCGCGCTCGATCGCCTCCGGGTTCTGGTAGACCAGCAGCTCCATGCCGCTCTCGGCCGCCATGCGGTCGCGCAGCTTGTACATCTCCTGGAATTTCCAGGTGGTATCGACGTGGAGCAGCGGGAACGGCGGCGGCGAGGGATAGAAGGCCTTGCGCGCCAAGTGCAGCATCACCGCGCTGTCCTTGCCCACCGAGTAGAGCAGGACCGGCCGCTCGGCTTCAGCCACGACCTCGCGCATGATGTGGATGGCCTCGGCCTCCAGCCGTTCGAGATGGGTCAGGGTCTTCGTCATGGTGCATACTGTCCGAAAATATGTCCCGGGCCCATGTCAGATGGCCGGCGGTGCGACAAACAAGACATTCTTCAAGCTGGTAACCTCTGCCTATCCGGCGCCAGGAGACCTGGGGGCAAGCTTCTGCTCGACCTCGGCGATCTCGGCGCGCAGCCACATCGTCTCGCTGAGGTTCTGCCCGCCCGAGCGTTCGAGCAGCAGCTTCGTCGCGGCGAGCTTGACCCCCAGCGCGGCCGGCTCGTCCGGTTCGGCGCCGAGCGCGATGTCGGTGAGGTGGAGGGCTTCGAGCGGCCGGCCGGCGTCGAGCTTTTGCCGCGCCCGCTCGGCCAGCCTGGTCGCGCCGCCGGCCAGCTCGACAAGGTCGGCGTGTACCGAGGAACGCGGCACGCCGTAGAGTTCGGTGGTACCGTCCTCGTAGTGCAGCCAGCCGGCATATTCGCGCCAGATCGACTTGACCGCCCAGGTGGCCTTGCCGTGGAACTCGCCGATCGCCACGCCGTCGGGCCAGGCGAATTCGGCCATCAGCTGGTGGACGGTCCTGCCGGCCTTCATCCCCTCCAGCGTGTAGTCGCGCACGTAGGAGACCGCGGCGTGGAGCTTGTCGAGGTCGGCCCGGATCCGCTCGGCCCCGACGATCGGCTCGCCATGGCCGGTGATCACGATCTCGGCGCCGAGGTCGCGCACGGTCTCCACCGCCTTCAGGTAGTTGCGCACCAGCCGGGGCTTGTCGCCGCGCAGGGTGTTGAGGAAAGGCATCGACAGCCAGACCGGGCCGAAGCTGTTGCCGGTGAAGACCACCTTCTCCTTCGGCATCCAGACCAGGATGTTGTCGACCGTCTCGCCCTCGGGCGCGGAGATCAGTTCGAAAGTCCGCTGGCCGACCTCGAGCGTCAGCCGCCGGTCGACGAGGATGTCGGGGGCGACCTCGGCCGGCAAAGGCACCGGCCTGGGCGGTGTATCGCGCTTGAGGGTCGATCCCCAGAGCTTGAAGGTCCGCTTGCCGAAGAACGGCTGCAAGCCGATCATGTCGGCCACGGCTTCGTTGAAGCCCGGCCCGCCTACCAGCTTGGTGTCCGGCTCGCGAAACACCGGCACGCCGCCGTAGTGGTCGCCGTGGCTCTGGGTCAGGATGATGTAGCGCAGCGGCCCGGTGCGGTGCGGTGCGAACAGCGCGTGGCTGCGCTCCGCGCCATCGGGCATGCCGGTGTTGATCGCCACGTCGCCGTCGTCGGTGGTGACGAGGTGCGCATTGGAAATGTCGCGCGCCATGAACACGAAGGGGGTGATTTCCACCGCCTCGGTCTGGGCGTCGCCCGAGCGGACCAGGCCCGCCAGCTTGGGCCCCCCACTCTCACTACCGGCGCTCACGATGCGAACTCGATCATGACCTTGGCCGACTGCGGCGTGGCCGCCACTTCCAGCCCCTCCAGCACCTGCGCGAAAGGCAGGCGGTGGCTGATCATCGAGGCGATCCGGTCCTTGAGCCGCGGCATGGCGGCGATCACCTCGGGCATCTCGGTCGGATAGCCGACCGCCGTGGTGATCGTCATCTCGCTGGTCAGCATCCGGCCGACGGGGAACTCGATCGGCTTCATATAGGCCGCGGTTATCACCAGTTTCGCATGGAACTTCGCCATCATGATCACGTCGGTGAGAATGCTCGGCGCGCCGGCGGCGTCAATATAGGCGTCGGTCCCGACACCGACCCGCCCATAGGACGGCACCTCGCCGTGGAGCCTGGCCAGCTCGGCGCGCAGGTCGACCTGGGTCGGATCGAGCGCCGCCCTCGCCCCCAGCGCCAGCGCCCGCTCCCGCCGTTCGGGCGCAAGGTCGAGCGCGACGACGTCGGTCACGCCACGGTCGACCAGCCACAGCACCATGCCCAGCCCGATCGGCCCGCAGCCGAACACCACGACCTTGTCGCCCGCCTTGACCTCAGCGCGGTTGACCCCGTGCATCGCCACGGCCAGCGGCTCGCACATCGCGGCCACATCGAAGGGAATGCCGGGCGGGATCGGCAGGATGGATTCGCCCAGCCGTGCTTCGCGGACCAGCAGTTCCTCGGTGAATGCGCCCTCGGGCCCGCCGCTGCCGACGTTACTGGGGGTCATCATCGGGTTGACGATCACCGCATCGCCCACGGCAATGCCGCAGACGCCGGAGCCCACCTCGATCACCTCGCCCGCGCCCTCATGGCCCAGCGCGGTCACCTGGCCCGGCGGGATGCCGCCCATCTTGATATACGACAGGTCGCTGCCGCAGATGCCAACGGCCTTCATCTTCACGACGACATCGCCCGCACCGGCCTCCGGCCGCTGGTAGTCGTCGAGCCGGACATCGCCTGCGCCGTGGATGTTGAGGAGTTTCATGGCACGATCACCTCTCGCAAAAAACTTCGTCATTGCGAGCGAAGCGAAGCTATCCAGGGCGCCATGCGCCTGGCTCTGGATTGCCGCGGGGCTTCGCCCCTCGCAATGACGAAAAGTGGGGGAACACGCGGCTCAACCCCGGATCATGTAGCCGCCGTCGACGGTGATCGTCTCGCCGGTGATGAAGGAACTGGCATCCGAGCACAGGAACGCGCCGATGCCTTCGAAGTCCTCGGGATAGCCGGTGCGCTTCAGCGGCGTGACCGGGCCATAGGTGCTTTCGAGATACTTGGCGGCCGGGCCGTCCGCAGGCCCCATCATCGGGGTGATCACCAACCCGGGCGCGACCACGTTGGCGCGGATGCCGAATTCGCCGAGCTCGGCCGCCAGGCAGCGGACCACCGCGGCGATCCCCGCCTTGGACGAGGCATATTCCATCTTGCCCGGCAGCCCCTGGAACAGCGACAGCGAACCGCAGGCGACCAGGCTGCCGCCCCTCTCTCCCGCCTCGGCCCGTGCCTTCATGTGCCGCGCGCCCTCGCGCAGGGTGAAGAAGGCGCCGTGCAGCGCGACCGACTGGAATTCGTGCCAATGTTCGGTCGGCATGTCGAAGACCGAATTGTAGCGCGGGCTGGCCCCCGAATTGGCGAAGACGCAGTCGATCCGGCCGAAATCCTGCAGCAGCTGTTCGTAACCCGCGACGATCGCCGCCTCAGTCGATACGTCGACCTGGTAGGTCTCGACCCGCCCCGCCCCGGCTTCGATCAACGCTTCCTTGGCCGCCGCGTTCTTGTCGGCATTACGCGCCCAGATCGCAATGTCGCCGCCCTGCCTGGCGACGCCACGCGCGAAGCCCAGGCCGATCCCGCCGTTTCCGCCGGTGACCAGGGTCACCTTGCCGCTGCAGTCGAACAGGCCCTGGGCCATCGCGCTCTCCATCTTCCGGCGCTCTCTCGGACGGAGCGCGGCTCTGGCGGCC
The DNA here is from genome assembly GCA_051955585.1 of Novosphingobium sp. GTDB lineage: Bacteria > Pseudomonadota > Alphaproteobacteria > Sphingomonadales > Sphingomonadaceae > Novosphingobium. The sequence continues at coordinate 15,690 of JBQCGM010000128.1, forward strand.
TTGTCGTCCCGGGCGGCCTTGTGCCGCAACCGGCCTTGCCGTAGAATTCGGGCCAGACCATTCCATCACGGACACAAGCGTGCCCCCGCCCTCGCCAGACGCGCCCTCCGTCACCCTGGAAGCCGAATTTCGCGGACGCGTCCTCGCCGCGCAGATCGTCGGCTTCCATATCCCCCGCCCGACCGAGAGCGTGCTGCGCGACGACCATGCCTACCAGCTCAATTTCTGCCTTACCCCCCGTCCGCTCTACACGCGCGCCTCGTACCCCCGGCACTGGGGCCCGCACCGCTACGAACCGCTGGGCGAGATCTTCCTCGTCCCACCCGGCGAGGAATTGCACATCAAGGGAGGCGCGGGCGAACAGGCCTCGCTGACCTGCCGGCTGGAAGCAGAGGCACTCCACGCGATCCTTGGCGAACGTCTGGAGTGGAACGACGAGCGGCTAGCCGACGCACTCGACGTCTCCAGTGTCCGCATCCGCAACCTGCTGTTCCGCCTGACCGAGGAGGTCCGCCATCCCGGCTTCGCGGGCTCGCAGATGATCGAGTTCCTCAGCGGCGAGCTGGCGATCGAGCTCGGCCGGTTCTGCCTGGAGACGGTCGAGCGCTCGGTTACCGGCGGCCTCGCCTCGTGGCGGCTACGACGGATCGACGAGCGGCTGGCCGACGATCCCAGGGCTCCCGGTCTCGATGAACTGGCGAAACTGTGCAGCATCTCGGTCCGCCAGCTGACCCGCGGTTTTCGCGCCAGCCGCGGCTGCTCGATCGGCGCCTATATCGAACAGCGCCGCATGGAGGCTGCCAAGCGGCGGTTGATGGCCGGCGACAGCGTGAAGACGATCGCCTTCGCCATGGGCTTCGCCTCCCCGTCCAGCTTCACCTATGCCTTCCGCCGCGCGGTGGGCATCAGCCCGACCCATTTCCGCACGCGGCAGCGGGTGCCGGGGGCGGCATGAGCGGCCTGCTGCGCGGTCCTTCGGCGCTCTGCGGCAGCGAGGTTGCGGTTCGCCGCCCGTTCAGTGTTTTTGCGGAGTGGAGGGCGGCAGGGGACGCCGCCCAGCCCCGGTGGAAGCGCCGTCGCCTGGCGGCGAGGCCAGGGCGCTTCGCCGGGTTTCTGGGCAAGGCCGTTCGCCTGCAGCCACCAATAGAACAGATCGATCCAGTGATCGCTGGTGGTGTAGCCCGGGTCCATGCCGAAGCCATGACCGCCAGCCTGGAAGCGATGGTATTCTGGCTGATAACCTGCGGCGATCAGAGCCTGGTAGAACCTGTCCACCGTCGGGCCGGCGCCCTTGTCGTCCTGGGCCACCGCCAGGAACATCGGGGGAAGTCCCGGGGGAAGCGCTGGAATGGGTTGGGACGTCGCGCCATAGATCGGCGCCACGAAATTGGGGCGCGCAGCCGCATCGTCCTGCAAGGCCGCGCCGGTCACGACCCGCGCTCCGGCCGAGAAGCCGAGCATGACCACGCGGTCGGGACGGATGCCGTATTCGGACGCGCGCTGACGGATCATCCGGAGCGCGAGCATGCCATCGGCAACCCCGCTCAACTCGGGGCTGAGGTCCAAGGCCGGCGGTGCGTTGCCGTCGGAGCGGCTCCGGAGCGCCACGACGGGATGCTGGCGAGGGTCGGTCTGCCGGACGCGGTCCTTCACCACGAAGGCGGCGATGCCACGCTCGGCTAGCCACCTGGCCACCTCGATCCCCTCGGAGTCGTAGGATAGCATCACGTTCCCGCTGCCCGGCGCGATGATGACGCTGGTGCCGGTATTGGTCTTCGCGGTGGGCAGATAGGCGACATAATCGGGGCTGACGACGTTCTGCAGCACCCGGTGCTGCGCAGCGCCGATCACCTTTTCCGGATAGGCCCAGGTCTCCGAACCGGGCGCGATTCCGGGATACAGCTTGACGGGCGGAAGCACCCGATAGGTCAAGGGAGCGGCGCGAGCAGGCTTTGCGGGTCCTGCAAACGCGGGTGTAGCGGGCGAGAGGCCGAGGGAGATGGTGGCGACGGCCAATCCCGCCCAGGCAACCGACGGGAGAATTATCGACCTCATCACGGACTCCTCGCGTTTACGACGCGCCGAAAATCACCGTTCCCGGCCCCAACCAGCCGACTACCCCGAAGCAGCGGGCGAAATGCAACGTCCGCGGCCAATCCAGAGCGACAAGCGAGCTTCGCAGGTCGGACAGGCGATTACCAGCCGCCGACCTGCGAAGTCATTCCCGCATCACATCCGGACGCGAACCCCGATGGTGAAGTAGCGTCCCATCACGTCGTCGTCCTGCGACACCGGATAGTAGATGCCCTGCACCGCACTGTTCGAGTAGACCTCGCCCTTCGCGTTGAAGAGGTTCTGGACGTTGAGGTAGGGGATCACCTTCGTCCCACCGATGTCCAACTCCTTCTGGATGCTGATATCCAGGTAGTTGGCCGAACTGACATACGGATCGACGTAGTTCTGCGGGATCGACGCATCCTCAGTCACGCGCTTGTCGATGCGCGAGTGCCAGCGGTTCTGCAGGCCCACGGTCCAGCCGTTCGACTCATAGGTCAGGTAACCGGTGATGTGCGTCTTCGCGATCAGCGAGTTCACGGGCGGAGCGCCGGGAGTCGTGATCGGCGCTCCCGGAAGCAGTTGCTGGCGGTTGACCGGCTGATAGTTCGCCAAGACCCGAGCATTCCAACGACCATGCCATTCGAAGGCATAGTTCACCTCGAAATCCCAGCCCTTGATCTGACGCAGAGACGAGTTCAGCCAGAGGGAATACACTTCATCCGGACGATTACCCAGCGAGGTGTCGCTAAAGGGGAGCGGTCGCTTGTAAAGCGTGCAGTAGATCGAATTGCCGCCGGAGTTCTCACAGAGCCGCTGCGTCACGACATCTACGCCAGAAATCTGGCTGATCGCATTGTTGATCTTAACGGAATAGAAATCGACCGACGCGGTGAGGCCCGGAAGTGGCGTGAGCACGATCCCGGCCGTGTAAGTCCGGGCTTTTTCCGGCACCAGGTTCGGGTTGCCGCCCGTGAACTGCGGGACGTTGACCTGCTGATTGGTGTGCAGGTCGAAGAAGCCCGCGTTCTGTACCGTCAACGGCTGGAACAGCTCATACAGGCTGGGCGCGCGAATATCGGACGAAACCGTGCCACGGAAACGCAGCCAGTCATTGACGTGATAGTCAAGACCAACCTTCCAGGTCCCGACCGAGCCGGAGGTGCTGTACTTGGTATAACGGCCGGCAAGGTTCAGGGTGAGCTCCTGAGCGAACGGCGAATCCTTGATCAGCGGCACACCCAGTTCGCCTGCGACTTCCCAGACGTTGTTCGAAGCCTGCATGGGCATGACACCGCCAGCCCACAGCAACTGGGTGTCTTTACAGATTTCGGTCCGCTGGCCGGCACAGTTGACGGTCGCGTTCGGCAATGCGTTGCTTTCGATGCCGAGCTTGTTCCACCGAATTTCGGCAGACAAGGCCCCCTTGATCGGGCCGGCCCAGCCGTCGACCAAGGTTCCCGCGATGCTGGCACCGAGGTTGTCCAGCGTGTTGGTTGCCCGGTAGAACGTGGTTTCCGTTATCCAGTTCAGCGCGTCGCGAGTAACCGAGCCGGCGCCGAACGGGTTGATCGGAACGCAGTTCGCATAAGCAGCCGCAGTGGCAGCCTGCGTCGCAGCATAACACTTGATGCCGTTAGGCGTGTTCACCGCATCGAGCGAAGCAAAGAGTTTCTGGAAGTTCTGGTTGTTGAGGCTTTCCAAAGTCTGGTGCGTTGTACCGTGGGTATAGTACACGCTCCAGTTGAAGCGGCCGACCGAGCCGTCGAGACCCGCACTGACCGAATAGGTTTCGTTGAGCCCCCTCGTCCCGGCATTACCCGTGGTTCCGAGATCGACGAATTCACCGATCGAAAAGAGATTGCCGGCGGTGTTGGTGCCGTTGTCGCCGAGCTGGGTGCGGATCGTTTGCGACAGGTAAGGGTTGTTCTTGAACATCGTACCCGTCGAACCCGGCCCGATCTTGATGGGGAACCACCAGCCAAGCGCGGACTGACGAGCATAGGAGCCCTGGACGTAGAACGTCGCGCCCGGACCGACATCATAGCTGAAGCGGCCAAACAAGGCAGTGGTGCGCAATTCATTGAGCGCCGTGCCGTACTTGCCTTGGCCGCCATCCCCGCCCGACGAGACGTTGCCCGTGCCGGTCGTGGTACCGACGTTGAAGGGAGTTACGGCACTGCCCGAGAGGAACTGGTAACCGTCGATAGCGCAGCCGCCACAGCTGATCCGACCGCCATAAGGCGCGGATGGACGCGTGGCGTTCGGCGTCATGACGAACGGATTGTTGGCGTTACCGTTGCCGGTCTGCACCCAGAACTGCGAACCGTAGGGACGGTCCACCATGTTCACCAGGTTGCGCTCGTAGTGCGACCCAGCGAACTCGACGTGGCCTCGGCCGTCGAACAGGTCGGTGCCCGCGACCAGGCTGACCCTGTAGCTGGCACCATCACCATAGGTGGAGATGCCGCCGTTGACGTCGGCCTTGAGACCGCTGAACTTCTTGTCGAGCACGAAGTTGACGACACCGCTGACCGCGTCCGAGCCGTAAACTGCCGAAGCACCGCCGGTGACCACGTCGACCTTATTCATCAGGTCGAGCGGCAGGATGTCGATGGAGACTGTGCCATCGGGGTTGGTCGGCGTGACGCGGTGGCCATCGAGCAGAATGAGCGCCCGTTGCGGACCCAGATTGCGCAAGTTGATGATATTCTGGCCGGCCATGACCTGGCTACCGCCGGCCGAGCGCGGCTGGGTCGAGCCCTGGAACACCGGCAGCTTGTTAAGCGCGTCGGGAACGCTGGCCGGCGTCGTGGCCAGCAGGGTTTCTGCGCTGATCGTGGTCAGCGGGGTCGGCGAATTGGCGCCGTTCGAAATTACGCGCGATCCGGTGACGACGATGTCACTCGCATTCGCTTCGGCACCCTCCGCGGGCGTCGCTTCCTGGGCCCAGGCGCCGGTTGCCACCGTCAGCGCCATGATCGACGCGCCGACTGTCAATTTGAGCGTGGATTTCACTATATCCTCCCCTTTTCGCCGCCGTACGGCGATGCAATTTCGATCCGGTCGTCATCCCTCATTTTCACGACCGAATCGCCAGGCGCGCCTAGCTCCTTCGTTCGCTAATGGGAACAATTCTTCGAATTTTTACTCACACATTATCGGATGGATATACTCATACAACTAGCCAATCAAGTGGAAATTGATCAGACCGATTTCATCCAACGAAACTTCTGGCCCGACCTCTTCGAACGGCGCGCGACCTCGACGCGGCTGTTCAACGCGTTGAACGATTTCATTTTCCTACAGCACCACGGTTATGGTCTATCCTGCTGGATGACCGCCCCCCATCTGCCTAGCCAAGGATGCCCGCCACCAGGATCGCACAAGGTTACAGGGTGCGGTTTTTCCTTCAGGACACTGTCCACCCCGTCAACTTGGTCCGGTGCTGCCTTCAGGTTCTGGCCGATTTTCGACAGCGCGGCTCGAACCCTCACGTCGACCGCGTTGCCAAGCGGGGGACTTGGACCGCTAGTTCGAGGCAAGAACTGACACTTTGGGAAAGGACGCCGCCATCATGGCCGAGCAACTCGTCGCCGACGCACTCATTGAACAGGCTGTTGGGACGGCTGGCCTCAGCGACTTCGGAGGCGAATCCTACCGCGAAGGGCTCGAGGTACTGGTCGCCGACCTCAACGCCGGCGCGGCCAAGGGCTGGCACAACGAGGCCGGCATCGGCCGGGCCACCCGCGATATCCTCCACTGGCTCAGGAACCGCCTGCAAGTCGAGGCCTACCTCAAGCAGCACCCAGAGCTGCTCGCCCGGCCGGTCGAGCGGCCGGTCTTCGTCATGGGCGTGCCCCGCACCGGGACCACCCTGATGAGCAACCTCCTCGCCGCCGATCCCGCCCGCCGCTCGCCGCTCACCTGGGAGATCGACGAGCCCGTCCCGCCGGTCGCCTCGGCCGACCTGCTGACCACCGATCCGCGCGCCCTCGCCCGTCTCGAGCAGGAACGCGCCGCGCTCGCCGCCAACCCCGACATGGGCAAGTACTATCGCGGCTCGGCGGTCTACCCGAACGAATGCGTGTTCTTCATGGCGCACGACTTCAAGACGCTGATGATCGAGTCCAAGGGCCGGCTGCCCGGCTACAAGGAGTTCATCTTCTCCTGCGACATGACCTCGGCCTACGAGTACCACAAGAAGTTCCTTCAGGTGCTGCAACACCACGCCCCCGGCGCCTGGAACGTGAAGAAGCCTAGCCACGCACTGTGGCTGGAGACGATCTTCCAGGTCTATCCCGACGCCCGCGTCGTCTGGACCCACCGCGACCCCTTCACCGCGACGGGCTCGCTGTGCTCTATCATCTCGCTCAGCCACATGGGCCACATGGGCAAGATCGACGCGGAGTGGCTCGCGCAGGACTACCCCTGGCAGGCCGCCGAGCACGCCAACCGCATCATGGATTTCCGCGACCGCTTCGGCGAGGACCGGATCATCGACGTGCATTATGCCGACCTGGTCAACGATCCCGTCGGCGAGACCAAGAAGCTCTACGCCAAGCTCGGCGACGAATGGACGGCGGAGGCCGAAGCCGGTGTGCAGCGGTGGGTCGACGACAATCCGCAGAACAAGTTTGGCAAGCACGACTACAAGTTGGCGCAGTACGGACTGAGCAAGGAAAGCCTCGAGCCCTTGTTCGAGCGCTATCTGTCCCGCTACGATGTGGCGCGAGAGGGCTAGGCCGCGAGCCGCCCACCGACCGGGAGATTACGGAAATGCTTGAAGGCCCTCATTTCCAGAACGCCTATATCTGCCGCAACCTTGCCGAGGCGAATGCCGCCATGCGCAAGATGGGCGCGACGCGCGACCTGACGGTCATTCCGATCCAGCAGACCGTGGAGACACCCACCGGCCCGAAGCAGATGGACATCAAGGCCGGCCTGACCTGGATCGACAACCTGCAGTACGAACTGATCGAGGTGACCAACGACGACGTCGGGATCTACGGCGACTGGCAGTTCGATGGGCCGCTCGGCTTTCACCACGTCTGCACCAAGATCGAGGACTGGGACGATTTCCGCGCCCGGGTCGACCGGCAGGACCTGCCCCTGGTGATGGAGGCGACCTCCAACGGCGGGCTCAAGTTCCTCTACCTCGACGCGCGGCAGAGCCTGGGCCACTACCTCGAATACGTCTGGGTGCCCGACGCGATGTGGGACATGATGAAGCGGATGTAGCGCTTCAGCGGTGCAGCCCGCCGAGCACGGCCCGGCGGTTGCTGCGGTCGGCCTCGAAGCGAGCCAGCTCGGCGTCCTGCTGGAGGATCGCGGCGATGATCCGGTGGCGGCCGGCCTTCCACTCGGCCACCCCGGCCCGGCTCGCGTCGATAAGCGGGGCGCGGCGGATCGTGGCGAAGCGCAGGGTCACGCGGGTCAGCACCTCGAACAGCGGGCGGTCGACCATGCGGAACAGGAGGTCCTGGAAGGCCTCCTCGAATGCCCCGCGCTCTGCCTCGCTGTTGCAGCCGTCGATCGTCTCGGCCAGCGCGGCCAACGCCCCGCGCAACCGGTCGTCGCGGCAAGTCGCGGCGGCGGGGACCAGCTCGTTGAACAGCAGCGAGGTGATGTCCGCCGCTTCCTCGAACGAGGTCGGATGGACCCGCATATAGGCGGCGATCGCCCGTTCGAGCGCGGCATCGTCCGGCCGCGTGCCGTAATAGCCGCCACCCGGCCCGCGCCGCACTTCGAGCAGCCCCTCATGTTCGAGGATCCGCGCCGCCTGCTGGACGGTTACGATGCCGACACCGAGCTTCCGGGCCAATTCGGGCAAGGCGCCGAGCCGGGTTCCAGCGGGCACGGCGAAGAGCATGTCGCGCAGTTGCTCGGCCGACTGATGGACCAGGGGGCGTCGGGGCTCTCTCATGCCGCCGCTCTAATAATGTGCCTATAATTAGTCCACCACGCTGCTCTCGAGCCCGATTTCCTGGATTGACCATGAAGTAATATGGCCATTACCCCACGCCCAAACGACGCATGTTGCGTGAGAGGAGCGAGTCGGAAATGGCCTTCAGGCATCCCGAAGCGGAGGCGCTGCCGCGCTTCCCGATCATCATTGGCGACAGCCGCGAGGAACGCGGCACCGGCGCCGCGGTCCCCCATATCTATCCCGCCACCGGCCGGGTCACCCGCGAGATCGCGATGGCGAGCCCCGCCGACGTCGACCGCGCCGTCGCCTCGGCCCGCGCCGCCCTGCCCGCGTGGAAGGCGCTGACGGGCGACAAGCGCCGCAACATCATGCTCAAGATCGCCGACGAGATCGAGCGGCGCTCGGCCGAATTCGTCCCCGGCCTGGTCGCCGAGAACGGCTCGCTGGCCCTCGCCGCGCCCTATATGGGCCACGATGCGGTGCAGAAGTTCCGCTATTACGCCGGCTGGTGCGACAAGCTCGAAGGCCGCACCGTGTCGATGTGGGGCGCCCCGTCGCACGACTACGTGTCCTATGAACCCTACGGCGTCATCGGCGTCATCGTGCCGTGGAACGGCCCGCTCTTCGCCGCGACCATGGTGATCGCCCCGGCGCTGGCCACCGGCAACACCGTGGTTCTGAAGTCGCCCGACCTCTCGCCCTACAGCGCCATGCTGCTGGTCGAGATGCTGCTCGACGCCGGCCTGCCGCCAGGCGTGGTCAACCTCGTCACTGGCGCGGCCGACGTGGGCGAGGCGATCGTCGCCCACCCCGGCGTCGACAAGATCCAGTTCATCGGCTCGGGCGCGACCGCCAAGAAGGTCCTGGCCAATGCCGCGCAAACCCTGAAGCCGTGCGGCCTCGAGCTCGGCGGCAAGTCGGCGGTCATCGTCTTCGACGACGCCGACCTGCAGAACGCCGCCAAGCGCGGCCTGACCGGCGCGGTCTCGGCCAACGGCCAAGGCTGCGTCAACGGCACCCGTCTGCTCGTCCAGCGCGGGGTCTACGACCAGTACGTCCACATGCTCTCGGCCATGGCCGGCTATATCACGCCGGGCGATCCGTTCGAGCCGACCACCACGATGGGCCCGGTCATCTCCGAAACCTCGATGAACCGCATCCTGGGCATGGTGCAGCGGGGGGTCGCCGACGGCGGTCGCCTCGTCACCGGCGGCGAGCGGATGGGCGGCGACCATGCCGACGGCTTCTACCTGCCGATCACCCTGTTGGCCGACGTCCCCAACGAGTGCGAGCTGGCCCAGAACGAGGTCTTCGGCCCGGTCCTGTCGATCACGCCCTTCGACACCGAGGACGAGGCGATCGTGCTCGCCAACGGCACGCCCTACGGCCTGGGCGCCTACGTCCACACGCAGAACCTGCGCCGCGCCCACTACGTGACCAGCCAGCTCGACGCCGGCCAGATCAACGTCAACGGCTCGGGCGACGCGATGCAGCCGAACGTGCCCTTCGGCGGCTTCAAGCAGAGCGGCCACGGCCGGCTCGGCGGGGTCGACGGCCTGCACGAGTTCCTCCAGCCCAAGAACATCTGGATGGCCTCGGGCCCGGCCGAGGCGGCCCAGTGAGCCTGCTCGACAACGCCGAGCGTTCGGCTCGCGGCGCGGCGATCCAGGCCGAGGTCACCGGACGCAGCGATGTTCCGGCGAGCCTCCAGCAGGAGAGCTGGCGCGACTTCGTCTTCGCCGAGGTCTGGAGCCGTCCCGGCCTCGACCGCAAGGCGCGCTTCCTGGTCTCGCTCGCCAGCGCGTCCTTCGGCGCGGCCGACGACGCGACGATGGATGGCTATGTCCGCGGCGCGCTGCAGACCGGCGAGCTCAGCTTGCGCGAACTGCGCGAGGCTTCGCTGCACCTGTCGATCTACGGCGGGTGGTCGCGCGGCGACCGGCTCGACCGGGCGATCAGCCGGGTGGCGCAGGCGCTGGGCCTCAAGGCCGAGCCGACCCCGCCGCTCCGTGCCGCGCCCTGGGATCCCGAAGTCCGCACCAAGGAAGGCATGGCCGAATTCACCGCGGTGATGACCTTCCCCGGCGGCCCGTCGGTCACGCCCTATCTCGAGGCGATCAACAACTTCGTCTTCGGCGAGATGTGGCCCCGCTACGAGGGGCTCGACCAGCGCTCGCGCCGCTGGATCACCCTGGTCGGCGTCTGCGAGAGCTCGACCGAGATCCCGCTCAAGAGCCACATCCACGCGGCCATGGCGAGCGGCAACTGCCAGCCCGCCGAAATGCAGGAATTCGTCTTGCAGTACGGCATCCACGCCGGCTGGCCCAAGGCCTCGATCGTGCAGAGCGTGGTCTTCGAAATGATCAAGAAGGTCGAAGCCGGCCTTCCCTGGAACGGATAAGATAATGGCCCAGACCATCGACATGAGCGGCAAGGCCGCGCTCGTTACCGGCGCGGCTTCCGGCCTTGGCCGCGCTACCGCCATCCGCCTCGCCGAAGCCGGCGCGAACCTGACCATCGTCGACGTCAACGCCGAGGCGCTGGCCGAGACGGCGAGCCTGATCTCCGGCGTCGAGGTGCTGGTCCACACCGCCAACCTGGCCGATCCCGAGGCCTGCAAGGGCGCAGTCGCCGCGGCGGTGGAGAAGTTCGGCCGGCTCGACGCGCTGTGCAACATCGCCGGCATCATCAAGTTCGCCAACAGCCACGAGATGCCGCAGGACCTCTACCTGCTGACCATCGCGATCAACCTGAACGCTCCGTTCTTCCTCTCGCAGGCGGCGATCCCGCACCTGCTCAAGAGCGACAGCGGCGCCATCGTCAACTGCGCCTCCTCGGCCGCGCTGATCGGCGAGGCCTATGCCGCCGCCTACTGCGCCAGCAAGGCCGGCGTGGTGAACATGACCAAGGCCATGGCGATGGAATACGTCAAGCAGCCGATCCGCATCAACGCGGTGGCGCCAGGCGGGATGATGACCAACATCGCCCAGGGCATGACCTTCCCCGAGGGCGTGGACTTCGAGCTGATCAAGCGCTTCTCGGGCATGCGCGGCCTGGTCGAGGTCGAGGACGTCGCCGAGGCCTTCGCCATGCTCGCCTCGCCGGCGGGCCGCGGCTATCACGGCGCGGTGATCTCGATCGACGCCGGCATCACGGCGGGCTGACGGTCATGACCCAGGAAACCATCGGCTTCATCGGCCTCGGCAGCCAGGGCGGCCCGATGGCCGATCGCATCGCCGCGGCGGGCATGCCGCTCGTCGTCTGGGCGCGCCGCGCCGAAGTGCTCGACGAGTACCGGGCCAAGGGCGCCAAGGCGGCTGCGACCGTCGCCGAACTCGGCGCGCTCTGCGACCACGTCGGGGTCTGCGTGATCAACGACGCCGATGTCTTCTCGATCACCGACCAGCTGATCCCGGCGATGAAGCCTGGCAGCCGCATCGCGATCCACTCGACCGTGCTGCCCGAGAGCGTCCGCAAGCTGGAAGCGCAATGCGCCGAGAAGGGCATCGCCCTGATCGACGCGCCCGTCAGCGGCGGCGGCCAGGGTGCCGCGGCCGGCACGCTGACCGTGATGTGCGGCGCCAAGCAGGAGGCTTTCGACGCGGCGCTTCCCGTGTTCCAGACCTTCGGCAAGACCATCGTCCTCCTGGGCGAAGCCGGCGCGGCACAGCAGGCGAAGATCGTGAACAATGCGCTGATGGCCGCGAACATGGGCCTGGCCCACGCCGCGGCCGCGGCCGCCGAGGCGCTCGGCATCGACCGCAAGGCCTTCACCGACCTGGTCAAGGAAAGCAGCGGCCGCAGCTTCGGCTTCGAGGTCTATGCCCGCCTGCCCAGCCCGGCCGCCTTCTCGACCGGCGCCCCGCTGCTGACCAAGGACGTCGGCCTGCTCGGTACCATCCTGCCCGGCAACCCGGGCGCCGAAGCCCTGCGCGTCGCGGCCGAACCCTTCCTGACCGCCGCGAACGGCTCGAACCAATGACCCTCGTCATTGCGAGGAGCGAAGCGACGAAGCAATCCAGAGCCTCGCGCGCCGCCCCTTGGATTGCTTCGCTCCGCTCGCAATGACGAACCACAAGATCAAGGAGTAACACAATGGCCTTTACCCTCGACCAGTTCCGCCTCGACGGCAAAGTCGCCGTCGTCACCGGCGCCGGCGGCCGTGGCAATTCGATCGGCCGCGCCTATGCCCTCGGCTTCGCCAATGCCGGCGCCTCGGTGGTCGTCGCCGACCTCAATAAGGACGGCGCCCAGGTCGTCGCCGACGAGATCGTCGCCGCCGGCGGCAAGGCGATCGCGGTCGGTTGCGACGTCTCCAACGAAGAACAGACCCTAGCCCTGGCGGCGGCGGCCAAGGAAGCTTTCGGCGGGGTCGACATCCTGGTGAACAATGCCGCGCTGATGGTCGACGTCAGCTACGACGATCTCGAGACCATCGGCCTCGACGCCTGGCGCAAGGCCTTCGCGGTCAATGTCGAAGGCGCCCTGCTTTGTGCCCGCGCCGTGGCGCCTTCGATGCGCGAGCGCGGCGGTGGCCGGATCATCAACCAGACCTCGGGCGGCGCCTTCCCGGCGACCGGCCTCTACGGTATCTCCAAGCTGGCCCTGGTCGGCCTGACGACGGCGCTGGCCAAGCGCTATGGCAAGGACGGCATCACCTGCAATGCGATCGCCCCCGGCAACGTGATGTCGGATGCCGGCAAGCTGCTGGTGCCCGACGATTCGCCGTTCATCAAGTTCCTGCAGATGACCGTCGCCATGCGCCCGCGGGGCGAACCGGACGAACTGGTCGGCGCTGCCATCCTGCTCGCTTCGGAAGCCGGCTCGTGGATCACCGGCCAGGTGCTGCACGTCGACGGCGGCTGGGTGCTGCGGCCCTAAGCCTCAGGGCTTGACCACTTCCTCCGCGGCGTTGCCGACCTGGCGCGCCGCGGTGCCTACCTGCGTAGCCGCGTTGGCGATCGCATTGTCGCGCGCCACCGAGCTGTCATTGCGGATTGCCATCAAATAGACCACCGCGAGCACGGCGATCAGCAGGACGATGCCGAACAGCCACCCCGCGCCATCGTTGCTGCGCGCGGGCCCTTCGTGGATCACGGTGGTGTTGCTGCCGGACGGGGTCCGATAGGTTGTCACGCGTTCTTCCGCCATTGGACTTCTCCCAATCGATTGGAGAAGAAACGGAACATGCTCCGTAATGTTCCGGAGTCGGCGCGAGGCTTGGCGCAAGTCCGGTAGTGGTGCCCCTGGCCCGACTCGAACGGGCACGTCTTGCGACAACCGATTTTGAGTCGGTCGCGTCTACCATTCCGCCACAGGGGCTCCCGGGCTCATGTCGCTTAGCGGCACGAGCCCGAGCGGGCAACTACTTGAGCGCAGCCGCGATAAGCTTGTGCATGCGCGAGTGGATCGCGTCGTTGCCGGCGATGATCTGGGCGTCGCAGATCGGGTTGGAGCGGCCGCGGAAATCGGTGACGAAACCGCCGGCCTCGCGCACCAGCAGGCAGCCTGCCGCGGAATCCCACGGCTTGAGGTTGCTTTCCCAGTACCCTTCGTAGCGCCCCGAGGCGACCCAGGCGAGGTCGAGCGAGGCCGCGCCGAAGCGGCGGATGCCGGCGACCTGCGGCCCCACCGCGGCGAGGATCTTGGTCCACTCGGTAAAGTCGCCGTGGCCCTGGAAGGGCACGCCGGTGGCGATCAGGCTCTCATCGAGATGACGGCGCGCCGAGACGCGCAGGCGGCGGTCCTGCAGCCAGGCGCCGCGGCTCTTCTCGGCCCAATAGCTTTCGTCGGTGACCGGCTGGTAGACCAGCGCCGCGGTGACCTCGCCCCAGCCCGACCCGTCGAGCTTGGGCTCCTGCACCGCGATCGAGATCGCGAAGTGCGGGATGCCGTGGAGGAAGTTGGTCGTCCCGTCGAGCGGATCGATCACCCAGCGCGGCTTGCCCTCGGCGCCTTCGATGGTGCCGCCCTCCTCGAGCTCGAAGCCCCAGTCGGGCCGCGCGGCGAGGAGTTCGTCGTAGAGCGTCCGCTCGGCCGCGCGGTCCGCCTTGGACACGAAGTCCGAGGGGCCCTTGCGGCTGACCTGGAGGTGCTCGATCTCGCCGAAGTCGCGGCGCAGGCGCTGCCCGGCCTTGCGGGCGGCGCGCTCCATCACGCGGATCAGGCCGGAAATTGCCGACATTCGTCAGTTGGCCTTGCCGACGTAGGTCCGTTCGTAGACGTCGACCACGATCCGGGTGCCGCTTTCGATATGCGGCGGGACCATGACGCGCACGCCGTTGTCGAGCACGGCCGGCTTGTAGCTGGACGAGGCGGTCTGCCCCTTCACCACGGCATCGGCCTCGACGATCGTGGCTTCGACCTGTTCGGGGAGCTGGACCGAGATCGGGCGTTCTTCCCACATTTCCAGCAGCACTTCCATGCCGTCCTGGAGGAAGGCCTCGGCCCCGCCGAGCAGATCGGCGGGGAGCTGGATCTGGTCGAAGGTATCCTTGTCCATGAAGACCAGCTGGTCGCCGTCGGCGTAGAGATACTGGAAATCCTTGGTGTCGAGGCGCACGCGCTCGACCGTGTCGGCGCTGCGGAAGCGGACGTTGGTCTTGCGGCCGTCGATCAGGTTCTTCATCTCGACCTGCATGAAGGCGCCGCCCTTGCCGGGCTGGGTGTGCTGGGTCTTGGCGACCTTCCAGATGCCTTTTTCGTATTCGAGAATGTTGCCGGGACGGATGTCCACGCCGCTGATCTTCATCGCCGATGACCTTGATTGGGAAAGAGCAGGCGCGCCCTTAGCGCGGCCATGTGCTTCTGGCAATCGCGGTGTCCCGGTGGTAGCGGAGCGAGCGATGAAACACGGTCTTTTCCTGCTCGGCGCCCTGCTCGCCGGCCCGGCCCTGGCCGCCCCAGGGGGGCCGATCGACACGGTTCACCGCGGGACCTACACCTGCTCGCTGCCCGGCGACGCGACCGGCCCGGCCGGCTTTCCGGTGCCCGAAGAGGGCTTCGAGGTGCTCAGCGGCTCAAGCTACGCGACGGCAGAAGGACGCGGCGCCTACCTGCTGACCGGCGACACCCTGGTCATGACCAGCGGCCCCAAGCGGGGACAGAAGTTCAACCGGCTGAGCAGCAACTTCCTGCGCAAGCTGGCCCCCGACGGGGCGGAGAGCACGCTGCGCTGCGTACGGCGCAGCGAGGGCTGAGGCTCTCTCCGAATTAAACGCCACCGGTCGTGGGGGGGGGGGGGGGGGGTGTCTGTCGGGGGGGTGGTGGGGGGTGGGGGGGCGGCCCCGGGGG
>JBQCGM010000129.1:0-7541 GCA_051955585.1 Novosphingobium sp.
CGCATCGGCGAGTTCGGGCGGCGCCGGCGCGAGGCGATTGGCGAGACGCCGTGCCGCCGCGGTCCAGCGCAGGTATTCGCGCAGGTTCGTCGCCAGCGACCGGGCCACGAAAGCCAGCGCCCCATCGGCCGTCCCGGTCGCCAGCGCCAGCCCTGAACGCTCGGGCCCGCCGATCAAGCTCAGGTTGGCAGCCGGCACGGCAGGATCACGGTGCAGGACCCGGATGAGTAGCATCCGCGTATCGGAGGACAGCTCCAGCCCCGTGCCAGCGCCCAGGTCGAGCGCGAAGCTGCCGTCGGCGGCGCAGGTGCCGCAATCGAATGCGAGATGTGCCTTGGGCACCAGGCCGCCCTGCGCGCCGTGCCCGTAGAGTCCCACCGCAACCCGTTCCGAATCGTTCAGCCGCCCCTCCAGCCGATAGCTGCGCGTGGGCTCGATGGGAGCGAACCGCATGATATAGTCGGGGTTCGGGCCGCCCTGGCAGGGAAGCGCTACAGAAAGCCCATCGGCGTGGAACAGGTGGCCCAGCACCGCGCCGCCCAGCGCCGCCGCCGCCATCCGTGCGATATAGGCCTCTCCCTCCGCCGCGATATCCGGGTCGGGCGCGGCTTCGGCAACGGCGGCCCGCGCCTCCGCCACCGCGGCGGCCAGGACATCCCAGCTCATCGGCCTGCTTCCAGACGCGCCAGCCCTTCAGCCTCGCCGAGGATGGCAAAGCGGCGCGTGTAATCGCCGAAGCGCTCGGCCACGACGGCGCGGTCCAGCCCATAGTCGGCCAGCGCATAATCGTTGCCGCCCCGCGCGTTCTTGGGGTTGGCGCTGTGCCAGGCGGCGATCGCCGTGGCGACCTCGGCCGGCGTATCGATTCCAATCCCGCGATGGAGGCGGCGCATTTCCGCTATCGGATCGTCGACCAGCGCATAGTAGTCGACATGAACCATCCGCTGGCCGTGCGGACCGCGATCGAAGGCGAGGATCCGATCGATGTGGCGCTGAATGAAATGCAACATATCCCGCCCTACCTCGTGCAGGTCGACCGCAGCGCCGCGCGAGGCGCGCAGCCGCGCGGTCATTTTGCAGATGGAGGCCAGCGTTTGGACCGGATCGCGGTGCGTCATCACCAGGCGGGCATCGGGATAGACCATGAGAATCGCATCCAGCCCAATGACGTGATTGGGATATTTCAATGCCCAGGGCTTGGCCGGCGAGCGCCATTGGAGCAGCTGGAGTTGACGCCTGTGGATGCGGTAAGTCATGGCCAGATCGGCCTTATCGAGCAGATAGTCGAAGTAGTCGGGTACTCGGTAGAGATTATTCAGGCCGGCCGCGCCGAAGCTCTGCTCGAGAAAGGCGTGGCATTCGTCCGACCCATCCTCGTCGATCAGGTGCAAGGCGTCGAAGTCCTCGCTCGCCCCGGTGATCCGGCGGCGGATCGCCGCCCATTCGGCCCGGCGCTGAACGACGGATTCCGGATCGGCGCCCGGCGGCGGAAAAGGCGTGAGCGATTCCCAGGTGCGGATCAGACGAAAGCGCGGATCGAGATCGAAGAGGTATTGAAGGTAGGTGGTCCCCGATCGGGGCAGACCCATCATCAGGACCGGCTCTGCGACCGGCTCCATGGTGATTTCCGGGTGATCGCGCAGCCACTTGAGACCATGGAGCCGCGCCACCGTATCGCGCAGGAAGGTCGCCCGCGCCCGCACTTCGCCTTCTTCGGTCAGCCGGCCGCTTGCGGCGAGAGCCGCGACCAGCCGTTCGAGATTCGGCCGAACCCCGACGTCGCCGTCGTCGATGCCGACGCTCGCTTCGGCCTCCGCGACGATGCTGGCGGCGTCAAGCATGGCGCTGGATCAGAGCTGCACCCGCACCGCCGCCGCGGGGCGCGCCTGGCCGTCGGCATCGGGATTGAGAGCCAGGACCTGCCAGTTGAGCGCGGTCGCGAAGAGCACCCAGGCGAGATAGGGCAGCAGCAGGAGCGCGGCCCCCGGCCGGACCCGATAGAAGGCCACCGTTGTGACCAGCACCGCCAGGTCGATCGCCACCAGCAAGGCCAGCGCCGCCGAAATCCGATGTGCACCGAAAAACAGCGGTGACCAGGCGAGATTGAGGGCGAACTGCACCACGAATGCGATAATCGCCAGTCGGCGCCCACGCGCGCCCCAAGCCGTCACGACCCAGGTTAGCGCGAGTGCCATCAGCACGTAAAGCACAGTCCAGACGATCCCGAAGGTCGCCGGAGGCGGATAGATGCTGGGCTTGGCCAGGCCATCGAACCAGGGGTCGCCGGGACCATTCCCGCCGACAGCGCCGGAAAGAAACCCGAGGAGGACCACGCCAGGCACCAGGAACAGCGCCCAACGGACGAAAGCGGCCCGAAGTTGACCGGACGAAGCAAGCGAACTCATTGCAGGAGCGAAACCTCGATTCGGGGGAATTCGAGGGCGCACTATTGGCGAGCAATTAGTCTAAGGCAAATTACCGGGACGCCGCGCCGCGATTAAAAACTCAACATTGCCCTCCGGACCGGTGATCGGGCTCTCGGTCACGCCGTCGATCACCCAGCCGTCGCCCTCCAGCCAACTCCGCACTTCGTCGCAGACGCGGGTGTGGAGTGCCGGGTCTCGAACTACGCCGCCCTTGCCCACCTCCCCTCGGCCGACTTCGAACTGGGGCTTGATCAATGCCACCAGACGGCAATCGGGCTCCGCTAGTTTAAATGGCACTTCCAATACTTTGCGCAGCGAAATGAAACTGGCATCGCAAACGATCCAGGAGAACGGCCGGTCGATCATGGCGCGGGTCAGCACCCGCGCGCTGGTCTGTTCGAGCACGGTCACCCGCGGATCCTGACGCAGCTTCCAGGCGAGTTGGTTGGTTCCCGAATCGACCGCGAAGACATGGGCGGCGCCTTTCGTCAGCAAAACGTCGGTGAAGCCGCCGGTCGAAGAACCGACATCCATCGCGGTGACCCCGGCAGGATCGAGCCCGAATTGTTCGAGCGCGTGGGCGAGCTTGATCCCGCCCCGCGACACCCACGGGTGATCCCGCCCCCGCACTTCCAACGCCGCGTCTTCGGCAATCGCCTGGCCAGCCTTGACGATCTTGGTCTCCCCGCTGAAGACCAGCCCCGCGAGAACCACGGCCTGCGCCCGGGCGCGGCTCTCGGCCAGGCCGCGCGCGACCAGCAATTGGTCGACGCGGGTCTTGCCGGCCTTCGGAGGGTGCGGCTTTGCGGCAGGGCGTGATGGTTCGGGGGGCTTCACGAATTACCTGGGGTTGTGGTTACAGGCGCCTGATTCCATACCGGCCCGATGAAGGCAATTCGCCCCCTGCTCACCGCCGCCGCGCTGTCCGCCTTCCTGGCTTCCTGCGCCTCCCTCCCACCGCCTCCGCCGCCGCGTCCCATTCCGCGACCGCAGCCCACGTACCGGCCGCCCAGTCCGCCACCGCAAGTTCGGCCCGCACCCGATTGGCGCGACCGGCCGATCACGCCCGGAACGTGGCGCTGGAGCCGGATCGGCGGGGCCTCGTCGGCCCGCTTCGGGGAAGACGCGGGCGGAGCGGCGCGTGAATTCCGCTGCGATCGCAAGGCGAATACCGTACTTCTGATTCGCGGCGGCTACACCAGCGGACCGACCCCGGTGACCGTCACCACGACCAGCACCGTCCGCGCGCTGACCGGCCGCCCCCTGGTCGGACCGCAGCCAGCGCTGGTGGCTGCGCTGCCGGTGCGCGACCCTCTGCTCGATGCGATCGTATTCAGCCGCGGCCGGTTTGCGGTGGAGGCCGGCGGGCTGGCGCCAATCTATGCGCCGACCTGGCCGGAGATCGCACGGGTGATCGAGGATTGCCGCTGATCCGAGGCGGTGGAAAACTCGCCAACGCCGGGCCGAAGCATTGAATTCTGACGCCAAAATAAATGAATGCAAGTCTTGTTGTGCGTTGCGGAATCAACCATCTTCCAATCCAAGATCGGAGTGCTCGAAAGGTCCCGATCCAGCCGCTTTCCTCAGCTAAAGGCGAGCGGTGTCTTGGCTCAACAGCGCGAAAGGAGGTGATCCGATGTCTCATGGTCCAGCAGAGAGGTCGGTAATTCGTTCATGGGGCATTATCGCTGAGCATTCGATGTAAGCGATAGAGGCTTCGTGAGCGGTCACTTCCGGCCGCTGACCATGTGAAGGGCTGCTTCCGGTTCGCCGGGGCAGCCCTTCTCATTTGTGCCGGCGCAAGCCAGGGAGCAGCGATGCCCTCTCGCACCAAAGTCTATTTTGATGGTGGTTGCCGCCCCAACCCGGGGACGATGGAGATCGCCGTCGTCAGCGGTGGGCGCGAGCATATACGGTGCGACCTCGGGGCGGGTTCGGCAATGGAAGCCGAATGGTTGGCGTTGATCGAAGCGCTCACCCTTGCCCAGGGATCAGGGCTGACCGATTTCGTACTGCTCGGCGATGCGGCGGCCGTGATCCAACAAGCCGAGGGCCGCGTAAAATGCCCGCCGGCGGTCAGGAGCCATTGCGAGCGCTTTCGGGCTCTGGCGGAAGAAGCCCGATCGGTTCGCATTCGCTATGTCAAACGGGCCCAGAACCTCGCCGGGATCGCGCTGGCTCGGCTCCATCCCAGATAATCAGCCCGGCGTGGCCAGCTTCATCAGTGCCAGCCCGGTCAGGATCAGCACCGCCGCCAGCAGACGCAGCGCATTGGCCGGCTCGCCCAGCACGGCTACGCCGACGACGAAGGCGCCGAGCGCGCCGATCCCGGTCCAGATCGTATAGGCGGTGCCGAGCGGCAGACTGCGCATCGCCCAGGCCAGCAAGCCGAAGCTGGCGATCATGGCCACGCCCGTGACCAGGCTGGGAATGGGTCTGGTGAAACCCTGCGAGAGCTTCATCGCATAGGCCCAGACGACTTCGAGAATTCCCGCGATCGTCAGTGCGATCCACGCCACGGCTGCGCTCCTTCATGCGCCGCCGGGCCGTCCCGGACTTGGACCTTCACCAGAAGGGCGGGACGTGGCCGCGCCCCGGCCAGATAGGACAGGCAAGCGGAAAATCAACGTATCGGGCTGCAAGCCCGGCCTTTCCCCTTCCCTCGTCCATGGAAACGCCCTATCTCGGATGCAGAAATTGCACTTACCATTTATTTCTTTTCAATTGGCGGCGGCGTAATTTTTGTTCAATACCGCCACGAACGATAGACTGAGGAACCTTGTCCATGGCGACGCTCGCCGATCCGGCCCTGCGCTTCGATATCCTGCCGCACCCTGCTCCGACAGCTGATGCCTTGCGCGAACAAGTGCTGGCAAACCCCGGTTTCGGCAAGAATTTCTCCGATCACATGGTTTCCATCGATTGGAACGAGGAAAACGGCTGGCACAATGCCATGGTCGAACCGCGCCAACCCATCGCGCTCGACCCTGCCGCGGCCGTGCTGCACTATGCGCAGGAGATCTTCGAGGGGCTCAAGGCCTATCGCCAACAGGACGGGTCGATCGCGCTGTTCCGGCCCGAGGCGAATGCCAAGCGCTTCAACCAATCGGCCCAGCGTCTCGCCATGCCCGAACTGCCCGAAGAGACCTTCATCGAGGCGGTCCGCCAGCTGGTCGCGGTCGATCGCGACTGGTTCCCCAGCGTCGAGGGCGGCTCGCTCTACCTGCGGCCCTTCATGATCGCGACCGAGGCCTTCCTCGGCGTGCGCCCGGCCAAGCAGTACAAGTTCCTGGTCATCGCCAGCCCGGCGGGCAACTATTTCAAGTCGGGCGCTCCGGCGGTGTCGATCTGGGTCAGCCGGTACACCCGCGCCGCGCCCGGCGGCACCGGTGCGGCCAAGTGCGGCGGCAACTATGCTGCCTCGCTGGTCCCCCAGGGCGAGGCCATGGCGCGCGGCCACGACCAGGTCGTGTTCCTCGATGCCGAGCAGCACAAGTGGATCGAGGAGCTGGGGGGCATGAACCTCTACTTCGTCTTCGCCGACGGCAGCCTGGTCACGCCGCCGCTGACCGGCACGATCCTGCCCGGCATCACCCGCGACAGCCTGCTGAACCTTGCCCGCGACGAGGGCTTGACCGTGCGCGAGGAGCGCTATTCGATCGACCAGTGGCGCGAGGACGCCGCCTCGGGCAAGCTTGTCGAGACCTTCGCCTGCGGTACCGCGGCGGTCGTCACCCCGGTTGGCAAGGTCGCGAGCCACGAGGGCGAGTTCACGATCGGCTCGGGTGGCCCGGGCCAGCTCACCCAGAAGCTCAAGGCCCGCCTGGTCGACATCCAGCGCGGCGCCGCGCCCGACCCGCACGGCTGGGTGATGAAGCTGGCGTGAGATGAAGCTCGGCCCGCTCAAGCTCAAGCTCCAGCTCGCCTGCGGCAACCTCTACGCGATCGGGCCGGGCAAGGCGCTGGTGCTCGAGGCGATCGAGCGCGAAGGCTCGATCCGCGCGGCGGGCAAGGCCCTGGGCATGAGCTACCGGCGGATCTGGCTGCTGGTCGACGAGATGAACCGCTGCTTCGCCCAACGCCTGGTCGAAACGCTGAGCGGTGGCGGCCGGGAGCGCGGTGCCCGGCTGACCGACATGGGCCGCGAGGTGCTGGCCGCTTTTCGCGAATTGGACGCCGAGGCGGTGCGGATCGCCCAGCTGCCCGCCTATGGCCGCCTTACCGCGCTGTTGCGCGAGGAGCCCCTGCCGGACTCGCCGCCGCAATCATCGCGGTAACCCGCGCTTCCTTGCTCGCGCTGAGCTGGAGCAGGTAGCGCCTCGGCGAGAGCTCGAAATCGACGATCTTGCGGATGCCGCTGCACTCCGGCCCGTGTGCATGGCCGACCGACCGCCGTGCGCGGGTACCGCTCACCACCTCGATCCAGGCGCCGCCGCCCAGCGCCACGCGGTAGGTCCCGCGCCGCGCCACGTCGAAGGCGACCAGCCCGCCATGAACCGCGCCCTCGTCGGGGCGCACCGGCTGGACCGCGTATCGCACCTCGCCCACCGGCAGCAGCCCGATCTCCCGCGCCGCGCCGAGCGGCAGGAGCGCCACCTTCGTATCCTCCTCCGCCGTCACCGCCGCCGCGAGCGGCTGTTCCGCACCCCAGGCCGCGAACTCGGTGGGCGGCGGGGCAGCTCTCGGACACCTCGTTCCCACGCACAAAGGCTTCGCCTATCTTTCGTGGCAGCCGGTTTCGGCGCTGACCATCGTCCCTAGCCTCGAGTTCTCGTCGAACCTCACCTCGGTGACTCCGGCCTCGGCCACGGGCTTCGCGCCGGTCTACTCTCGCATCGGCGCCCATGCCGACGTAGGCCTACGGGCGGACTACGACCTCACGCAGCAGGTCTCGATCGGGATCGGCGTGCGCAACCTGTTCGACGCGTACTACCAGCTTACCGACGGCTTTCCCGAACCGGGGCGGAGCTGCTTCGCGACGATCCGCGCCAGATACTCGCCCTCGATCCCGGCGGGCTTTCCTCGCCCGCCGGGCTTTTCTTTGCGCGTAACGAAAGCGGCCCCCCGGGTGGCCCCCCCCCGCGCCTACACCGACAACCCCGTGATTTAGGATAA
>JBQCGM010000130.1:0-6280 GCA_051955585.1 Novosphingobium sp.
AAGAGGCCGAGCGCATGGCCGAGCGCATGGCCAAGGGTCAGTTCGACATGAACGACCTGCGCAGCCAACTGAAGCAGATGCAGAACATGGGCGGCCTCGGCGCGCTCGCTGGGATGATCCCGGGCATGAAGAAGGCCAAGGCGGCGATGCAGCAGTCCGGCATGGACGACCGCGTGCTGCTGCGGATGGACGCGATCATCGGCTCGATGACCCCGAAGGAGCGCGCCCGGCCCGATCTGCTCAACGCCAAGCGCAAGATCCGCATCGCCAACGGCTCCGGCGTGCAGGTCCAGGACGTCAACAAGCTGCTCAAGATGCACCAGGAAATGGAGCGCGCGATGAAGCAGATCAAGAAGATGGGCGGCTTGAAGGGCCTCGGTGCGCTGTTCGGCAAGGGCGGCCTTGGCGCTGCCATGCCTGGCCTGGGCGGACCGGGCGGGCCCTCGCTCCCCGGCCTTGGCGGCGGCGGTGCCCCGGATCTCTCGCAGTTTCTCAAGAACAAGTAATTAGTCTGATTGCATAGGAAGGTAGTTCAAATGTCCGTTTCTCTTCGTCTTTCGCGTGGCGGTTCCAAGAAGCGCCCCTATTACAAGATCGTCGTCGCCAACAGCCGCGCCCCGCGCGACGGCAAGTACCTGGAGCAGGTCGGCACCTACAACCCGCTGCTCGCCAAGGATGACGCCAACCGCGTCCGCCTGGTCGAAGACCGCGTGAAGTACTGGCTCGGTGTCGGCGCCCAGGCGACCGACCGCGTCGCCCGCCTGCTCGACAAGGCCGGCGTCAAGGAGCGCGCGCCCACCAACAACCCGACCAAGGGCGAGCCCGGCAAGAAGGCCAAGGAGCGCGCCGAGGACAAGGCCGAGAAGCTGCGTGAGGCCGAAGAGGCCGCCGCTGCCGCCGCCGCCGCTCCGGCCGTCGAAGAGACCGCCGAGGAAGCCGCCAACGAGGGCGTTTCGGCAGAAGCTCCCGCCGAGGGCGCCGTCGAGCCCGCCGCCGAAGAGCCCCAGGTCGAGAGCGCCTCGGAGCCGGCCGAAGGCGCTGCGGAATAATCAGCCGTGTCTGACCGCCCCGTCACGCTCGCTGCCGTCACCGGCGCGCACGGCGTGACGGGCGAGGTCCGCCTCAAGCTGTTCGGAGAAGGCGTGGCGGCGCTGGGGCGCTACCGCGCCTTCAACGATTCCAGCCTCACCGTTTCCAAGATCAAAGACGACGGTAAGGGCGGCGCGATCGCCCGCTTCGCCGAAGTCACCGACCGCACCGCCGCGGAAAAGCTGCGCGGCACGGTCCTCACCGTCCCGCGCTCGGCCATGCCGCCGCTGGGCGAGGGCGAATACTACTATGCCGACCTGATCGGCCTGCCCGCGGTCTCGACGACGGGCGAAGTGTTGGGCGAATGCATCGCGGTCGAGAATTTCGGGGCAGGGGACGTGCTGGAGATCCAGCGCGCCGACGGCAAGAAGTTCATGGTCCCGATGCGTGGGGAAGCCGTTCCGGAGTGGAACGCCGAACGCTTGGTCGTGAATGCGATTTGGGTCGATCAGTGACCTTCGCCGCCACCGTCCTTACCCTCTACCCGGAGATGTTTCCCGGGCCGCTGGGCATCTCGCTCGCCGGCCGCGCGCGGGACGAAGGTAAGTGGGTGCTCGATGCTGTCCAGATCCGTGATTTCGCGATCGACAAGCATCGTACCGTCGACGACACGCCCGCCGGCGGCGGTGCGGGAATGGTGCTGCGGGTCGATGTGCTCGCGGCGGCCGTGGACCATGCTCTAAGCCTCCATCCCGACTGCCCGGTTATCGCCATGACCCCGCGCGGCAAGCCGCTGTCCCAGGCCCGCGTGCGCGAGCTTGCCGCAGGTCCCGGGGTCACGATCCTGTGCGGCCGGTTCGAGGGTTTCGACGAGCGGATCTTCGCCGCGCGGCCGATCGAGGAGGTTTCGATCGGCGACATCGTCCTCTCCGGCGGGGAGCCTGCCGCGCTGATGCTGCTCGACGCTTGCATTCGCCTGCTTCCCGGCGTAATGGGCGCGCCTTCCAGTGGGTCCGAAGAGTCGTTCGAGAACGGCCTCCTCGAGTACCCGCATTATACCCGACCCCAGGAATGGGAAGGGCGCACGATCCCTGAAGTGCTGCGATCGGGGGATCATGCGAAGATCGCGGAGTGGCGGAAACGCCAATCTGAAGATCACACACGGTTACGCAGGCCGGACCTTTGGGAGCGCCACGTCGGTGCTCGGGCCCAGCCTGCCTCTGGCGCGCGGTATGAAGATGAGGACCAGGGCAAGTGAACCTGATTCAACAGATCGAGGCCGAGGAAATCGCGAAGGCGACCGCTGGGGCCAACAAGACCATTCCCGAATTCCGTCCCGGTGACACCGTGCGCGTCGGCGTGCGCGTCGTCGAAGGTGAGCGGACCCGCGTCCAGGCTTACGAGGGCGTCGTGATCGCCCGGGCCAACAAGGGCATCGCCTCGAACTTCACCGTTCGCAAGATCTCGTTCGGCGAAGGCGTCGAGCGCGTCTTCCCGCTCTACTCGCCGAACATCGACAGCATCACCGTCGTCCGCAAGGGCGTGGTGCGCCGGGCGAAGCTCTACTACCTGCGCGGCCGCACCGGCAAACGCGCGCGTATTGCCGAGCGTAAGACTATTAAAACCAGCGACGCTGGGCAGGCCAATATTACCGGCGCAGCCGGCCAGGAATGAGCGGAGACTGATCGCATCAGATCAGACTGACAGATCAGACCGAGACGGCCGGCTCCCTTCCAGGAGACCGGCCGTTTCTCTTATACATCCAAGGAAATTGTCATGGGTTATCGGGTAGTAGTCGTCGGCGCGACGGGTAACGTCGGGCGCGAAATGCTGAACATCCTCGCCGAGCGCGAGTTTCCGATCGACGAGATCGCCGCGCTGGCTTCGTCGCGTTCGCAAGGTACCGAGATCGAGTTCGGCGATACCGGCCGCATGCTGAAGGTCCAGAACGTCGACAACTTCGACTTCGCCGGCTGGGACATCGCGCTGTTCTCGGCCGGCTCTGGCCCGACCAAGATCCACGCGCCCCGCGCCGCCGCCGCCGGCTGCGTGGTGATCGACAACTCGTCGCTCTATCGCATGGAGCCCGATGTTCCGCTGATCGTGCCCGAGGTGAACCCCGACGCCATCGACGGCTACACCGCGCGCAACATCATCGCCAACCCGAACTGCTC
This sequence comes from Novosphingobium sp., assembly GCA_051955585.1. Classification (GTDB taxonomy): domain Bacteria; phylum Pseudomonadota; class Alphaproteobacteria; order Sphingomonadales; family Sphingomonadaceae; genus Novosphingobium. The sequence goes on from JBQCGM010000130.1 coordinate 3,204, forward strand.
GACCGCGCAGCTCGTCGTCGCGCTCAAGCCGCTGCACGACGCCGCGACGATCAAGCGCGTCGTCGTCTCGACCTACCAGTCGGTCTCGGGCGCCGGCAAGGAAGGCATGGACGAGCTGTTCGAGCAGAGCCGCAACATCTTCGTCGGCGATCCGGCCGAGCCGAAGAAGTTCACCAAGCAGATCGCCTTCAACGTGATCCCGCACATCGACGTGTTCCTGGACGACGGTTCGACCAAGGAAGAATGGAAGATGGTGGTCGAGACCAAGAAGATCCTCGACCCCAAGATCAAGCTCAACGCCACCTGCGTTCGCGTTCCGGTCTTCGTCGGCCATTCCGAGGCGGTGAACATCGAGTTCGAGAACGAGATCTCGGCCGCCCAGGCCCAGGACATCCTGCGCGAGGCGCCGGGCGTGATGCTTGTCGACAAGCGCGAGGACGGCGGATACGTCACCCCGATCGAGAGCGTCGGCGACAGCGCGACCTACGTCAGCCGCGTCCGCGAGGATCCGACCGTCGACAACGGTCTGGTCCTGTGGTGCGTCTCGGACAACCTGCGCAAGGGAGCCGCGCTCAACGCCGTGCAGATCGCGGAACTGCTCGGCCGCCGGCACCTCAAGAAGGGCTGATGCGCACCCAGTACATCGAAGGCCAGGGCGGGGCGCGGCTTGCCGTGCATCGCCTGGGTGAGGGACGGCCCGTGGTATTGCTCCACGGGTTGTTCTCCTCGGCCGAGGTGAACTGGATCAAGTTCGGCACCGCTGCCCGGCTGGCGGATGCGGGGTTCGAGGCGATCATGCCCGATCTGCGGGCTCACGGACAAAGTGACGCGCCGCACGACCCGGCGGCCTATCCCGAGGACGTCCTGGTGGCCGATGCGCTGGCGTTGGTTGCCGCGCTCGGTCTGGCCGACTACGATCTCGCCGGCTTTTCGCTCGGAGCGCGCACGGCGGTGCGTTCGGTCCTGGCGGGGCTGACACCGCGGCGGCTGGTGCTGGGCGGAATGGGCCTGGAAGGCCTTGCCGGCTGGGCCCGGCGCTCGGCGCACTTCATCGATGCGATCGACCGGTTCGGGACAATCGAGCGCGGCGATCCGGCCTATGTCGCGCAGAACTTCATGAGATCTATGCAGATCGACCGGGTGGCGGCGCGGCTGCTGCTGCAGTCGGTCGACGATACGCCTGCCTCGGCGCTCGATGGGATCACCATGCCGACGCTCGTGGTCTGCGGCAGCGACGACCAGGACAACGGCTCGGCCCCAGCGCTTGCCGAGCGGTTGCCCGACGCGGTCTATCGCGCGATACGGGGGACGCACATGAGCAGCGTGACCAGGCCCGAGCTCGGCGCGGCAATCGCGGAGTTTCTGAAGGGATAGCGGTTGGCATGCCGGCATCCTTGGGAGGGGCCGCATGCAGAAAGTCATCGGTCTTCGATCCGGCGCCAGCCACGCCTAGCCTACGAGCAGTTCCGCGCCCGTTTCGAGGCAGCCATGCGGCGATGGGGCGGGTATCACGCCTGGGCGAAGCTCGTCCAAGCTCCGGCCACGATGCGTGGCCCCGGCCCAAAAAAGAGGGGCGACGTTTCCGCCGCCCCTCCATCTGTTCAGCGTAACCGCAGTGCTCAGGCTTCGGCTTCACCCTCGGCCGGCTCGTCGAGCAGGTCGCTGGCGATTTCGCCCGGTTCGGCATTCGGGTCGAAGGCTTCGGTGAAGCCACCGACCTCGGTATCGAACATGGCGGCCATGACGTCGACACCCTGGGCCTGCAGTTCGGCCTCGTCGGTGGAGCGCGCGACATTGACCTTGACGCCGACCGAGACTTCCGGGTGCAGCGCGACGCGAACGTCGAACACGCCGATCGTCTTGATCGGGCGTTCCAGCACGATCATCGACTTGGTCACCTTGGCGCCGTCTTCGTTCAGCGCATCGACGATGTCGCGGACCGAGACCGAGCCGTAGAGCTGGCCGGAATTCGACGAGGCGCGGATCAGGACGACCGACTTGCCTTCGACGTTGGCCGAGTGCTTCTCGGCGTCCGAGCGACGAGCGGCGTTGTCGGCCTCGATCTTGGCGCGGTTGGCTTCGAAGACCTTGCGGTTGGCCTCGTTGGCGCGGAGCGCCTTCTTGTTCGGCAGCAGGAAGTTGCGGGCGTAGCCGTCCTTGACGTTCACGACATCGCCGATGCCGCCCAGCTTCTCGACACGCTCGAGGAGGATGATTTCCATTTCGTCTCTCCCCTTACTTCACGAGGTACGGCAGCAGGCCGATCTGGCGGGCGCGCTTGATCGCCTGGCCCAGCTCGCGCTGCTTCTTGGCCGAAACCGCGGTGATGCGGCTCGGGACGATCTTGCCGCGCTCGGACATGAAGCCCTGGAGCAGGCGCACGTCCTTGTAGTCGATCTTCGGGGCATTCTTGCCCGAGAACGGGCAGGACTTGCGGCGGCGGAAAAAGGCGCGGGCCATCAGAACGACTCCTCACGGTCACGGCGGCGGGTGCGCTCGCGGTCCTGCTTGCGCATCTGGACCGACGGGCCGGTTTCGTGCTCGTCGACGCGGATGGTCAGGTAGCGGATGACGTCTTCGTTGATCGAGGTCTGACGCTCGAGCTCGGCGACGACGCCGGCGGGGGCGTCGATGTTGAGCAGGACGAAGTGCGCCTTGCGGTTGCGCTTGATCTTGTAGGCGAGACCCTTGAGGCCCCAGGTCTCGGTCTTGGTGACCTTGCCCTGGTTGTTCTCGACGATCTCGGTGGCGGTGGCGGCCAGCGCATCGACTTGCGCCTGGCTCAAATCCTGGCGCGCCAGGAAGACATGCTCGTAGAGCGGCATGCTTGTGCCTTTCATCATCTAACCGATCGCTGGCTGATCCGCGGGATTGCGGGGCCCCTCCGGCTTTCTTCGTTTCCCGTCGTGATGGCGGGAAGCCGCGGCCGTTAGCAAATCGGCACGGAAATGCAAGCGGCGAGCGCGCGAAAGAATGGGCCAGCGGCGGGTCCGTGCCGCTGGCCCAGTATCGGGAGCTACAAAAACGGGGCGGCTGATACCGCAGCAAGGAGAGGGAACGAAGCGGCCGCCCGGCGC
>JBQCGM010000131.1:0-34129 GCA_051955585.1 Novosphingobium sp.
GCCATCGGCATCGGCTTCAACTGGAACTCGCCGATGGGCCCGTTCCGCATCGACTTCGCCAAGACGCTGCTCAAGGATCCGTTCGACGATACCAAGAGCTTCACATTCAACGTGGGAACGCAATTCTGATGAACACCAAGCTTACCGCTGCCCTGATCGGCAGCATCGCGGCCATCGCTCTGGCCTCTCCTTCCTTCGCCCAGGCGGCCCGCGCTCCCGCGGCTGCTCCCGCTCCGGCCGCGCCGGCAGTGGCTTCGTCGGGTCCGGTCGTGCCGGGCCTGGCCGTCGCGGACTTCGAGGCGGTCATTGCCAATTCCGATGCCTACCGCGCCGCGAACACCACGCGCCAGACTACCTACAAGGCCCAGATCGATGCGTATGAGGCGCGGGGCAAGCAGCTGCAGGACCAGCTGACGCCGCTGGCCACCAAGTTCGAGAACGATCGCAAGGCGGCGAAGCCGGATCAGGCTTCGCTCCAGCAGCAGGCCCAAGCCATCCAGGAACTCCAGCAGCGCGGCCAGGCCGAGCTGCAGACGATCGCTCAGCCGATCGCCTATTCGCAGGCCTATGTCGCCGAGCAGATCGAAGCCAAGCTCGACCAGGCCGTGAAGGCCGCGATGGCCAAGCAGCGGATTTCGCTGGTGCTGACCCCGCAGGCGGTCGTTGCGGCGAACAACAACGCCTACAATCTCAACCCTGCCATCCTGGCCGAGCTCAACCGGCTGATCCCGACCGCTTCGGTCGTGCCGCCGGCCGGATGGGAACCGCGCCAGATCCGCGAGGCCAAGGCGCAACAGGCTCAGGCCGCCGGCGCTGCGGCGCCCGCGCGCCCGGCCGGTCCGCAGCCTTCGGGCCGCTGAGCCGGCAAGCAGGGGATAGCCTGTGAGCGAGCAGCCGGTCGGCAACCCAGCTTCTGGGGCCGAGACGACGTCCTATGACACCGCCAAGATCCTGGCGGCCCTGCCGCACCGCTATCCGCTGCTGCTGGTCGACCGGGTGAAGAGCCTGACGATCGGCGAGCGGATCCACGCGGTCAAGGCGGTCAGCTTCAACGAACAGTTCTTCCAGGGGCACTTCCCCGGTCGCCCGATCATGCCGGGCGTCCTGCAGATCGAGGCGCTGGCCCAGGCCGCGGCGATATTGGCGATCGAGACGCTGGAACTCGCCGGTTCGGGCAAGCTGGTCTACTTCATGGCGATCGACGGCGCGAAGTTCCGCGCGCCGGTCGAGCCGGGCGTCCTGCTCGACCTCGAAGTCGGCTTCATCCAGAAGCGCGCCCGGGTCTGCAAGTTCTGGGGCAAGGCTTCGATCGAAGGCAAGGTCACTTGCGAGGTCGAGTTCACGGCGATGGTGGCGGATCCGCCGGAGTCTTGATTGGTGCGGCAGGGTCATCCGGCCCTGCCTTGCGGGCGGGTACCGCATCAGCCGTAAGGCTGGACAAAGCGGCATAGCGAAGCTATGCGCGCCCCTTCCTTTTCCAGGCCGGTCGGAACCGGCCCCAGCGAAAGACGTAAGATCATGAAGGCCGACATCCATCCCGACTACCACACCATCAAGGTCCAGATGACCGATGGTACCGTGTTCGAAACCCGCTCCACCTGGGGCAAGGAGGGCGACACGCTGGCGCTCGACATCGACCCGACCTCGCACCCGGCCTGGACCGGTGGCAAGGCCCAGCTGCAGGATGGCGGCCGCGTTGCCCAGTTCAACAAGCGTTTCGGCGGGCTCAGCCTCAAGAAGGCCTGATCCGGCTTTTACGGCAAACGAAAGGGCGGCTTCGGCCGCCCTTTTTGTTTCTGCGCGCATCGAAAACGGCCCGTCATCCCCGCGAAGGCGGGGACCCATCTCCTGAGATTTCGTTTGGCGGCTCGGAAATGGATTCCCGCTTTCGCGGAATGACGAGATGTGTTGTTCAAATCTCCGGTGCTTCAAGCCGCCAGCCTGGTCGTCTCGCCAAGTGCGGCCTTGAGCGAAGCCGCGCGCTGTTCGGGGCCGATGTTGATCCCGTCGGCGGTGATGAACTCCGGCGTCACGCCGATGAAGCCGAATACCGCGGTGAGGTAGGTCTGGAGGTGCTCCAGGCCGGCGGCCGGCGATCCCGCGGCGTAGAACCCGCCGCGCGCCAAGGCGATGATCACCCGCTTCCCCGAAACCAGGCCGACTGGGCCTTCGGCGGTATAGCGGAAGGTCTCACCGGCGACGAGGATCCGGTCGATCCATGCCTTGAGCTGGCTGGGCAGCGAGAAATTGTACATCGGCGCGCCGATCACCACGGTGTCGGCGGCGAGGAATTCTTCGAGCACGGTGCGGTCGGCCATGCCGGCCAGAGTGAGGTGCGGCAGGGGATCGGCGGCAAGGTCGCGATGGATCACGCCGTCGGCACCATCCTCACCGGCGACCTGCGCGACGATCGCCCGGGTCAGCTGGCGCGATATGCTGTTCTCGCCGGTGATGGCGCTGTCGATCTGCAGGATAGTCACATTTGCCTCCTTGGTATTGATTTGTTACCGAGGCACTCCAGATAACCACCAAGCGAATCCCTGCAAGAAGGCACTTTTCTGTGCGATAGGCACACCCGCCATCGCCAGTATCATCAAGGTAACCGAGCAATGGCCCACGATCCCACCAGCCTCGCCTGCCGCGGCGTCAACCACGTGCTTCAGCGCATCGGCGACAAATGGAGCGTGCTGATCATCCAGACGCTGGCCGCCGGTCCGAAGCGCTTCAACGAGCTGCGGCGCGAAATTCCGACGATCTCGCAGCGGATGTTGACCCTGAGCTTGCGCGGCATGGAGCGCGACGGATTGGTCAGCCGCACCGTGACCCCTTCGATCCCCCCGCGGGTCGACTACGAGCTGACGCCGCTCGGCCATTCGCTGCGTGGTCCGGTCTGCGCCCTGGCGGGCTGGGCGGTCGAGAACATCGGCGCGATCCACGAAGCGCAAGATGCCTACGACGGCACGCACGACGAAGGCGTGGCGGCGTGATCTAGAGATGCTCCGACCAAAGGGCGGCCGAACCGAGCACCACCGCAACCCAAGTCGCCGCGATCAGCGTGACGCCTAGAAGCGGACGCGGACGAACGCTCGTTGCCGCGCGTCCCCGCAGCTCCTCCAAAACGTCGTCCGGGATCAGGCGAACCGCAAGTGCGATACCAAGCGGAATGAGGATGAGATCGTCCAGCTGTCCCAAGACCGGGATGAAGTCCGGGATTAGGTCGATCGGGGACAAGGCATAGGCTGCAACCAGTGCGGCCAGCAATTTGGCCGGCCAGGGAACCCGTGGATCGCGGCGCGCCAGCCAGAGTGCCAGAACGTCCCGCTTCGCCGCTCTCGCCCAGGCGGACACGCGGTTGCTTATCCGTGACGGCTCATCCATCCCAATCGTCTAACCCGGAGCCGCGGAAAAAGCACACGCCGACTGCGCCGGGCAATTTTCGCTTCCCAATCTGCCATGCTTGTGCAAAGGCGCGCTCCCGTCCGGCGGATGCCGCCGGACGTTCGTGGCGATCGTAGCTCAGTTGGTTAGAGCGCCGGTTTGTGGTACCGGAGGTCGTGGGTTCGAACCCCATCGATCGCCCCATTCATCCCCGATATTCCTCAGGTCAGATACAGTCTGCGACTTGCCCGCCCGGCGTTAGCGAGTACAGACCCTAGCCAATGCACGGCTTCGCCAATCCTGCTCGTTTCCTGCGCATCGCCCGGTGGCTGACGCCATTGCTGCTGCTCGCGGGCATCGCTCTGGCGGGAGCCTCGCTGGTCTGGGGCCTGGTCGAGGCGCCGGCCGAGAGTCTCCAGGGCGAGAGCGTGCGGATTCTCTTCATCCACGTGCCGTCCGCCTGGCTCGGCATGGCCGGCTGGTCGGCGATCGCGATCGCGAGCTTGACCGAACTGGTCTGGCGCCACCCGCTCGCCGGCATCGCCGCGCGAGCCTCGGCGCTGCCAGGGGCGGTCTATAGCGCGATCTGCCTGGCGACGGGCTCCTTGTGGGGCAAGTTCGCCTGGGGCACCTGGTGGGTCTGGGACGGGCGGCTGACCTCGATGCTGGTCCTGCTGTTCCTTTATCTGGGCTATATCGCCCTGGCCCAGGCCGGCGAGACCGCCGGCCACTCCCGGGTCGCGGCGATCTTCGGCTTGGTCGGGGCGGTCAACATCCCGATCCTTCACTATTCGGTGCTGTGGTGGAACAGCCTGCACCAGGCCCCCAGCATCACCGCGGGCAAATCAGCCATGGCCCCCGATTTCCTCATCCCCCTGCTGATCGCGACGGTAGGATTTTCGCTGATCTTCGGCGGCGTGGTCCTGGCGCGGATGCGGGCGATCCTGGCCGACGCCCAGGCCGAGGCGCGGCTGCGCAGAAAGGCGCTGGCATCCTGATGCGCGAGACGCTCGACCCCTGGACCTTCGTGGTCGCGTCCTACGTTCTCGGCGTGGGTGGTACGGTGCTGATGATCGGCTGGGCTTGGCTGGGCATGCGCGCCGCGGAAAAGCGTCGCGACAAGAGCAGGGAGCGCTGACGTGGCGATCAAGGCCAAGCACCAACGCCTCGTTCTCGTGGTCGTCGCGCTTGTGGCGATCCTGGGCGCGGGCGTGCTTGCCGCCTGGGCGCTGCGCAGCCAGGCGAGCTATTTCTACGTGCCCAGCGACATCCTGGCCAAGCCTCCGGAGGCCGACCGCGCGGTGCGCCTGGGCGGCATGGTCGAGCGCGGCTCGCTCAAGACCGAGACCGACGGGGTGACCATCACCTTCGTCGTCGGCGATGGCAAGGCGCGGGTGCCGGTGCGGTTCAAGGGCATCACTCCATCGCTGTTCGTCGAGGGTTCGGGCGTCGTCGCCGAAGGCCGGATGGGCCGCGACGGGATCTTCGTGGCCGACAACTTGCTCGCCAAGCACGACGAGCGTTACGTCCCGCGCGAAATGAAGGACATGACCGCCGCCCAGGCGCGCGAAACGGTCAAAGAAACGCAATGATCGCAGAACTCGGACTTGCCGCGCTGTGGCTCGCCGCCGCCCTCGCGGCGCTGCAATTGCTTGCTGGCGCCCTGGCGCTCAGCCCGGGTGGCGCGGGGTTTGGCTCAGTCGTGCGGCCTGTGGCGGTGGTGCAGGGAGGGCTCGCTGCGTTGGCCTTCGGCGCGCTGATGGTGCTGTTCTGCACGACCGACTTGTCGGTGAAGCTCGTCGCCGCCAACTCGCACTCGGCCAAGCCGTTCATCTACAAGCTCGCCGGGACCTGGGGCAACCACGAAGGCTCGATGCTCCTTTGGGTCATGGTCATGGGCCTGTCGGGCGGTTTCCTCGCCCTGATCGAGCGGCGCCTGCCCGAGCGGACGATGCTGGCGACGCTGGCCGGCCAGGCCTTCGTCAGCTTGGGCTTCTACGCCTTCCTGCTGATCTCCTCGAATCCGTTCGAGCGGCTCTCACCGGCGCCGGCCGAGGGGCAGGGGCTCAACCCGCTGCTCCAAGACCTTGGCCTCGCCTTCCATCCGCCGACGCTCTACCTCGGCTACGTCGGGCTGTCGGTGGCCTTCAGCTTCGCAGTCGGCGCGCTGGTGACGCGCGAGGTCGGGCCGGCATTCGCCCGAGCGATGCGGCCGTGGGTGCTGGGCGCCTGGATCTTCTTGACGCTGGGAATCACCGCCGGCTCCTACTGGGCCTATTACGAACTGGGCTGGGGCGGCTGGTGGTTCTGGGATCCGGTCGAGAACGCCTCGCTGATGCCCTGGCTGGCGGCGACCGCCCTGCTGCATTCCTGCGGCGTGCTGGCGGCGCGCAATGCGCTGAGGGCCTGGACGATCATGCTCGGCGTGATCGCCTTCTCGATGTCGATGGTCGGCACCTTCCTGGTCCGATCGGGCATCCTGACCTCGGTGCACGCCTTTGCCGTCGATCCCGAGCGCGGCAGCTTCATCCTGGCCCTGCTGGCGATCTATATCGGCGGTGCGCTGACGTTGTTCGCGGTACGCGCCGGCACCGTGACCGAGGGCGAGCGTTTCTCGCTGACCAGCCGTGAGGCCAGCCTGGTCTTCAACAACGTGATGCTGACTTCCATCCTCGGCATCGTGCTGATCGGCACGCTCTATCCGCTGCTGACCGAAGCCTTTGGCGAGAAGGTCTCGGTCGGACCGCCGTATTTCAATCCCGTCGGTGCGATCTTCGCGGTGCCGATGCTGATCGTCCTGGCGGTCGGGCCGTTGCTGCGCTGGCGGCGGGACAGCTTCGGCCGCGTCCGCAAGGAATTGGTCGTTCCTGCAGTGCTGACCGTGGGGAGCATCGCCGGCGTGGCATTGGCGACCGGAATCGCGCTACTCCCGCTGCTCGCCATTGGCCTCGCGATCGGTCTCGCGGTGGCCAGCCTCTTGCCCCTGCGCGAGCGTAACCTGAAGCGTACGCCATTGCCGATCTGGGGCATGGTCTTGGCCCACTTCGGTATTGCCGTGGCCCTGTTCGGCATGGGCAGCGAAAGCGCCTTCAGCGTCGAGCGACTGGTGGCGGCGCGGGTCGGCGAGACCGTCCAGGTCGGCCCGTGGCAGGTGAAGCTCGCCGCAGTCGATCCGGTCGCCGGACCGAACTGGACCGCGCTCGAGGCGAAGATGGATGCCAGCTATAAGAGCGGAGCGCCGAGCGAGATCCATCCCCAGTCGCGCAGCTTCTGGGCCCCGCCGCAGCAGACCAGCGAGTCCGCGCTGCTCACGCGGTGGAATGGCCAGCTCTATGCCGTGCTCGGCGAAGAGGCCGAAGACGGCCGTTGGCAGCTGCGGCTGTGGTGGAAGCCGTTCGTTCCGTTGATCTGGCTTGGTGGCGTGCTGATTGCGCTCGGCGGCGTCCTTGCTCTGCTCGGTCGCGTCTGGAGCGACCTCAGGCGGATCATTGCTCGCGACAAGATAGCTTTTCGACGGACGAGGCAAGGGCGATGAGCGACATGCCACTCAGATCGATGCCCAAAACCGCGAAATGGGCGCTGTGGCTGCCGCTCGGCCTGTTCGCGCTTTTCGTGGTCCTGGTCATGGTCGGTCTGCTGCGGCCCGCCGATCGGGAGGTGACCAGCGGCATGATCGGCAAGCCGCTGCCCCAGTTCGCCCTGCCGGCCGCCGTCGCCGACCGCCCGGGGCTGGCCAACACCGATTTCACGGGCAAGCCGCGGTTGCTCAATGTCTTCGCCTCGTGGTGCATTCCCTGCGCGGTTGAGGCGCCGCAGCTCGCCCAGCTCAAGGCGGCCGGCATCGCCATCGACGGCATCGCGATCCGCGACCGGAGTGAGGATGTCTCCGCTTTCCTCGCCCGCAACGGCAATCCTTTCGCCCGCATCGGCAAGGACGACGTCAGCGCGGTACAGTTGGCGCTGGGCTCCTCCGGCGTGCCTGAGACCTTCGTGGTCGATGGCAAGGGCGTGATCCGCTACCAGCATATCGGCGACATCCGGCCTGAACAGGTGCCGATGATCCTGGAGAAGCTGAAGGAGGCGGAACAGTGAGTCGTCTGCCGCATTCTCCCCTCCCCTTCTGGGGAGGGGCTTTTCCGCCGTTTCGCCTTTATGCTTGCGCCATTTCTCGTGCTGATCGCCGTACCGCTTTCCGCCCAGGATGCCCTCCCGCCCGCCCCCTACGCCTATCGTCAGCTGGAGGATCCCAAGCTGGAGGCCAAGGCCACCGCGCTGATGCACACGCTGCGCTGCGTGCGCTGCCAGAGCCAGTCGATCGCCGATTCCGATGCGCCGATCGCCGGCGACATGCGCAGCCAGGTGCGGCTGCGGATCAAGGCCGGAGAGGACCCGGAAGCCATCCGGGCCTGGCTGATCGAACGCTACGGCGACTACGTCTCCTACGCCCCGCGGGTTACCAGCCTGACCTGGCCGCTCTTCGCCGCGCCGCTCGGCCTGCTGCTGCTGGCTCTCATGTTGCTGCGCAAGCGGTTCATCCGAGGAACCGGCGCATGACCTGGCTATTGGTCGCACTGCTGACGCTGGCGGCGTTTTTCGCGACCCACCGCCTGATGAAGCCGCCGCGTTCGGGTGCCGCCGCGATCGGCGCCGCGCTTCTGGTGGGCATCGCCGGTTATGCGGCGCAGAGTCATCCTTCGCTGCCCGGCTCGCCGACCGCGGCTCGCGAGAAGATCGGGGGAGACGTCGAAGGGATCGCCGCGCGCCAGAAGATTTCCGACCAAGGGCCCGACGCCGACAAGCGGATGATCATCGCCGACGCCATGGCCCGCCACGGCCGTTATGCCGATGCCGCGACTATCCTGCGCGGCGTGGTCGCCGACCACCCGAAGGACGCGACCGGATGGCTGGCGCTGGCCAATACCCTGGTCAGCCATGCGGACGGACGGCTTTCGCCGGCCGCGATCTTCGCCTTCCGCCGCGCCGAGGAGGCCCAGCCGGAGAATCCGGGCCCGCCATTCTTCCTCGGCATGGCGCTCGCCCAGTCGGGCCGGCTCAAGGAGGCCCGCGCGGTCTGGGTCGACCTGCTGGCCCGTTCGCCTGCCGATGCGCCGTGGCGCGGCGACCTGACGGCCCGCCTGCAGGAACTCGATGCCTTCGTGGCGCAGCAGGCTGCAGCGCAGGGCCAGGTCCGTTAGAGCGGGAAAGGCTAAAAGGGATCCTTCGACAGGCTCGGGACGGAGGGGTTTGGGGGTGTCCCGTTTCGCTCGGCCGGCCGGGGCGAAGGCGGTATAGCCCGTTGCGGCTCCATTGCCTTGCTGCTAAGCGCGCCGCTTCCATGCCGCCTCGATCCGGGGTAACACGGTGTCGTGAGGGACTGGCGCTCCAATGGCCAATTCGGGTGAACTAGCTGCTCCCGCGGATTCGGCCGGTCCGGCACCAGCACCGGAAGCGCCGTCTCCCGCTGCGGCCGTGGCCAGCACCCACGGCCACCACAGCGGCGGCCTCGCCAAGCTGGCGGTCGGGGCGATCGGCGTCGTCTTCGGCGACATCGGCACCAGTCCGCTCTATGCCATGCGCGATACCTTCGCCGGGCATCATCCGCTCCCGCTCGACCAGCTCCACGTCTACGGCATCGTCAGCCTGATGTTCTGGTCGATGATGGTGATCGTGACGCTGAAATACGTCACGGTGATCATGCGCGCCGACAACAAGGGCGAGGGCGGCAGCCTGGCCCTGCTGGCCCTGATCAATCAGAACGTCTCGGGCAAGACTTGGTCCTCCGGCATCGTCCTGCTCGGGGTCTTCGCGACCGCGCTGTTCTATGGCGATTCGATGATTACTCCCGCCGTCTCGGTGATGGGTGCGATCGAGGGTCTCGCGGTATACGAGCCTGGTCTGGGGCGTCTGGTCGTGCCCCTGGTCGTGGGCATCCTGATCGGCCTGTTCTTCATCCAAAGCCGGGGTACGGCACGGGTCGCGACCTTCTTCGGGCCGGTCATGCTGACCTATTTCGCCGTGATCGCCGTGCTCGGCGTGACCAGCATCGCCGAAATGCCCGCGGTCATCCAGGCGCTGAGCCCGCACCATGCGGCGACCATGTTCATTCAGGATCCGTTCCGCGGTTTCCTGGCGATGGGGGCGGCCGTGCTCGCGGTGACTGGAGCCGAGGCACTCTATGCCGACATGGGGCACTTCGGCCGTCCGCCGATCCGCGTTTCCTGGCTGGCCTTCGTTCTGCCGGCGCTGGTGCTCAACTATCTCGGCCAGGCCTCGTTGCTGCTGCGCAATCCGGCCGCGATCCAGAGCCCCTTCTACCTGCTCGCCCCCGAGTGGTTCCAGTGGCCGCTGCTGATCATCGCCAGCATGGCGGCGGTGATCGCCTCGCAGGCGGTTATCTCGGGCGCATTCTCGGTAACCCAGCAGGCCATCCAATTGGGCTTCATGCCGCGTATGACGATCAAGCACACCAGTGAGACCGCTGCCGGGCAGATCTACATCCCGGTGATCAACTTCGGCTTGATGATCGCGGTGATCCTGCTCGTGCTGGTGTTCCGCCACTCTTCGAATTTGACCGCTGCCTACGGCATCGCCGTGACCGGGGCGATGCTGATCGACACCTTCCTGCTTACCGTCGTGCTGTTCCACCTCTGGAAGTGGAGCAAGTGGCTGGCGATTCCGCTGCTCGCCGCCTTCTTCCTGCTCGATGGCGCCTATCTGTCGGCCAACTTCACCAAGATCCCCGACGGCGGTTGGGTGCCGCTGCTGATGGGCCTGACCATCTTCACCCTGTTGACCACCTGGTCCCGCGGCCGCGCGCTGATGCGCCAGAACATGGCCGAAGGAACGATTCCGATCGAAGTCTTCGCCAAAAGCGCCCATTCCAGCGCCGCGCGGGTTCCCGGCACGGCGGTGTTCATGACCGCGACGGGGTCCGGGGTGCCGTCGGCCTTGCTCCATAACATCAAGCACAACAAGGTGCTGCATGAGCGCGTCGTGATCCTGACCGTGGCGATCCAGGACGTGCCCTATGTCGAGGCGCACGAACGCTATACGGTGAAGGACATGGGCAAGGGCTTCTATCGGATGACCTTGCGCTATGGCTTCCTCGAGGAGACCGACATCCCGCTCGCGCTGAAGAACGTGACGATGTGCGGCGAGCCGTTCGAGATGATGAAGACCAGCTTCTTCCTCTCGCGCCAGACCCTGATCGCCTCGGCCAAGCCCGGCATGGCCATCTGGCGCGAACGCCTGTTCTCGTGGATGTTGCGCAACGCGGCGAGCGCGATGGAATTCTTCCGCCTCCCCAGCAACCGCGTGGTCGAGCTGGGCAGCCAGGTGGAGATTTGAGGGAGAAAGCCCTCTCCCCTTCAGGGGGAGGGTTGGGAGAGGGGGATACCGCACGGCCCCTCTCACACTGCGGCTAGCCGCTTGCAGCGCCAAGCCTTCGTATCTCTCCCCTGAAGGGGGGAGAGCCTGCCAATCAGACGCAAACAAAAACGGCGCGGCGCCCTGGGGCACCGCGCCGTCTTGCGCTCCGAGGCTGTCCGATCAGCCCAGGTTGGCGCTGACCATGGCATAGGCCATCGGCAGCGACAGCAGCAGGTTGGTGCGGCTGGCGATCAGGGCGACCGGGGCCGCCTTGGCCTTGGCCTCGTCCGAAGCCTCGACGATGCCGAGGATCTTTTTCTGCGCCGGCCAGATCAGAAACCAGACGTTGAAGGCCATGATCAGGGCCAGCCACATGCCGAGGCCGATCAGGTTGACCGCCTTGGTGCCCTGGAAGGCCAGCGCCTGGTGGACGTAGCCACTGACGTAGGCGACGATGAGGCCGGTGATCACAGTGAGCAGCGCGGCATAGCGGAAGAAGAAGAACACGCGCGGGGCGATGTAGCCGGTGACGCCCTTCTTCAGTTCGGCCGGGACCTTGGGCATGGTCGGAACCTGGACGAAGTTAAGGTAGTAGAGCAGGCCGATCCACAGGATGCCGAAGAAGACGTGGAGCCAGCGGAACACCGAGTTGACGGTGACGGGCACGTCGGGCTGGAAGCCCAGCATCACGACGATCGCGAGCACGAGCCCGATCGCCAGGACGAGATGGAGATTTCCGAACAGTTTTGCCATGAGGTTCCCCCTTTGGAACGAAGGCGGCGAAGCCTTGATGCGAGCGAATGTTCTAGCCGCTCGGATATGCGATCCGTAGCGGCGGCGCGGATTTATTGGGCCAATTGTCGCGGCTTGTCACACGTTTTTCGTGACGTCCCGATGTCCTCACTCGTGCGGCGTGTGGGTCTTCGCTTCGTCCTCGTCCTGCGCGGCCAGACCGTGCTTCAGCAGCATGGGCACGTGGGCGAAGGTGAAGATGAACGACAGCGGCATGAAGACGACGAGCTTGGCGCGCAGCCAGGCATCGAAGGTGAACCAGTGCTTGTAGGCGAAGACCTCGTTCAGCCCGGCGAGGAACAGGAAGAAGAAGGCCCAATTGCGCGACAGCTTCATCCAGCCCAGGTCGTTCAGCCCCTCGAAGGCGCTTTCGAGCAAGTACTTGAGCGTGGGCTTGCCGCGCCACCAGCCCCAGAACAGCGCACTCGCGAAGAGCAGGTAGACCGCGGTCGGCTTGTGGCGGATCCAGGCTTCGTCCTGGCTCCACATGGTCAGCGCGCCGAAGCCGACCACCAGGGCGGAGGACAGCCACAGCATCGGCGAGATCTTGCCGAGCTTCCACTTCGACACGGCCAGCGCGATCAGCGTGGCGACGATGAAGGCGCCGGTGCTCTTGGTCACGGCGACGATTTCGCCGACCGCATCTGCGCCGGCATCGCCGGCATCGTCGGGGCGCGACAGGCGGTAGGCGATGAAGAAGACCAGGACCGGGCCGTAGTCGATCAGCAGGTTGAGCCAGGTCGACTTCGGCTTCTTCGGGGCGGGGGCGGCGGTTTCCGACATCAGGCCACTCCCGCGATGACCCGGGCGACCAGGTCGGGGTCGAAGGGGCGCAGGTCGTCGATCTTCTCGCCGACGCCGATGGCGTGAATCGGCAGGCCGTATTGCTCGGCCGCGGCGACGAGCACGCCGCCGCGCGCGGTGCCGTCGAGCTTGGTCATGATCAGTCCGGTCACTCCGGCAACTTCCTTGAAAATCTCGATCTGCTGCAAGGCGTTCTGCCCGTTGGTGGCGTCGAGCACCAGCACCACGTCGTGCGGCGCCTCGGGATTGAGGCGGCCGAGCACGCGGCGGATCTTGGCGAGCTCATCCATCAGCTCGCGCTTGTTGTGGAGCCGCCCGGCGGTATCGACGATCAGCGCGTCGGTGCCCTGCTCGGTCGCGGCCTTGACCGCGTCGAACACGATCGAGGCGGGATCGCCGCCCTCGGGCCCCTTGACGATCGGCACGCCGAGCCGGTCGGCCCAGACGCCGAGCTGGCCGATCGCCGCGGCGCGGAAGGTGTCGCCCGCCGCCAGCATCACCGCATAGTCCTGTTCCTGGAACAGGTGGCCGAGCTTGGCGATCGTCGTGGTCTTGCCCGAGCCGTTGACCCCGATCACCAGGATCACCTGCGGGCGGGGGAAGGCGACGACGTCGAGCGGCTTGGCGACAGGCCGCAGGATCGCGGCGATCTCCGCGGCGACGGCGGCGCGGATCGCGTTTTCATCGGCCCCGCGTTCGAAGCGCTCCTCGGCCAGGCGCTCGCGGATGCGGGCGGCGGCGCGAGGGCCCAGGTCGGAGAGGATCAGGGCGTCTTCGAGGTCGTCGAGCTGGTCCTCGCTCAGGCGCGTGGTGGAGGCGATGCCCGCCAGGTTCTCGGTCAGGCGCTGCGATGTCTGGCGGAAGCCGCCCAGCAGCCGTTCGCTCCAGCTTTCCGCGCTCATGCCAGCAGTCCCTCGATGATGCGCGTCGGCGTCAGGTGAACGATCGTGCCCGGAACGGTCCCAGCGGGAAGCTGCACCCGGGCGAAGTTCTGCGCATGCCCGGTGCCGTCGCGTTCGGCAAGGACCGAGAGCGGCCTGCCGACCAGATCGGCCAGCCATTTGCGCCTTTCGCAGTCGACCGCGGCGCGCAATTCGGCGGCACGGAGCTTGATCGTGGCCGGATTGACCTGCGGCATGCGCGCGGCGGAAGTGCCCGGGCGACGCGAATAAGGGAAAATGTGACCGTGGACCACGCCGATCTCGGCCACGATGCTCAGGTTGTCGGCATGCATCGCGGCATCCTCGGTCGGGAAGCCCGCAATGAGATCGGCGCCGATGGCGATCTCCGGCCGCCGCGCCTTGAGCCGGGCGACGAGGTCCACCGCATCGGCGCGCGAATGGCGGCGCTTCATCCGCTTGAGGATCAGGTCGTGGCCCGACTGCAGCGAAAGGTGGACGTGCGGCATTACCCGCGGCTCGCCGGCGAGGAGTTCGAACAGTTCGGCGTCGATCTCGATTCCGTCGAGCGAAGAGAGGCGCAGGCGTTCCAGGGCGGGGCAGGCGGTCAGGATCGCCGCGACCAGGACGCCGAGCCGGGGCTCGCCGGGCAGGTCCTTGCCCCAATCGGTCAGATCGACCCCGGTCAGCACGATCTCGCGCACCCCGGCGGCGAGTTGGCGCTCGACTTGCGCGATCACCTCCCGGGCCGCCAGCGAGCGGCTGGGACCGCGGCCCTGGGGGATCACGCAGAAGGTGCAGGCATGGTCGCAGCCGTTCTGGACCTGGACGAAGGCGCGGGTGTGCAATTCTCCCCTCCGCTTCAGGGAAGGGCCCAGGGGTGGGGCCTGTCGGGATTGCGCAGTGCTCTCGGACAAGCCCCACCCCAACCCCTCCTCTGAAGGGGAGGGGCTATAGGCGCGCGGATCGAGCTTGCTGGCATTGGCCACGAAGCCATCGATCTCGGGCATCGCCCCCAGTGCTTCCCGTTCGACCTCCGCCGCGCAGCCGGTGACCAGCAGGCGCGCTTGCGGATGGTCCCGCCGAGCGCGGCGGATCGCGCGGCGGGTCTGGCGGACGGCCTCCCCGGTCACTGCGCAGGAGTTGATCACGACGAGGTTGTCCTCGTCCGCCAGCAGGGCGCGCAGGTCCTCGCTTTCGGAAATGTTGAGCCGGCAACCGAGCGTGACGACCTCGACCGCCATCACGCCGCCTGGAAGTGATCCAGCTCGAACTCGCCGCGGAAGGCTTCGGCGGCCGGGCCGGTCATGACGATCTGGCCGTCGCCGCGCCATTCGATTTCCAGCGGTCCGCCCGGGAGCGTAACCGTGACCCTGCGCTCGGTCAGCCCGCGCCGCATCGCGCCGATCGCCGTGGCGCAGGCGCCGGTGCCGCAGGCGAGGGTCAGGCCGGCGCCGCGCTCCCACACCCGCAGGCGGATCGCGGTCCGCGAGACGATGGTGGCGACGTTGACGTTGACCCTTTCGGGGAACAGCGGATCGTGCTCGATCTCCGGGCCGATCCGCGCGAGGTCGACCGCGTCGGCATCGGGCACGAAGAAGATCACATGCGGATTGCCGACGTTGACCGCGACCGGATCGGTCAGGTCTTCCCAGCCGACCGGCATGGTCAGCGTGTCCATCGCATAGGCGAGGGGGATCGCGTTCCAGTCGAAGCGCGGTTCGCCCATCTCGACGGCGATGCCCGCTTGTTCGGGGCTGGCGAAGATGATCCCAGCGAGGGTTTCGATCCGCGCGGGGGCGCCGTGGAGCAGGCCTACCGCACGGCTGGCATTGCCGCAGGCCTCGACTTCGCCGCCGTCGGAATTGAAGATCCGCATGCGGAAGTCGGCGGCACTGGACGGCTCCAGCAGGATCAGCTGGTCGCAGCCGATCCCGGTCTTGCGGTCGGCAAGGGCAGCGGCGAACTGCCCGGTCATATCCGGTAGACTGCGAGCGCGCCCATCCAATACGACGAAGTCGTTGCCGAGGCCGTGCATCTTGACGAAGGGGACACGCATGGCCCGCCATCTAGGGGTTGGACCGGCCAAGGTCCAGTGGCGGGGATCGAGCGATCCGTGACCTCTACCCACCAAACCCGCCTTCTATCGCCAGACCCGTCCGCCCGAGCCTTGTCGAAGGACCGTCCTGCTTGCGGCACACCCCGCGCCAGAAGAACAGAGCAGCCCTTCGACAACCTCAGGCCGGCCGGCCTAAGCGCTACGCTTGGTCGGCGCGTCCTTGGCTCCAGTTTCGCCATCCGCCTTCGGCACCACGTCCGGCTTCTCGACCGGCTTCGACAGCAGGTTCTGCTCGGCCAACATCTGGCTGGTCTCGCTCGCCGGTTGGGGACGGCCATAATAGTAGCCCTGGGCCTTGTAGCGGCCGTAGCCTTTCAGGCGGTCGAGCACATCCTTGGTCTCCACCCCTTCGGCGGTGACCGGCATGCCGAGCCCTTCGCCGAGCGAGGTGATCGCCTTCACGATCGTCTCGCTGTCGGGGCACTCCATCAGGTTCGAAACGAAGCTGCGGTCGATCTTGATGTGGTCGAAGGGCAGCGAGCGGAGCTGAGCCAGCGAGGAATAACCGGTGCCGAAATCATCGAGGCTGACCCGAATGCCCTGGTTACGTAGCGAGGAGATCAGCGTGCGGACCACGGTGACGTTCTCGTGCAAGCAGCTTTCGGTGATTTCGATGTCGAGTCGTTCGGGCGGGAAATTCGCTTCGACCAGCAGCTTCAGCAACTTGTGGGCGAACCAGGGATCGCGCAGCTGGACCGGCGAGATATTGACTGAAAGGGTCAGTTTGGGATCCCAGGTCTTGGCGTCGCGCAGGGCCTGGGCGATCACGCTTTCCGACAGGGCGGAGATCATCCCGATCTCCTCGGCAATCGGAATGAACAGGTCCGGTCCGACCACACCGCGTTCCGGGCAGTTCCAGCGGGCCAGCATCTCGAAGCCGACGATTTCGCCGGTGTTGAGATCGATCTGGCGTTCGTAATAGGGCACGAATTCGCCGCGCGGAACGCCCTGGCGAATGCCCGTTTCCAGTTCGCCGCGAAGGCGCAGGTCGCTCTCCATGGCCATTTCGAACCAGAAATAGCGATTCCGGCCAAGCTTCTTGGCATGATACATGGCAATGTCGGCGCGGTGGAGCAGGGTCTGCGCATCGTTGGTCGTTTCGCCGTCGCGATGGCGCAAGTCGCTTCGGGTTAGGCCGAGCGAGACGCTGGTCTCGACGTGGATACTCGGCGTCGGGATCGGCCGCGCGATCTCCTCGATGATCGCCGTGGCAAGTCGGTCGATGTGTTCGGGATGACGCGGCTCGAAAGGGATGACGCAAGCGAATTCGTCTCCGCCAAGGCGCGCGAGCAGCGCGCGCTCCGGTAAGAGGGTGCGAATTCGTTCGGCGCATTCGCGAAGCACGGCGTCGCCCGTCGAATGACCGTGGAGGTCGTTGATTTGTTTGAAATTGTCGAGGTCGACCATGAGGAAGGACACCACCTCGCCGCGTTGCGCCGCGACGGCGATCAGCGAATCGGTTGCCCGCCCGACCGAGCGGCGGTTGAGGCAGCCGGTCAGCGGGTCGGTCTCGGCCAGCAGGCGGGCCTGAGTCTCGGCCTTGCGGCGCTCGCTGACTTCCTCGGTCAGCTCACGGTAGCGGCGCCAGCCGAAGATGATGAGGGCGATGTTGAGCAACAGCGCGCTGGTCAGGAGGTTGTCCGGACCGCGGCCGTTGCCGAAGGTCGCTTCGACCGCCTGGGACATGACCGGGCCCGCGATCCCGACGAACATGACGATCGCGGCGATCGCGATGCCAAGCGCGATGACGTCGCGCTCGGCTTTGCCGATGCGCGGATCGTGCGGGTCGCCGCCGACCGGCGAACTATGGAGTTCAGAATTGGCCAAGCTACGCCTTCCCCCGGTTCGACCGTGGCGGTTATGCGCTCGCCGTCTGAAATTTACGTTAATCTGCTCCCGGCGAGAGGCGGCCGGTCGTAACGGCGCCAGGCCGGCGCCGGATCAAGCAGGTTGGAGATTGACAACAGTGGGCTGGGCAGGAGGCAGGCCGCCCGCCTTGGCCTCGGCCATGAGTTCCTGTTTGCGCGCGAGCATCTGGACGAGCAGTCCTTCCACGTCCACGCCGGCCTCGCGGGCCTGGGCGAACATGCCCTCCACGCGCATTTCCTCTTCCCTGACATGATGCTTGATTTCTTCCGAGAGGACATGGACCTTGGCTTCGTAGAACTTGTCGTCCGGGCCGCCGGCCAGGATGTCGTTGATCAGCACCTTGGCGCCGTCATGCTCGACGTAGGCTTCGTTGAGCGTGTCTTCCTCGATCTTGCCGTTGCAGGCCGGGTAGAAGATTTCTTCCTCGATCGTGGTGTGGATCTTGAGCTCGTTGCAGATCTGCTCGGCGAGTGCCTGCTTCTGCCCTTCGCGCGCGTTCTCGAACTTCTCGAACAGCTCGGTCACCTTGCGATGATCGGCCTTCAGAAGCGCGATCGCGTCGGAATAGGTCTGCTTGGCCATGTCGAAACTCCTCGTGCCCCGTCTCGGCCTAAAAAAGCGCGAGGCACAGCAGCGTTCCCCGGAAGGGGGGAGTCGAAACATAGATTAAGAAAAAATGGTCGGGGAAAGAGGATTCGAACCTCCGGCCCCTGCCTCCCGAAGACAGTGCTCTACCAGGCTGAGCTATTCCCCGACCGGACCACCACCCCAAGCGGGGGGTGAAGGCAGGAGCGCGCCTATAGTGAGGGTTTCGCAGGGTGGCAAGCGGGCATTCGCCAGATTAGGGTGAGCTATGGCCAGCGCTGCGATTACCACCGATTCTTCCGCCAAAACCCATTGGGAATGGCAGTATCTCGACCTGATGCGCCGAATCTGGGAACAGGGCGACGAGCGGGTCGACCGTACAGGGGTCGGCACCCGGTCGATCTTTGGGGCTGAGCTGCGCTTCAGTCTGGCGGACGGGCGGATGCCGCTGCTCACCACCAAACGGGTCTACTGGAAAACCGCGACGCGCGAATTCCTCTGGTTCCTGACCGGGAACACCAACATCCGCCCGCTCTGCGCCCAGGGGGTGGAGATCTGGACCGACTGGCCGCTCGACCGCTACCGCCGCGAAACCGGTGAGGCCATCGATCGCAAGGACTTCTCCGCCCGAATCGTCGCCGATGCCGATTTCGCCGCGAGATGGGGCGATCTCGGCCCGGTCTACGGCAAGCAATGGGTCGACTGGCCGACATACGAGCCGATGGGGGATGGGGCGTTCCGCCAAGGGCCGGGGATAAACCAGGTGGCCGAACTGGTCGAAAGCCTGAAAGCGAATCCCGGTAGCCGCCGTCACATCGTCGAGGGCTGGAACGTCGCCGAACTCGATGCGATGGCGCTGCCGCCCTGTCACAAGACCTACCAGTTCCACGTTGCGGACGGGCGCCTGTCGGGCCTGCTCTACCAGCGTTCCTGCGACCTCGGCCTGGGCTTTGCCTTCAACGCCTGGAGCGCGGCGCTGTTCATTCGCATGCTGGCGCAGCAGACCGGCCTCGAGCCGGGCGAGCTGGTGTGGATGGGTGGCGACGTCCACCTCTACCTGAATCACGCGGAACTGGTCGAGGAGCAGCTGCGCCGCACACCCTCCGGCGAGGCACGGCTCGCCATCCTTCGCAAGCCGGACAGCGTGTTCGGCTACCGGATCGAGGATTTCGAGGTCAGCGGCTACCAACCTCAGGCGCATATCGCGGCGCCGGTGGCGGTTTAGCGAACGATCCCGCTGTAGGCGATCCGCCCTTGGCCGCGTGCGGCCTGGCCGGGGGCGACGTGCCAGCGGACGTGAGTTACATCCTCGGGGGTGGCGAGGCGCGAGCCGATGGCGAGCTCACCGAGACGGCCCCAGGTGCGGCCGCCGTCGACCGAGACCTCCTCGTCCTCGCGCGCGCTGCCCTGGTAGGCGACCTTGCGCGGCACGGGGTTGGTCAGGGTGAAGCCGCCGATTCCACTCTGCTTCTGCCAGGTAAGCACCGTCACGATGCGATCGCCGCGGCTCAGGCGGTCGGCCTGGCTCAGCGAGCGGGTCAGCCCGTTGGCGCGTTCGACAAAGATGGCGCTGTCGAGCGCGACGGAGACCGGACCGGCCAGTGCCGGCGCGGCGCTCAGGCTCATGCAGGCCGCAAGGCCCGTGGTGATCGCACGGATAGTCACTCGAAATTGCCCCCCATCCGTCCCAGCGGATTTCGAGAGAGGTGTCGCAGCAAGAGCCAAAAATATGGTTAATCGCGGTCAATAAAATTGTCTGGCCTATGGCCGTTGACAGGGCCGGCGGGCTCGCCTAGTGGCGGCGCTCCCCAAGGGGTGCACGCCCAAATGTGCGGGTGTAGCTCAGTTGGTTAGAGCGCCGGCCTGTCACGCCGGAGGTCGCGGGTTCGAGCCCCGTCACTCGCGCCACTTGGGGAATTTCACGCTACGATGCGGAAGCCTCAGGCGCGGCGTCAGCCGAACCGCCCGGTCTCCATCCAGATCAGGAACCGCCGCAGCGGTGCCACCCAGATCACGCCGAGAACGACGTACACCGGTAGCTGCAGCAGGGCATGCCAGTTCGATATCCATGGCGCGACGTACCAGGCGATCAGCAGTCCGTAGACGGCCAGAGCGCCAAGCAGCGCTAGAATTCCGATCGGGATTCGCCAGGTCGGCTCTTCGCGCACGTCAGTCTCCGTAGAATCGCGTGGGGGTGATCACGCCGCGCAAGATCCGGTCGTGGGGCTCGCTGGGCAGCGAATCGCGTAACTGGCAGTCCCAGGCAAGCCCGAGCGCCAGGACCGACGGATTCGCCGCGAGCCAGCGATCGTAATGTCCGCCACCCTGGCCGATCCGATGCCCCTCGGCGGTGAAGCCGAGCAGGGGGACGAAGGCGGCGTCGGGAAACAGCTCTTCGGCGTCGGCGCCAGGCTGGAGGTGGCGATGCGGGCCCATTTCCAGGCCGGTGTCGTCATAGGGATCGGTCCAGGCGCGAAAGCGCATCGGCGCGTCGCGGCTTTCGAACCAGGGCAGGGCGATGGTCCGGCCGTTTTCCGACAGCCATTTGGCATAGCCGCGCGTCGGCGCCTCATTCGCCAGGGCATGATAGAGGCCAACCGTGGTGCCCTCCGGCACAAGGGCGGCAACCGGTCCGGGCGGGCGCAGGAACAGGAGGCCCTTGGTGGCCAAAGGCAGGGTGGCCACATGCGCCTTGCGCTGCGCCCTCAGTTCCTCGCGCAGCTTGTGCTTATCGTCCACGCCGGATCCTGTTCGGGAAAAGTAGGTGACGGGCCCACCATGGGTCGTTGCCGGGAAATCCACTGACGCCTTCACGTCAGGTGGGGGCCTTGTATGCCAGGCCAGGGCCCAGCTAGGGACAGCCCCCTTGGATTGCTTATAGCCTCAGGGATGTTCGAACGGCTCGTGCCGGGCAGATCCCGTCGCCGCCTATTTAGGGAAGCCGGGCTCAGCGCTCAAGGTGCGAGGCGAGATTTTCCAGGCGGTTGGCGATTCCCTCAAGCCGTTCCGGATCGATCGAGAAAGCCGGCGCCTCGTAGGGCAGCGGATCGGGCGTGGCATAGGGGCTCTCGGCGGGGCTCTCGGCGGCGGCGGCCTGCGCGGCGGCGGCGGGGCCGCCTCCCGACCGCAATTCGAACACTTCGTCTGCCAGCAGCAGGGCCGCGAACAACAGGGTGCGGGTCTCGTTATGGCCGGGCGCGCCCATCGAGGTCAGCTTGGCGTCGATCATCGCGCCGAGTTCGGCGATGTGGTCTTCCTCGCCCGCGGCGCAATTGACCGTATAGCTGCGGCCGCCGATCCAGAGCGCGACGTTGCTCATTCGCCCTGCCTCGCGATCAGGTCGTCGAGCTGCTCGATCGAGCGATTCACGGCATCGCGCAGCTTGCGGTTGCGCTCCTCCCAGTCGCTCGTCATGACATCGCGGTGGCGAACTACCGCCTCGATACGCGCCAGCGCGGATTCGATCCTGCGCAGCGCAGCCTCGGATTGCCCCCCGTCCATAGAGGCAGCCTAGCGTAAAATCGCATAGGCGCAAAGCCTTGCCCGCCGAAGCTCCTGCCGGTTCGCCAATGCCTTTGAAATGTGCCGTTTTGCCGCGTTTCGCGCCCGCCAAACTTGACGGGGGGCGGGCCATCCTTAAGGAGACCCGCAACGAATCGACCGCCCTCGGGCGGCCCTCCGGAGCCTATCCCGATGAGCCTCGATCCCGCCCGTCTGGGCCCCATGGCCAATGCCATCCGCGCCCTCTCGATGGATGCGGTCCAGGCGGCCAACAGCGGTCACCCCGGCATGCCGATGGGCATGGCCGATGTCGCCACGGTACTCTACTCGCAGTTCCTCAAGTTCGATCCGGCCGATCCGGCCTGGCCCGACCGCGATCGCTTCGTGCTCTCGGCCGGCCACGGCTCGATGCTGATCTACTCGCTCCTCCACCTGACCGGCTACGCCCGGCCGACGATCGAGGACATTCGCAACTTCCGCCAGCTCGGCAGTCCCTGCGCCGGCCACCCGGAGAACTTCGAGCTCCCCGGCGTCGAGTGCACCACCGGCCCGCTGGGCCAGGGCGTGGCCATGGCCGTCGGCTTCGCCATGGCCGAGCGTCACCTCAACGCCCAGTTCGGCGACGACCTGGTCGATCACCGCACCTGGGTGATTGCCGGCGACGGCTGCCTGATGGAAGGCATCAACCACGAGGCGATCGGCCTGGCCGGCCACCTCGGGCTCGGCCGCCTGAACGTCCTGTGGGACGACAACCGCATCACCATCGACGGCTCGACCGAGCTGTCGACCAGCGAGGACATCCTCGCTCGCTACCGTGCCACCGGCTGGCACACCGAGGAATGCGACGGCCACGACCCGGCCGATCTCGCCCGCGCGCTGGCCGCCGCCGCCGCCGATCCGCGTCCCTCGCTGGTCGCCTGCCGCACCGTGATCGGCAAGGGCGCGCCCAACAAGCAGGGCACCCACAACGTCCACGGCGCCCCGCTCGGCGCCGACGAGATCGCCGCGACCCGCACCGCCCTGGGCTGGACCGCCGAGGCCTTCGTCGTGCCCGAGGACGTCCTGGCCGACTGGCGCTCGCTCGGCGCCAAGGGCCGCGCCGCTCGCGATGCCTGGAACCAGCGCCTGGCGGCCGATGCCCAAGGCGCCGAACTGACGCGCCGCATGGCCGGCGAGCTTCCCGCGGGCGACGAGGCAGGCAAGGTGTTCGAGGAATGGCTCGCCGCCCCGCAGAAGGTCGCGACGCGCAAGGCGTCGGAACTGGCGCTCGAGGTCCTGACCCCGCTGGTGCCCGAGATGGTCGGCGGCTCGGCCGACCTGACGGGTTCGAACAACACCAAGACCAAGGCCACCGGGCCGTTCTCCAAGGACAACTACGGCGGCCGTTATGTCTATTGGGGCATCCGCGAATTCGGCATGGCCGCGGCGATGAACGGCATGGCGCTGCACGGCGGGGTTATTCCCTACGGCGGCACCTTCCTGGTCTTCTCCGACTATTGCCGCAACGCGATCCGCCTCTCGGCGCTGCAGCGCGCCCGCGTGGTCTACGTGCTGACCCATGATTCGATCGGCCTCGGCGAGGACGGCCCGACCCACCAGCCGGTCGAGCACGTCATGAGCTTGCGCATGATTCCCAACCTCAACGTCTTCCGGCCGGCCGATATCATCGAGACCGCCGAGTGCTGGAACCTGGCGCTCAAGGACGGCGACACCCCCTCGGTCCTGGCACTGACCCGGCAGAACCTGCCGCAGCTGCGCACGGTCGAGGGCGGCGCCAATCTCAGCGCCAAGGGCGCTTACCGCCTCAAGGCGGCCGAAGCCGCGCGCAAGGTCGTGCTGCTCGCCACCGGTTCGGAGGTCGAACTGGCCGTCAACGTCGCCAAGGCGCTTGAAGGGCAGGGCATCGGCGCCGACGTGGTCTCCATGCCGTCGTGGGAGCTGTTCGACGCCCAGAGCGCCGACTACCGCGCCGACATCCTGCCGCAGGGCGTGCTCAAGGTCTCGATCGAGGCCGGCGTCACCCTCGGCTGGCAGAAATACGTCGGGGAGGGGCTGACCATCGGCCTCGACCGCTTCGGCGCATCCGCCCCGGCCGAAGTGCTATTCGAGCATTTCGGGTTCACCGTGGACAAGATCGTCCCGCAGATCGTGGGCCGGCTCGGGTAATTTGGACTTACGATGCCTCATTCGTCATTGCGAGCGCAACGAAGCAATCCGGGGCGCCGCGCACTGCGGCCCTGGATTGCTTCGTCGCTTCGCTCCTCGCAATGACGACCTTTAGAGCGAGCTAACCAGCAGGAGTTTTCGACATGGCGACGAAGGTTGCGATCAACGGTTTCGGACGTATCGGGCGGAATGTGGCCCGCGCAATCCTCGAGCGGACCGATCACGACCTCGAGCTGGTGTCGATCAACGACCTGGCCGACGCCAAGGCCAACGCCCGCCTGCTTCAGCATGACTCCGTCCACGGCAAGTTCTCGGGCACGGTCGAGGTCGACGGCACCGACCTGATCATCAACGGCAAGCGTGTCCACGTGACCGCCGAGCGCGATCCGGCGAATCTGCCGCATGCCGCCCACGGCATCGACATCGTGCTGGAATGCACCGGCTTCTTCACCAACCGCGCGGGCGGCCAGAAGCACCTCGACGCCGGCGCCAAGCGCGTGCTGATCTCGGCTCCGGCCAAGGAAGTCGACCTGACCGTCGTCTACGGGGTCAACCACGACAAGCTCACGGCTGAGCACACGATCGTCTCCAACGCTTCGTGCACCACCAACTGCCTGGCCCCCTTCGCCAAGGTCCTGCACGAGAAGATCGGCATCGAGCGCGGCCTGATGACCACGATCCACGCCTATACCAACGACCAGAAGATCCTCGACCAGATCCATGACGATCCGCGCCGCGCCCGCGCCGCGGCGATGTCGATGATCCCCACCTCGACCGGCGCCGCCGTCGCGGTCGGCCTCGTCCTGCCCGAGCTCAAGGGCAAGCTCGACGGTTCGTCGATCCGCGTGCCGACCCCGAACGTCTCGGTCGTCGACCTGACCTTCACTCCGAGCCGCGACACGACCGAGGAAGAGGTCAACCGGGTGCTCAAGGAAGCCTCGGAGGGCGCGCTCAAGGGCGTGCTCGGCTATACCGACGAGCCGCTCGTCTCGATCGACTTCAACCACGATGCGCACAGCTCGACTATCGACAGCCTCGAAACCGCGGTGATCGACGGCAAGCTGGTTCGCGTCCTGTCGTGGTACGACAACGAGTGGGGCTTCTCCAATCGCATGATCGACACGGCCGGCGCGATCGCCAAGCTGATCTGATCGGGCTGACCTTGATGGGCGGGCGTCTTGCAGGAATAGCGCGGCATGATCGGCCGCGCGGACCGATGGAGACGCTCGACCGGGTTGCGGTCAACCGTATCGAGGGAGTTCATGGCGACTTTCGCGGCGCGGTCCGTCCCGGCAAGGTGCCCAAGCGTCAGGTCTCGCTGATCGAGGCCGAAAGCTGGGCTGCCGCCATGGCCCAGCTCGGCCGCAGCGGAGACGATTGGGTTCCGTGGCACGAACGCCGTGCCAACCTGCTGGTCGAGGGCCTGCGCCTGCCGCGCGAGCCCGGGAAGGTGATCGCGATCGGCGCGAGCCTGCGGATCGAGACGACCTGCGAATGCGATCCCTGCAGCCGCATGGAAGAGATCGCTCCGGGCCTGAAGGCGGTGCTGATACCCGATTGGCGCGGCGGCGTTCTGGGCAAGGTGATTGCCGACGGCGAGATCGCGGTCGGTGACGAGATAAGGATCGAAGAATGAGCAATTTCCGCACTTTGGACGATCTTGGTGACGTGCAGGGCAAGGTCGCCCTGGTCCGCGTCGATCTCAACCTGCCGATGAACGGCGGCGCGGTTACCGACGACACCCGCGTTCGCGCCTCGGCGCCGACGATCCTGGAGCTGGCCGACGCCGGCGCCAAGGTGCTCCTGCTCGCCCACTTCGGCCGCCCCAAGGGCGCGCGCGATCCCAACCAGTCGCTCAGCCGGGTCATCGACTGCGTCCAGCACGTGCTGGGCCGTGAGGTGATGTATTGCTCCGAGATCGCCGGAGACATCGTCCGGCAGACGCTCGGCATCCTGCCCCCGGGCGGCATCGCGATCCTCGAAAACACCCGCTTCTGGCCGGGCGAGGAAAAGAACGCCCCCGAACTGGTGAGCGCCATCGCCGCCAATGCCGACATCTTCGTCAACGACGCCTTTTCCGCGGCCCACCGCGCCCATGCCACGACCGAGGGCCTGGCCCATGTCCTGCCCGCCTATGCCGGGCGGTCGATGGAAGCCGAGTTGAAGGCGCTCGAATCCGCGCTGGGCAATCCGGTGAAGCCGGTCGCCGCCGTGGTCGGCGGGGCCAAGGTCTCGTCCAAGCTCGACGTGCTCAAGCACCTCGTCGGCCAGGTCGATCACTTGATCATCGGCGGCGGCATGGCCAACACCTTCCTCGCCGCGCGGGGCGTCGATGTCGGCAAGTCGCTGTGCGAGCACGACCTCGCCGCCACCGCCGAGGAGATCATCGAGGCCGCCGACAAGGCCGGCTGTACCGTTCACCTGCCCTACGAAGTGGTGGTGTCCAAGGAGTTCGCCGCTAATCCGCCCTCCTTGCGCACCTGCAACGTCCACGAGGTCGCCGCCGACGAGATGATCCTCGATGTCGGTCCTTCGGCGGTCGAGGCGCTCGGCGATGTACTCAAGACCTGCCGCACATTGGTCTGGAACGGCCCGCTGGGCGCCTTCGAGACCGAGCCCTTCGATGCCGCCACCGTTGCGCTGGCGCGGACCGCGGCGGCGCTGACCAAGGAAGGTTCGCTGACCTCGGTTGCGGGCGGCGGAGACACCGTTGCCGCGCTGAACCATGCTGGCGTTGCGGATGATTTCAGTTATATTTCAACCGCTGGCGGTGCCTTCCTCGAATGGATGGAAGGTCGTGAACTGCCCGGCGTCAAGGCGCTGGCGGGCTGATAGCGCTACCGTTATTGCGAGCCGGATGAACCCTGTCTAGGCGCGCCGTTAAGTCAACATTCTGGGAGCCGACCATGAACATCGTCGAAATGACCGCGAAAATCGCCGAGGGCAACGGCTTCATCGCCGCGCTGGATCAGTCGGGCGGGTCGACCCCCACGGCGCTGAAGGGCTACGGCGTCGAGGAAGGCGCCTGGGCCAGCGACGAGGAGATGTTCGGCCTGATCCACCAGATGCGCAGCCGGATCATCACCTCGCCCTGCTTCAACGGCGAGAAGGTGATCGGCGCGATCCTGTTCGAACGGACCATGGACGGCCAGGTCGACGGCAAGCCGACTCCGCAAGCGCTGATCGAACGCGGCGTGGTGCCCTTCATCAAGATCGACAAGGGCCTTGAAGACGAAGCCAATGGCGTCCAGCTGATGAAGCCGATGCCCGAATTGGGCGCCCTGCTGGCCAAAGCCAAGGGCCTCGGCGTGTTCGGCACCAAGGAGCGCTCGGTGAT
This sequence comes from Novosphingobium sp., assembly GCA_051955585.1. Lineage (GTDB taxonomy): Bacteria > Pseudomonadota > Alphaproteobacteria > Sphingomonadales > Sphingomonadaceae > Novosphingobium. The sequence goes on from JBQCGM010000131.1 coordinate 26,819, forward strand.
CAACAGCGCTAACCGCGAAGGCATCGCCGCGGTGGTCGCGCAGCAGATCGAGGTCGGCCTGCAGGTCCTGGCCGGCGGGCTGGTCCCGATGCTGGAGCCCGAGATCAACATCAAGAGCCCGACCCGCGCCGAGGCCGACGAGATCCTGCTCGACGAGCTGGTCAAGCAGCTCGATGCCCTGCCGGGTACCGACAAGGTCATGCTCAAGCTCTCGCTGCCGGTGAAGCCCGGCCTGTTCGATCCGCTGGTGGACCATCCGCGCGTCCTGCGCGTCGTCGCGCTGTCGGGTGGCTACAACCGTCCCGAGGCCTGCGCCGAGCTCGCCAAGAACCGCGGCATCATCGCCAGCTTCAGCCGCGCGCTGCTCGAAGACCTCCGCCATTCGATGAGCGACGAGGAATTCGCTACCTCGCTCGGCGGCGCGATCGACGAGATCCACAAGGGCTCGACGCAGAAGGCCGCCACGGTCGCCTAAAGCCCGCCCATGAACTTGAAGCCGAAGCGGTAGTCCTTGGGATCCAGGGACTGCCCTTCGCCGGCGACGCGGTCGGGCGTGATCTCGACCAGCTCCAGCGTGCCGTCGGCGACGGGGACCGGCTTGCCCGAGGTCAGCTCCCGCTCCTGATCCCCCGCGCCGAGATGGAGGCGGACCTTGAGCCGCACCTGCCCGGCCCAGACGCACCGCGCGTTCATCGGGCAGCGGCTGTCCTCCAGCACGGCGAGCGGGGTGACCTTGGGGCCGCCGACCGCCACGGTCTGTCCCAATCGGGCCCGGGCGATGCCGTCGCCTTCGTCGCCGCGCACCTTGTAGGTGACGCAGCCGGCCACCAGCAGCGGCGCGGCCAAAATCAGCGCGGCCCGCATCACCGCTTGGCCTTCGGCACGATCTGGCGGTCCTGCATCCAGGCGAGGAACTGGTCGATCCACAGCGCCGAGGCCACGCCCTTGTTCATCATCCCGAAGCCGTGGCCGCCGCGCTCGTAGAAGTGGGCTTCGACCGGGCGCTTGGCGGCCCGCCAGGACTCGATGATCCCGAAGCCGGCGTCCCGCATCATCAGGGGGTCGTCGAAGGCCACGGCGAGGAACATCGGCGGAGCGTCCGCCGGCACCTCTCGCGCGGCCATCGAGCCGTAGATCGGGGCGATGAAGTCGGGCCGGGCGGGGCGGTCGTCGGCCAGGGCCACGGCCATGGTGGTATAGGCCCCGGCGGAAAAGCCGACCATGCCGACCTTGGCCGGATCGATCTTCCACTCGGCGGCGCGGGCGCGGACGAGGCGAACCGCAGCCTGGCCGTCCTCGCGGGCGGCGTCGAACGCCTTCTGCCGCTCGGGCGAGATCGTGAAGGCCGCCGGCCTCGGCGCCGGGACGGAAGTCGCGGGCGGCGGAGTGTTCTGGACGCGCAGGTAATCGAGGAAGGCCTGGTGGTCGCGCGGAGTCTGGGTCAGCCGGTACTTGAGCACGAAGGCGGCGATGCCGCGATCGGCCAGCCAGCGGGCGACCGGATAGCCTTCGTTGTCCATCTCCAGCGTGGTGAAGCCGCCGCCCGGCGCGACGATCACCGCCACGCCCGTGGCCTTGGCCGGATCGGGCAGGAACGGCTCGAGCGTCGGCGCGGCGACGTTGCGGACCGCATGCGTGCCGCTTCTATTGGTATGCCACTGTTCCGGCTGGGCGCCCGGCGCGGCGTCGCGGAGGGGGATCTGGTTCGGGCGCGCGGGAGTTTCCCATGGCACCGGCTGGGCCGAGGCGGCGGGCAGTCCGGCACCCGCCGCGATCGCGCAAAGCGCAGTGAAAATGGCGATCCGCTTCAAGGCCCATCCTCCTGTTTTGTTTGGCTTGTCAGCTTATGCAGCCGTTGCCCCTATCGCAACACCTGGCGGACCATCGCGCGCAGCGTCCTGGCGTCCTCGATCGCATGGGCTTCGGGATCGTTGTTGAAATAGGCCCAGACCTCGCGGCCGGCGTGCGCCTCGCGCGCGATCCAGTCGGCCGATTCGAGCAGATGCTCGTCGCGGTAGCGGCCGTAGTATTTGGACAGGCCGCCATGGAAGCGCAGGTAGGCGACCTTGCCCACCGCGCGCCGCTCGCTGGCCGAGCCCGGCATGTCGTGCGCGCAGAAACTGGCGCCGTGGCGCTCGAGCAGGGCGAAGACCTCTTCCCGGTACCAGCTCGGCTCCCGAAATTCGAAGACGTTGACGACGTCGCGGGGCGCCAGCTGGAGGAAGCTCTCCAGCCGGTCGAGGGTCACCTTGAACCGCGGCGGCAGCTGGTAGAGGATCGGGCCGAGCGTTGCGCCGAGGTGGCGGAGCGGGGTCATCATCCGCGCCAAGGGCTCGGCGCAGTCCTTCAACTTCTTTGCCTGGGTCAGGAAGCGGTTGGCCTTGACCGCATAGCGGAAGCCCGGCGGTGCGGCATCGCGCCAGGCGTCGAAGGTCTCGGCCTTGGGCAGGCGGTAGAAGCTGTTGTTGATCTCGACCGTGTCGAACTCTTCGGCGTAATAGGCGAACCAGCGCTTGACGGGCAGCGCCTCGGGATAGAACAGGCCGCGCCAGTGCGGATAGATCCACCCGGAACAGCCGATCCGCACCGGCGCCGGGGCAGAGAGGTCGGACATGCAGGACTCCACGAGTGACCAAGCGGACAACGCGCCCGAGAGCCCCATGGGTCCAGGGCGGGGTTCCGGCGAAATCTACCTGATCTCCCCGCTCGAGGTGGGCGGAGCCTTTCCCGACCGGCTCGCCCGTGCGCTCGATGCCGCCGAGGTCGCCGCCTTCCAGTTCCGCGTGAAGGGCCTCGACGACCACGAGGCGGCGCGGCTGGCCGATCCGCTCCAGCGCATCTGCGCCGACCGCGAGGTTGCCTTCATCGTCAACGACAGCGTAGCGCTGGCCAAGCGCCTCGGCGCCGACGGGGTGCACCTCGGCCAGGACGACGGCGACGTCGCCGAGGCCCGCCAGCGGCTCGGGCGCGAGGCGCAGATCGGCGTGACCTGCCACGCCAGCCGCCACCTGGCGATGGAAGCGGGCGAGGCGGGGGCGGACTACGTCGCCTTCGGCGCCTTCTTCCCGACGACCACCAAGGAGGTGAAGCACCACGCCGAGCCCGACCTGCTGACCTGGTGGCAGACCCTGTTCGAGATTCCCTGTGTGGCGATCGGCGGGATCACGGCGCGGAACGCCGCGCCCCTGGTCCTGGCCGGAGCCGACTTCCTGGCCGTGTCGGGCGGGGTATGGAACGGCGACGAGGTCGCCAACATCAAGGCGCTGCACGAGGCCATTGCCGCCGCCTAGGCACTTACCCGGGGCTCGTACGTTTCCCTTTCGCGCCGCCCTCGGCGCAGGGAGACAAGCATGCGTTCATGGATTTTCGCGGCCTCGCTACTCGCGCTGGCCGGATGCAACTACGGCGGGACCGAGCGGGAACAACAGGCCCGCACCCCCCAGCCGGCGACCAATCCGCTCGCCGCACATGACGGCCAGGTCGATCCGAACGCCATTCCCGATGCCGAAGCGCGCCCCGTCATGCAGGCCCAGGTCGTGCTCGACCGGCTTGGTTTCACCCCGGGCGTGGTCGACGGCAAGGAGGGGCTTTCCACGCGCAATGCCGTCTCCGGCTTCCAAGAGGCCAACGACCTGCCGGTGACGGGAAAGCTCGACGAGGCCACCCGCCAGGCCCTGGGCAAGTGGAGCACGATCCCCGCCACCCGCGTAGTGACCATTCCCGAGGAATTTGCCGCCGGCCCCTTCCAGAAGCTGCCGGAGAAGGAGGCCGACCAGGCCAAGCTCCCGGCGCTCGGCTATGAAAGCCTCGACGAGAAGCTGGCCGAGCGCTTCCATACCACGGTCGAAACCCTCCACGCACTGAACCCGGGCGGCAAGCCCGCGACCACCGGTTCCGCGCCGGCGAGTGCAAGCCCGAGCGCTGCCTCCGCCGACGGCGCCCCGCCCGCCCTGTTCCGGGCCGGCCAGCAGATCCGCGTGCCCAATGTCGGTGGCGACACGGTCGACGCCGCCAAGGTCGAGAACGCGGGATGGCGCGCTACTTTGATCACACTCGGCGTCGGATCGGAGCAGCCGCAGGCCGCGCGGGTGGTGGTCAGCAAGTCGAAGGGCACGCTCAAGGCCTACGACGCCGCGGACAAGCTGATCGCGGTCTATACCGCGACCATGGGCTCGCAGCACGATCCCCTGCCGCTGGGCAAGTGGAAGATCCTCGGCAAGTCCTACAATCCCGAGTTCCACTACAACCCCGACCTGTTCTGGGATGCCGGCAGCAAGGACGACAAGGCGCTGCTCCCGCCGGGGCCGAACGGGCCGGTCGGGGTGGTCTGGATCGACATCAGCAAGCCGCACTACGGCATCCACGGCACCCCCCGCCCCGAGACGATCGGCCGGGCCGAGAGCCACGGCTGCGTGCGCCTGACCAATTGGGACGCGGCGCGGCTGGCGCAGATGGTCTCGGCCAAGACCGAGCTCTTGTTCGAGGCCTGAGATGGGCTGGCGCGCCGGCTTCAGGGCAATCCTGCCGGTCGCCCTGCTCGGCTCGGCCGGGTGGATGGTGGGGGCGGCGCTGCTGAACGGCGGGGCTGCCCAACCCGACTCCCCACCGCGGTTGATGGCCGCCGCGGAGCAGGATCGCGACGACTATGGCGGCCTGGTCATTCCCGTCGAGGGCGTCCGGCGCGAGGCGCTGGTCGATACCTGGGGCCAGTCGCGCGCCGGTGGAGCGAGGGCGCATGAGGCGATCGACATCGTCGCCCGGCGCGGCACTCCGGTGCTGGCGGCGGCCGACGGCACGGTGGAGAAGCTGTTCCAGTCGGTCCGCGGCGGCATCACGATCTACGTCCGTTCGCCCGACCGCCGGCGGATCTACTACTATGCGCACCTCGACGGCTATGCGCCGGGCCTCGCCGAGCGGCAGCGGGTCTGGGCGGGCGACCTGCTGGGATTCGTCGGCTCGACCGGCGATGCCTCGCCCGATGCGCCGCACCTGCACTTCGCGATCGAACTGGTCGAGCCCGGCCAGGGCTGGTGGCAGGGGCGGGCGATCAATCCCTATCCCTTGCTTCGACGTTGAAACAGAGGCGTTTCCTACAGCGGAGCGCTGTGCCATGGTCCTGGAATGAGCTTCGCACCGCCCCTGCCGCCCCACCCCGAAACGACGATGGTGGGGGAAGCGAAAAAATTCTCCAGGACACTGTGCGGATCATCAACATCTGTAAACCTTGGCCAGGGGGTACGGCGATGAGCGCTGGCGCGACTCACCGCGAGCTGACCCTGCGCGGCGTGATCCTCGGCGCGGTACTGACCGTGCTGTTCACCGCGGCCAACGTCTACCTCGGTCTGCGCGCCGGCCTGACCTTCGCCACCTCGATTCCCGCCGCGGTGATCTCTATGGCGCTGCTGCGCTCGCTCGGCGGAGCGACGATCCAGGAAAACAATATCGTCCAGACCATCGCTTCCTCGGCGGGGGCGCTCTCGGCGATCGTTTTTGTTCTGCCGGGCCTGATCATGGTCGGCTGGTGGAGCGGCTTTCCCTACTGGCAGTCGGTCGCGGTGATCGCGATCGGCGGGGTGCTCGGCGTGATGTATTCGGTGCCGCTGCGCCGCGCGCTGGTGACCAAGTCGCCGCTGCCCTATCCCGAGGGCGTCGCCGCGGCCGAGGTGCTCAAGGTCGGCAACGGCATCGGCGGCGCGGAAGAGAACAAGCGGGGGCTGGGGGCGGTCATCCTCGGCTCGCTCGTCGCGGCGGGCTATCCGCTGCTCGCGAAGCTGCGGTTGGTTGCCGAAGAGGCTGGAACGACGCTCAAGCTGGGCGCCGGTGCGACCAACCTTACGGCCGGGCTGTCCCTCGCCTATATCGGCGTCGGCCATCTCGTCGGGCTGGCCGTCGGCTTCGCGATGCTGGTCGGCATCGTGCTGAGCTTCGGAATCCTGCTGCCCCTGTTTACGGCGGGCGGCCCCCCGGCGGGTACCGAGCTGGCCGCATTCGTATCGAGCGTCTTCCGCGAAAAGGTTCGCTTCATCGGCGCCGGCGCGATCGGCATCGCGGCGATCTGGACCTTGCTGCGCGTGATCGGACCGATCGTCCGCGGAATCCGCGATGCGCTTGCCGCCAATCGCGCGCGCCGGGCCGATGGCTTCGCGGGCCTCGAGTTGACCGAACGGGACCTTCCGATCGGCATCGTCGGCGGAACCATCCTGGCCGCGATGGTGCCGATCGCGGCGGTGCTGTGGAACTTCACCGCGGCCGGGCCGATAGCCGCGTCGCTCGGGGCGACCGTGGCGTTGTCGCTGGCTTTCGTGCGGGTGGGCGGTCTCGTGATCGCTTCGGTTTGCGGCTACATGGCGGGGCTGATCGGATCGTCGAACAGCCCGATTTCGGGCGTCGGGATCATTTCCGCGCTGGGTATCTCCTTACTGCTGGCCGCCCTGTTCGCCGGCAGTGTGGAAGCCCGGCCGCTGGTCGCCTATGCGCTGTTCGTCACCGCCATCGTCTTTGGCGTGGCGACGATCTCCAACGATAACCTTCAAGATCTCAAGACCGGGCAACTCGTCGGGGCGACGCCGTGGCGGCAGCAGGTTGCCCTGGTGCTCGGCGTGGTCTTCGGCGCGCTGGTCATCCCGCCGATCCTTGGCCTGCTGAATACGACTTTCGGGTTCCAGGGGGCGCCGGGCGCGGGCGCGAACGCGCTCGCCGCACCCCAGGCGGCGCTGATCGCTGCGATCGCGCAGGGCGTGCTCGGCGGGACGCTCGATTGGCAATTGATCGGCCTTGGCGCGGCGATCGGCGCGGCGGCCATCGTGATCGACGAGGCGCTTCGCGCGGGCAAGCGCGGCGCGCTGCCACCACTGGCAGTCGGGATGGGCATGTACCTGCCGCTCGGCGTGACCGCACTGATCGTGCTCGGCGCGGTACTCGGCCATTTCTACAACGGCTGGGCCCGGCGCCAGAGCGATCCCGGCTTCGCCGAGCGGATGGGCGTGCTGACCGCGACCGGCCTGATCGTCGGGGACAGCCTGTTCAACGTCGCCTATGCCGGCATCGTCGCGGCGACCAACGACCCGGAAGCGCTTGCGATAGTCGCGGCTGGCGGCTGGCAGGGGCCGCTGGGCATCGCGATTTTCGCGGCCCTGGTTGGGCTGATCTACGCCTCGATGCGCAAGGCTGCGCGGCCGGTTTAGCACTCGTTGCCATGGACTGCATTCATCTCAACCGTTCGTGGGGAGGCGACAGGCGCCCACACTGGCCCGCCGTTGGTACACAGCGAGGCCCCCACCCGGCGGGGGTTAGTGCGGGATGACCAACCCC